>NZ_JADPKG010000050.1:0-189921 GCF_023073875.1 Bradyrhizobium sp. 154
GCTGAGCCGCTTCGAGATCCTGGCGGGTGAAGTTGCGTAGCCCGAGGTCCAAGCTGTGTCTGGCCGTCGACTGCTTGAGAACATCTGCATGCCGCTCGAGCTGATTGCGGATGGCCGTGCGAATGAAATCAGTGCGGTTCGAATAGAACCCTTCCTGCACCATCAGATCGACATGGCCGAGGTCCACGTAGCCAAGGTTGATCGTGATTTTCTCGGTGTCTGGGGCTTTGGGACGCAGGTCGCGAACATTGTCATACATCGAAATTATCCATTGACCATCCCCGTGGATGGCGGCTAGAAGCTATTTGGATGGCTGGCGAGGTTTTACAAGAGGAAGTTTTGCCATCCGACGAGACACTGGAGCCGACGATCAGCCACCACCGAGGGGTCGAAGGATCGGAAACTCGGAGCGGTTCAAGCCGATGAGGCCCCGGTATCGAGTAGCTGCGACACCGCGGCAGCCAACTGGGGCAAAGGCCCTGCCGTCGACGCCCTGCAATTTCCAGTCAGGGCGCGCCGGCGCTCGTCATGTAGACTACGGGAAAGCCAGGCGAGATTTCCCTGATCTGCTGCGCCAGCTCCCACCCAAGCCGGCCCATGCCGCGCTTTCTGGAGCCAACATCAGGTCCGTATCTATTCCCCTTGCGGTGCTGAGTCAGGCAGCGGCAGACCAGGACGATCTCGCCAGTTAGACGTTCCATTTGTCCCCGGTCTCCCTCCAGCATTGGTCGAGTGGGGTAGCGCTTGCTTCTGGTTCTCCCGCGCTCGTCGCGATTTTCTCAGGTCGACTTTCGCAAGAAATCGCCGATTTTCTCCGCAATCATGATCGTGGGAATATTGGTATTGGCCGCGGGCAGGCGCGGCATAATGGACGCATCCGCCACGTACATGTTCGCGCTGCCAATCACTCGCCCCTCAGGATTGACCACCGCCGTGCGGTCGGCGGGATCGCCCATGCGGCACGTTCCGACCGGATGCCAAACGCCGAACACGCTCTGCCGCACGAAGGCTTCGAAGGCGCGGTCGTCCGCGAGCGTCGCCTGGAAGGCGGTGCCGTTGAGCAGCACCAGCCGGATCAGGAGGTGCCGGAGGCCGGCGGGCACGTCGAGCATCGGCCCGAGGATCGAGGCGACGATGCGGTTCGCGGTGCCATACTTCCTCAGGCGCTTGATGAGCGGGGAATAGGAGGCGGGAAAGAAATCGCCGGCCCAGGGATTGAGCTGCGGATGCACCACGAGCCTTGCCAGCAGCCGGACGGCTGTCCCACACGGCCATACCGACAAGAGACCCGACCGAAAACAGCGCGGGCACGAGAGCTCCGAAGCGGCCGCCAGCCCTGTCGTTGAAACAGCCGTTCGCAAGGTAGACCACGGAGAGCAGAACGGCCGTAGTGCGAAACCTAAACACGCAGCCGTCCAGCCTCTCGCGCGGTCGCGCGAGAGACCCGAGATGAATGTCGAACGCTTACCGAAATCTTGAAGAAGGTCATACGACGCTGATCAGCCGCGTTCCGAGAAGCATCAGACGTAGCGGAGACCTGGGAAAAGGGCCCGGCGATCGCCGCCGGGCCGAGTAGAGGGAGGAAACGAGCGATAGGAAATCTCTCGCAAACGCCAAATGCGAAATTCGATCGAAGCAACCCAACGAACGACGTCCAGCAGCAGAACTATCGTACACATCAAAAAGCATTTTCTGCTAAAGTTGATGGCTTTGAGCGCCTTTTCCGGCATTTGCCGCGTCGTTAGATTTCGACAGCACCGCAAGGAATGCGTGCGTGACTTAGCAGGCCCGATACCAGGCCCTTACCGCACATCCATCTATCACTTGAAACGGTGCGCTGGAGAAATCGCGCCTATTTCCCGAGGGGCCGACCTCGACCGTCTCTATCTAACGCGCAGAGCACCTTTCTTCTGAAACTCGACAGATCGAACAGAAGCCTTGGCACTCTTTTGAGCGCAATCGCCCTGCCCTCGATTGCGAGATGTAGAACTCGTATCAATCTGGCAAGACCGAGTTCTACGAATGCGTCTCGAACATGCGGATCGTCCGCGATCGTGAGCTGGTTGTCCCTAATGACGATGGATGCCGGCAGATCGGGTTTTCTCTCCAGAACGAAGTCTCGACACGCCGCGGCAAACTCCTCCTCTTGAACGCTCAAAGGTACCTTGAAGGCGCTCCGAGAATCTCCCGCCATATTCGGGTCCCACATGAAAGAACGGCAGAGGGACACGTGATGCCGTCTCAGGTTTTCGATTTCTAATGGCTGGCGCGCTTGGTCGGCCTCTTCGCACCAGGCAACGCACTGTCGTCAGGCTCCCTCGAATTCCCTCCTTGGTAGCATTGGGTGTCATGGTATATCTTGCCGAAAACTCCGGCATTTGGAGCTAAACATGCGATGGATGAGCCAGTTATTGCGGATTTTGGCATTCTCTGCCGCTTCGCCCGAGCGCGCCTATTTCGATGAGTGAAACGCCCGGTGGGCACATTTGTCGCAATAGGATGGATCGACCGCGCCTGCCCGCCACGTTTTTGCGCCTGTCGCAATGCCTGCGCCGCTAAAAAGAGCGGCGATCACGCGTGTCCGAGCCACGTCATGCTGGGAATAAGGTAGAACGAGCGCCTTAGATTTCCGCTTCTGCATGTTACTTTTTCGTGACGCGTGTCGGCGGTTGATGAGCAAGTGTGCGACGGCCAGCTTGAAATTCGAGCTGGCCTTTCGGTCATTCTTCGCGCTTCTTCGTAAACAACGGAATGCTGGCAGGGACTGCCCTTGATAAGTCGCGGCACTTTCGGGCCATTGGAAGCCAAATTCTTCGGAGAGCGAAGTCCACGCTTGCTGCCAGTAGATTTTTCTTGATCTCTCGGTGCACACGCCGTGCATACGACGCCTTCCAACCAATTGAAAGACTTGAACTCTCGCTCCAATCCATCATGGGCGCCGTGGAAAATTTCCGATCTAAGCCATTCATTCTGTTGATATATTTTTACTCTGATCAGTCTCTTTATGCGATTGGACCGATTGAGAAATCTGCTTTGACGAGGCTTCCGCAGCTTGGCTCTTCTGGAACCCATATAGGCACGAATTGGAAGCGGAAATCGCATTTTCGATTATCAGTGCACTCGTCACGCACACTAGAACGACAATGGCCCGTCACTCGATAGCGCACATCAGGGATTCCATAGAGCTTGCAGGGCGTGCTCGCGCGAAACGGCTTAGTTGCTTCGCTTCATACTCCCGCCTCGCTGGGGCCGATGTAATTTGAAGGCCGGCTGTGACGTGGCTCACATCCCGCCAGGCAATTTACGTTTATCGGTCGTGCCGGGTGGAATGGCAGACGGAGATGCGCATGAAACGCCTCATGCCCTCGCTCATCGCAGCCTTGCTTCTCGCCGGTGCCGCCAGCAGCGTGCTCAAATCGCACGTCCTGTTCCATGCCGGCCAGAGCAGCATGCCATCCATCAAGGAACTGCAGACCGGTCAGGCGAGCAAGCTGCCGGAGTTGCAGATGCAGGACCGCTCTGTCCTGTTTGCGAGAGAGCCGGTTCAGTAGAACGCCCGGCCACTTTCAGGCTGTTCGTCTTACTCGGCCGCCGCGGTCGCAGGTTGAGGCTGTCCGTCGTTCGGACCCGTTCGCGCCATCTGCTCGTCGAGCCAGAGGCTATGGTGCTCGCGGGCCCAATTGACGTCGACTTCGCCCGAGCCCATGGCCTCGAACGCACCTTCCATTCCGATCGTACCAATATAGATGTGCGCGATCATCGCCGCGACGAACAGCACAGCGACGATGGAGTGGACGATCTGGGCCAGCTGCATGCCTTCGATCCCCGTCGTGTAGAACGGGAACATGAGGACATAGCCGCTCGCGGCGACAAAACCGCCGCCGATCACGACGATCCAGTAGATCGCCTTCTGGCCGGCGTTGAAGCGGTAGGCCGGCGGATGATCGTGCCCGACGATGCCGCCGCCTCGCTTCATCCACTCGACGTCCACCTTGTTCGGAATATTGCCACCGATCCACATCAGAAGAATCAGAACGACCCCAATGGTGAACGGGAAGCTCAGATAGTTGTGGGCGTACTTTGCCCAAAGGGACCATTCGGAGAAGGCCTCGAAGCCGATCAGCGGCAATAGCAGCGGTCGCCCGAAGGTGATGTTCAGTCCGGAGATCGCCAAAATGATGAAGCAGGTGGCGGTCATCCAATGCACGAAACGCTCATACGTGTTGAAGCGCACGATGGTGCGGCCGGATCGTCCGCTTTCGAGGCGCACCATGCCGCGCGTGAGATAGAAGATCACGAGCACCGCCAGCATGCCGATGATCGCGACTCCGCCGATCCAGCGCAGCGTGACATTGTGGAACTCGCGCCATTCCCGCCCCTGTGGCTGCTCGAGAACGCCGGACCTTTGATCAGGAATGCTGACGCGACCCTGGATCCGGTTCAGCTCCTGCAAGAGCTGCCGCTCCTTGACCGCGCTTGCGGTCGGATTGACCTGCTGAGCGCCTACCGGTGCCGGAGCTGCCACGATGAGAAGGAGTAAAGCACAAGCCCAGACAGCCGCCCGAACGAATTTTGCAAACGACACCATGAGCTCCTCCTCAATGCTCGCGCGACCTTCGTCAGGATTCGATCGTCTCGCGATAGGCCGTCTTCCACCCCCAGGCACCCGAGCCGTAACCGCGCTTCATCACGCGCTCCTTGTAAATCTGGGCAATGATCTCGCCGTCACCCGCAAGCAGCGACTTGGTCGAACACATTTCGGCACACAGCGGCAGCTTGCCCTCGGCCAACCGGTTCGCGCCGTATTTCTCGTATTCCTCTTTGCTGCCGTCGGCCTCCGGACCGCCGGCGCAATAGGTGCACTTATCCATCTTGCCGCGAGAGCCGAAATTCCCGACCTTCGGATATTGCGGAGCACCGAACGGGCAGGCGTAGAAGCAGTAGCCGCAACCGATGCACAGGTCCTTGGAATGCAGCACCACAGCATCGGCCGTGGTGTAGAAGCAATTCACCGGGCACACGGCCGCACAGGGCGCATCCGTGCAGTGCATGCAGGCCATCGAGATCGACCGCTCGCCCGGCTTGCCGTCGTTGATAGTGACGACGCGGCGCCGGTTGATGCCCCAGGGCACCTCGTGCTCGTTCTTGCAGGCGGTGACGCAGGCGTTGCACTCGATGCAGCGATCAGCGTCACAGAGAAATTTCATACGTGCCATCGTCGTTACTCCCTAAACCGCCGCGATTTGGCAGAGAGTGACCTTGGGCTCCTGCATGCCCGTCGCGGGGTCGTATCCGTAGGTAGTGATCGTGTTGGCGCTTTCGCCGAGCACGATCGGGTCGGTGCCCTTCGGGTAATTGCCGCGAAGATCCTTGCCCGCGAGCCAGCCGCCGAAGTGGAATGGCATCCAGGCGACGCCCTTGCCGACGCGCTCGGTAACGAGCGCCTTCATCTTCGCCCGGGAATTGTTCTCTGCACCCGTGACCCACACCCAGCCACCGTCCTTGACACCGCGCTCGGCGGCATCGGCAGGGTTGATCTCAATGAACATGTCTTGCTGCAATTCGGCAAGCCACGGGTTCGTGCGCGTCTCCTCGCCGCCGCCCTCATATTCGACCAGACGGCCGGACGACAGGATGAGCGGGAACTGTTTTGCAATTCCCTTCTCCACCGCTGCCTTCTGCACGGAAAAACCGATATTCGGCATTCGGAACTGCTTGGCATCGGGCAGCGTCGGATATTTAGCGACGAGGTCGACGCGCGGCGTGTAGATCGGCTCGCGGTGAACAGGGATAGGATCGGGCAAGCCGAAGGCATTCATGCGCGCCTTGCCGTTGCCATAGGGAACGCAGCCATGCGCCAGCGCCACGCGCTGGATGCCTCCCGACAGGTCGAGCGCCCACGACACCGTGTCCGGATTGGCCGGATTGATCTTGTTGATCACGGCCATTTCCGCTTCGGTGAGCTCGGAGTCCCAGCCGAGCTTCTTCAAGCTCGCCAGCGTGAACTCCGGATAGCCGTCCTGAATTCCCGACCCCAACGAGTACGAGCCGTCCGCGAGCAAGCTCACCTTCCGCGTCGTGCCGTCCGGCAGCTTCTCCTCGCGCTCGACGCCGAACCGTGGCCGGAACGTGCCACCGCCGTCCATCACATTCAAATTGGTGTTGTAGAGCAGCGGCGTGCCGGGATGCTTGACCTCAGGCGATCCCCAGCACGGCCAGGGCAGGCCATAATAATCGCCGCCGACCTCGGGATCGTCCTTCGGTGCCCGCATGCTCAGCATATCGAACTTGGCCTGGTTCTTCATGTGCGCCTTGAGGCGCTCGGGCGATTGCCCGCAATAGCCAGTCGACCAGCTGCCGCGGTTCATCTCGCGCAGCACATCCTCGGCTTCAGGAAGATTGTTTTCGACCTTGATCTTCTTGAACATCTGGTCAGCGAAGCCGAGCTTCTTCGCCATCAGATAGATGACCTCGAGATCATCCTTCGATTCAAAGATCGGCTTCACGATCTGCTCGCCCCATTGCAGCGAGCGGTTGGAGGCGACGCGCGACCCCTTGCATTCGAATTGCGTAGCGACCGGCAGAATGTAGACGCCATCCTTGCGGCCCGCCTCGACGGAGAGCGAGGCCCAGGTCGTCGGATGCGGGTCGGCAATGACGAGCAGCTCGAGAGCCTTCAGACCATTCAGGGACTCAGGAATGCGGGTGATGCTGTTGGAGGCGTGTCCCTGCACGAACACCGCCTTCACATTGTCTTTCTGAGCGACCTGATCCTTGGGCAATGTCACTGCCTCGAACCAGCGGGTCAGCGGAATGCCCGGGGTTTCCATGATCTGCTTGGAGTCGAAGCGGGACTTCAGGAAGTCATAGTCGACCTCCCAAACCCGCGACCAATGCTTCCAGGCGCCTTCGGCGAGCCCGTAATAGAACGGCAGCGTGACGATATCGAGCCCGACATCGGTCGCGCCCTGCACGTTGTCATGGCCACGGAAGATGTTGGCGCCCGCGCCGGCTTTCCCGACATTGCCGGTCATCAGGAGGGCAATGCAACTCGCGCGGACGTTGGCGGTGCCGACGGTCTTCTGGGTCTGGCCCATGGCCCAGATGAGGGTTGCCGGCTTCTCGGTGGCGAACATCTTGGCGACGCGCTTGAGCTGCTCGCCGGGAATGCCGGTGACGCGCTCGACTTCTTCCGGAGGCCACTTCTCAACTTCTTTCTTGATGTCGTCGAAACCGTAAACGCGCTGCTGGATGAATTCCTTGTCCTCCCAGCCATTCTGGAGAATGTGCCACATCATGCCGTAGAGCACCGGAATGTCGGTGCCCGGGCGCATCCGCACATATTCCGTCGCGTGGGCCGCCGTACGCGTCAGGCGCGGATCGATGACGATAAAGTTGGCCTTTTGCAGCTCCTTGCCCTCGAGCAGATGTTGCAGCGACACGGGATGCGCTTCGGCCGGATTGCCGCCCAAGATGACCTGTGTCTTTGCGTTGCGAATATCATTGTAGCTGTTGGTCATCGCGCCGTAGCCCCAGGTATTGGCGACGCCGGTCACGGTAGTCGAATGGCAGATGCGAGCCTGATGATCGGTATTGTTGGTCCCCCAGAACGCACCGAGCTTGCGGAACAGATAGGCGCCTTCGTTGGTCATCTTGGCCGAGCCGAGCCAATAGACGGAATCGGGGCCCGACTTCTCGCGTACAGCTTGAAGTTTGTCACCGATCTCATTGATCGCGGTATCCCAGGAGACGCGGGTCCACTGACCATTTACCAGCTTCATCGGATAGCGCAGCCGCCGCTCGCTGTGTACGAGTTCACGTACCGAGGCGCCCTTGGCACAATGCGAGCCGCGATTGATCGGCGAATCCCAGCTCGGCTCCTGGCCGATCCATACGCCGTTCAAGACCTCGGCCGTCACCGTGCAGCCAACGGAGCAATGCGTGCAGATGTTCTTGCGGATGGTCGCGCCTGCGGTGAGCGGACCAGCCATTGCGGCTTCCGCTTTGCGCACGCTGCCGACCGGCAGGGCGCCGAGCGCGGCAAGCGCACCGCCGGCAAGCCCGGATTTGCGCAAGAAGCTGCGGCGGTCGAGACCGCCGGCCTGGCCCGCAAGGGACTCGACAACGGAGCCGTGGCCCGGGGAATGCTGGTGTGTTCGCTTGATCAGCACGGTCAGCCTCCCTTGGCCGGATAACGATTGACGCGGTAGAACGCCTTGACGTGGTCGGACTCCTGGTAGCGCGCCTTGCGCTTCTCATCGTTGGTCTCACCGTCGGCCTGCGCCGACCCGACCAACGGTGTCGCGAGTGTCGCACCGACACCGACCGTGCCGATGCTGACCTTGCGCAGGAAGTCGCGGCGTCCCACTGTGGTCTTCTTGTCTTCACTCATCGCATCTCTCCTGGACCTGCGCGTGCCGGTCAGTTGGCGAATGTGAATGCTTCCGTCTCGATCTCGATAAAGGTGCGACCGAGCGCGCCGACGGCCCGATAGAAGCGGGCGTTCCCGGCGCCCTCCATGTCTGCGAATAGTCGCCCCAGCCACGGCGACACATGTTTCTCGAAGAAGGCGCGCTGTGCCTCTGGCGAGGCACCGAAGTGTCCGCCGGCAAGGCCGGACATGATCTCGCAAATGATGGCGGCGTGGTCCTCGGGTTCGGAATTGTTGGCAACACGCTCGACGCCGAGCGTCGTCAGGTCCCCACGCAGGCGCGATAGCGGCCGTTCGTTGAGAAAGCCGGTGAGATAGTAGGAGGCGTAAGGCAGCAATTCGCCGCGACCGAGCCCCACGAACAAATCGAAATATTCGCGCTCGACCTTAGCCGCGACTGCGCTTGAGGCGACGTCGGCGAGCGCCGCATGCGCGCGGCCGAGCGGCGTGGCGTCACCACTCAATGCCGAGAGCTGCTCGAGCAGTCGTTTCGACGGCGGCGCGGACAGCAAGGTTGCTAGCAACGCGTATTCTTGCGCGCGCGCAGCATCGACGGGATCGATGAGCCCCGCTGGGACGGCTTTTTCGCTGTAGAGATCGGGCCGCAAATCGTTGCGTGGAATACCGGTGGCCGTTTCAACTGCAACCACCCGTTGTGCTGGCACCCGGGTCCAGTTCGAGACCGAAGGCTGGCTGATGCCGATTTTGCGCGCAAGCTGAGCAATGCCGCCTGCGGCATCGATTGCGCGATCAAGCCCGTCATCCCGCACGTGGACCTCCCATCCGAGTCCCGTCTGCTTGATTACTGCTTTTGTAACAGTGTTCTAACGAAATCGTAGTCCCGGTTCCACGGATGGTCAATCATCCGTCCATATGAACCTATAGCCTTTAGTCGTGCTGCTCGCGCGGCAGTGCGCCACCGTGAATACGGTGCCTGAGGGGCTCAGCGAAATCCGCAGATCTCTCCGCCACTGACGGTTGCACCGCAACAGAGATTGCCGGACGTTCCGTGGCGCCTGCTGTCCGCACAATATCCGGCGCGCCCGCCGCATCGGCTTGATGCAATTCCGCCGAAGAATCCGCTGTTTCAATCGACGCCTCGGGGAGAGACTGCACCGCCTCACGCACGCCGCCCACGATGCGCTCGACGAGCGCCGCCAGCTGTTCCGACGAGCAATCCAGCGGGCCAAAACCCGGCATCGCGGTCGGGTCGTTGAAGTCCCATGCGTTCTCCGCAAGCCCGACAAAGTCGCGAATGGCGGGGTCGGTTGCCCACGCGCGGCGAAGAGCCGCACGGCTCAACTCCTGTGGAATACCCTTGCGCAGGAAGGCGGTGATGTCGGTCGCAGCGTTGATCTCGTCGATCGACGGCAGGGTCGAGAGATCGAACTCGCTCTCATCCTGCTTTGCCGCAGGCGGGGGCGTGGGCTGCGCCCGGGCAGGCTCCGCCGGCTCCGCTTGCGCCTCGCGCTTACGGCGGGACCAGCGTGCAAGGAACTCCTCCTCAGTCATTCCTGTCCGCCTTCATGTTCGCGCCGCGCCAGCGCCTCCGGATCAGCGCGGCGCCGCTTGCGCTTGACGAACTCCCGCTCGACATGGTGCTCGACCACGAACCTTTCAATTACTTCGCGCAGCACCTCCGGCATCGGCACGGCCTCGACCAGATTATCGGCGGCTTCGGTAAAGCCCTCGCCCTCCGCGGGGTCAGCGGTAACCGCAGTCACGGCATAGGGCCAGGCGCCTTCCGAGGGCGACAGCACAGTCCAGATGCTCGGATTGCCGGAGGCGAGATTATCGCGATAGCGCGCCGTCTCGGACGGATAGAGATCCACGGTCGCGCTTCCGGCATAGAACAGGGCTGTGCCATCCTGCTCGCGAAGCACGGTCCAGGGTTGTGTCGCCGGCTCGTCCGGCAGGACAGCAATTCCGCGCCAGACGAAGTCAACCCAGGGCGAGGCAGCCTTGCGCCGCTCGACGACGACGCCGACGGAGATGGATGCGAGTGGCGATGCCGCGGGGCTCATGTGAACATCTCCAGGCGCTTCACGGGAAGGCCGGTCAGCAGATTTTGTGGCTTCATCCGGAGCTTCTGATCCGCCGTCATGGACAGGATCAGGTAGACGGGCTCGTCCCGGACGTCGTCGTGCGCGCGGCTCGAATCCGCAAAAATCAGCCGGAACAGTGCAAGCACCCGGTCGGCGTCGCGCTCGTCGACGTCTTCGCCTTGCCACAGACGGTCGCCAAGCCTGGTGGCCTCGGTATCGAGCCCGACATACCAGGTGAGCTTTGCGTCCTGCAGCGCGCGCAGCGGCTCGATCGTGACCTCGATGCCGAGCAGATGAGAGACCCAGCGCATCATCGCCTGCGCCAGCGCAGTTGGTCCGCGTCCGCCGGCCGTGAGATCAAGGGCCATGTCGAATTGGTCGCTGCGCTGCCAATAGGCCTCGACATTCTCTTCGCTCAATATATCGAGCATCGCCTCGTTGGTGGCGCCCAGCATCGACATCAGGGAGAGCACCGGGGTCGGGCTCCGGCCGCCGACGATCTCCTCGTCGCCGAGCAGCAGGGCTTGCTCATGCGGCAGGATCCGCTGAACCCGGAAGAATAGCTCGGCCGCGCGGAGCACAAAGGGGTCGTCGCAGCCATCGAGCGCGTTGCGCAGGATGACATGTACCAGCTGATTGACGAACAGCGGCGGCAGGTCGTTCGCGCCTGATCGCAGCGATGCAAGATAGGCCGCTTCGAGCGTCGGATGCCGCAACAGGAGATCGCGAAACGCCAGCACGAACCGCCAGTTCTCCCGGGCGTCGGCGTCGGAAATTCCGGCAATTTCGTCGGCGCCGACCCCCTGACGCGGATCGGCGAGCAGCTCGCGGTGCAACCGGCGTTCGACCGGACACGCATCGTCGGGCGGCATCAGCTCGGGACGGGCAAAATAGGCTTTGAGGAATTCGTCGGTGACGCACAGCCCACCGCCCTCGTCGCGATCGAGCAGATGATGGCCGCAGGCGATCCAGAAATCGTTCATCTGACGGTCGGCTCCCGGCCCAGATCCGCAAGCCTGACGTCGCCGTCAGGCTGGACGTCGTCCTCCACTTCCATGAACGAGAACGCCTTGCTGTGCCCCTGCCCTACGCGGAGCTTCAGTCGGCGGAAGGACTCGCGGACTTCGCCGTAAATTGAAGTCCGGTGCACCGCAATAAGGGAGCTGATCGGATGACTGCACAGCGATTGCGAGAACGCCACCTCTTCTTCCGCGGCCGTCATTGCTGTGGCCATGTCCGGCGCACCGAAACGATCGATGAGTTGCCTTGCAAGGAGATCGATCAGGCTGCGGTAATCGTCCTCGGTCGCCGGAACGATCTGCGCCAGCGTCGACCAGCCCCAGGATTGCACCCCGAGGAACCCGCCGCGAAACGCCGCGCGCGCCTTGCCCTCGAGCTTCGCACCGTCGCAATCCCAGAAGCGGAAAGCACCGGAGACGGCCCATTCACCCGGCTCCGCCGCCACATCGAACACGAAGGTGTCGGAGGGATCGAGCGCGATGGTACGCAGGAGCTTCACAGCCGCGGCCCTCCGAGCGCCGGATCGAGCCACGAAGGCGTCGCCAGCGCCCGCACGAGGTCGCCACGTTCAATCTCGCCCGCCCCAACCCGGCGCGTGAGAAGATGGCCGCGATCGTCGATGCGCAGAACGGTCTGCCGTTCGCGGGGCATGCGGGAAAGATATTCTCGCGCCACGCCCTCAAAACCGCCCGCCTGCCAATCATCGAATGCCAGCATCAGGTGCCGAGCAAAGCTCTCCGTGATCTGCACCGCACCAGCCTCGCCAAAGCCTTCCTGTTCGAGCGCCGAAGCGAGCGGGTGAACACCCCGCTCGTCCTCGTTCATGGCAACCGTCCGGATCATCGCGCCGAAAACCATCCATGGTGGCGACGCGTCCTCGTCAGCCTCAGGAGGCCATCCCATCCGCCCACCGCCCACCAGCCCCCCATCGATCCTGACGGCGTCGGGCCAAACGATCGTGATCGGCTTGCTCGGCGGTGCGTAGGCACGCAAGGCATCGGTGAGGGCGACCATGCCGGCGTAGAACGCGCGCCGCGCCGTACGTAAGGGCTCGGCTGGCTCCAGCACCACGGCGAACTCCGCCAGATCAAAGCGGCCGACATAGACGAGCGTTCCGGCGCCGCTCTCCGGTGCAATGCGGCATGCGTGGGCAAAAGCGTCGCCACTCTCGCGCAGCCGCACCAATGTGAACGGCGGCGGCAGGTGGATCGGTTCCACCAGGGAAACGTGGCTGACTGGGATCGACGGCAGGCCGTCCTCCGCTTTCCTTTTCTTCCCGATGGATAAGTTCTATACGAGGCGAAGGGCCGGCGCGAGTCCGTCGTCGGTGCCGGATTGGCGGAGGGGTTAACCTGGAGCAGCCATCCAAGACCGTCCTGATCTGCTCGTGCGAAGACACGATGCGTCTCGACGCGGCCGCGATTCAGCGCGGATGTCCCAACTGCGAAATCAAAAGCTTTCATCATCTCTGCGGCGCCGAGCTCGATCACTTCCGCAGCGCAGCGGCCGCTGGCGGCGCATTGACGGTCGCCTGCACGCAGCAGGCCGCGCAGTTCACTGAGGAGGCCGGCGAGCGGCCTGATGCGATCAGCTTCGTCAACATCCGCGAAACGGCCGGCTGGTCGCGAGATGGCGCGCGCGCCGGCGCGAAAATGGCTGCCCTGCTCGCTTCCGCCTCCATCCCAGCGCCGGACTATCCGCTCGTCACTTTGTCGAGCGAGGGCGTGGTCCTGACCTACGGGCGCGATGAGGCCGCGATTGAAGCCGGCCGCCTGCTTGCCGATCACCTCGACGTGACGGTGATGCTGAAGCAGCTCGACGAGATCGTGCCGCCCGCTGCAACGGTCTTCCCGATCGTGAAGGGCACGATCCGCTCCGCAAAGGGACATTTCGGAGCGTTCGAGCTTGCGATCGACGATTACGCGCGCCCCCGCCCTTCTTCGCGCGATCGCTTCGTGCTGGACGCACCGCGAAGTGGGGTGACCTCGCGCTGCGATATCGTGCTCGACATTTCCGGTGGGATGCCATTGTTTCCTGCCCACGCGTTACGCGACGGCTATCTGCGCGCCGATCCGAGCGATCCCGCCGCCGTGCTTCGCGCCGTGCTGACCGCGCGAGACCTCGTCGGCAGCTTCGACAAGCCGAAATATGTCGACGTCACGCCCGCTCTTTGCGCCCATTCGCGTTCGAAGCGCACGGGGTGCCGGCGGTGCCTCGATCTCTGCCCCACTGGAGCGATCACGCCCGTCGGCGATCATGTCGCAATTGACCCGAACATCTGCGCGGGCTGCGGCCAATGCGCCGCCGCCTGCCCGACCGGCGCGGCATCTTATACGCTCCCGCCCGCTGATACGCAGCTTCAAAGAATTCGTGCCATGCTGCTGGCTTACCACAAGGCCGGTGGCACGAATGCGGTGCTACTCTTTCATGACAGCCCGCACGGCACGCCATTGATCGATGCCCTGGCGCGGCATGGCGATGGCCTGCCGGCAAACGTGCTCCCCTTTGCCATCAACGAACTCACGCAACTCGGGCTGGAGGCGATCGTCGGTGCCTTTGCCTATGGCGTATCGGCCATACGATTCCTGCTCCGCGCAAGACCACGCCACGATCTCACCGGACTGTCACAGACGATCGGCATGGCTGAAGCGATCCTTGGCGGCCTCGGCTTTGAGGGCCACCGCCTCGCCACCATCGAAACGGATGATCCCGACGCGCTCGGCGGGCATTTGGCTGCTATCGGCACACTGGCGGCCGTCGCGACGCCCGCGACCTTCAAAACCGTCGGCAAGCGGCGCGACCTTTTGCGGTTCGCCCTGAGCGAGTTGCATCGCGTGGCGCCGACGCCGGTCGACGTGATCGCCCTGCCCAAGGGTGCGCCGATCGGCGCAATCAGCGTCGATACCAGCGGCTGTACCCTATGCCTGTCTTGCGTCTCGGCCTGCCCGACCGGCGCGCTTCGCGACGATCCTGAGCGGCCAGTGCTGAAGTTCGTCGAGGACGCCTGCGTGCAATGCGGCCTGTGCCAGAGCACCTGTCCGGAGAAAGTCATCAGCCTCAAGCCGCAGATCGATTTCCGCGCGGCACGCGCCTCCGCCGTGATTATCAAGGAAGAGGAGCCCGCACTCTGCGTCCGCTGCGGTACCGCCTTCGGCGTCAAGAGCACGATCGACCGCATCGCAGCCAAGCTCGAGGGCCGGCACTGGATGTATCCGGCCGGCGACAAGCGGGTCGCAGCACTTAGGATGTGCGCAGACTGCCGCGTCATCGTCATGAGCGAACAGCAATTCGACCCGTTCAAGGGCGTTCCGGAACGAACGCCGCCGCGAACGACGGATGACTATCTACGCCAGCGCGATGGTAAGGATTAGACGAGCGAACATCTTCGCAGGGTCGGAAGGGGCAATCATTGCGACGTTGCGCGGCCCAAGAAGTCCGTCAACGCACGGCGGTCCTCGGCCGCGCCGATGCGCTGCTCCGGCATTTTGGTGCCGGGGGTGTAGGCATTCGGTCCAACCTCGAACAGTCGTGCGACCGTCTCCGGCGTCCAGACGATGTCCATGCTCTTCAGCGCGTCGGAGAAGCGATAGCCCGGCAGCGAAGCGATCTTGCGACCGTATAGTCGGGCAAGCGTCGGCCCCGCACGCTGAACATCCTTGTCCGACAGGGTGTGACAGGCCACACACGCCCGAAATACATCGGCGCCCCGATCGCCCGCATAGGCGGCGAGAGGATCGGCCGGCGTTCCCAAGAGGTTCGAACCAATGGGATCGCCGGTGCGGGCATTCCAGCGCCTGATCTTGCCGTCCGCGCCACCCGTCATCAGTGTTTCTCGATCCGGAAGGAAGGCGACCGACCATACCGGCAAGCCGGACACGACCAGCGTTCGTAGCAGGCTGCGCGACTTGCGATCTATGATCGCCACCGTGCCGCCGATGCCGGCCGCAGCAATCAACGTGCCGTCTTCCGATATCGTCAAGGCCGCCACCGCCGTGGGACCGGCCGCGACCTCGCCGCTCGGCTTGCCGTCTGTGGTCAGTATCCGCAGCGTGCCGTCGACCGCGCCCGTGACGATTTCACCATCCGGCGCCGCAGCAACGACGTTGAGCGGCGCCGGCAACGTCAAGACTTCAGGTTGGCCGTCCGGCAAATGCCAGATGCGCAAGGTGAGATCATAGCCGACGCTGAGAAGCGACTTGCCGTCCGGCGTGAAAGCGACACCGTTGACGTTCTGTGAATGACCTTCGAGCACGCGCGACGCGCCGTCCGACAGCGACCAGAGCCGCACCGTCCGATCCCATGAAGCCGATGCGAGAAGCGCCCCATCAGGGGACGCCGCAAGCGCCACGATTGGACCTCGATGTCCCTCAAACACCCGATCCGGCTGCTGCCGGCCAGGCATCCACACTGCAATTCGCGCATCGGCACCCGCTGTGATCATGCGGCCGTCCTTCAGAAAGGCGACGGCATTGACGGCGTCAGCATGATACCGCAGCACTTGCTGTGCCGTTTCGGTCTTCAGGGACCAGCGGATGGCTGCTGTGTCGAAGCTGCCGGACAAGAGGGCCTCGCCATCGGGGGAAATGGCAAGCGCCCGTACGGGGCCGCCATGTCCCACCATGTCGGCGTGCGCGGATGATAGCGCGAAGATGGCCCACAGGGCTGCGGCGCCGCCCGTGCAGAAAGGTAACCTCATCATCCGTCACCGGCTCTGGTCACGTTCACGGCCTCAAGATTGCCAGAAGCCCACGGAGATGAAAATCCGAACCCATTTACTTGGCTGGTGCCGTCGTCCTCTTGGACGATCCTTCAGGCGCGGCCTGCATTCCAGGCGGACTCTGACCTTGGGGACTTTCGGCGGGCGCACCACCCGAACCCGTATTGATTGGACCCGTCCAGCCTTGCGGTTGTGGTTGGCCCTTCTCCTCGGGCCGGGTTGGCGCCGCAGACGAATTGGTTTGTGGGGGTTCGGCGGAGGCGCGCTCGAACAGGCAGAGTGCTGCAAAGCACAAAATCGTCATCAGAAATTTCACGTTGGATCCTCCGAATGCCCGTACTAAACGGGGCGACACTGCATTCCGTTCCGGCGTGTGCGTCGCAACGGGCTGGCTTTGCGCATCCCGCTTGAATGCCGGTGATCCGGAGACTAATCTCCGACTGGCCACGTCAAGGATGACGGCATGCAGGGGCGAACGCGGCCATTTCTGCAGATGCTGGCGCGACTGCGCGCTTTGCGCGCGTTTGATGGATCGCAAGATCCCGATTCCCGAGACGCCTCGCCATTCCTGATCCTCGTTGCCGTCGTGCTTGCGCTTCTTCTTGCAATATTGGAAATCGACAGGAATGGCGCCGCACTTCAGTCCCTCGGCTTGATGGGTGATGCACTTTCCGTCGATGCGATGTTCAAGAGCCCGTAGGCGGCTTCTGCCTTGATACGATCAACGAGTTTGCTCGCGCCAAGCGGTGTCGTATAACAGCTTGACGTTTCGATCGAGGGAGGCTGCGGATGAAGGCTTTTCTTCTTGGCTGCGTCGCTGCAACGTTGATCGCGATTGTGGGGATGGTGATCTTGAATCGAATCCAGGAGCCAGTCGCGCAAGCGTTTGCCACAACCGGGGTACGTCTCTGAGACACCCATCTCAGGACCATGTTCAACATTCTTGGCGGCATGATCCCCGAGATCGGCAATCAAGCATGGCATGGGGCCAAGCAGCCTCCCATTCTCGAGGCCTTACGGCGTTCTGGTCGACGCTGCCCGCCGAGCACTGAACCAATAAATGCGAAAACAACCCCATGCACAGTAGAAGGCCCTTGTTTCCAAAGGACAATTTCCTGAGAAAAAAGTCCATGTCGCAGATGCTTTTGACACGTCGGGCAAAACAGGGGCATGATGTCATCATCGACGCGGATGTCGCCTCTGCGCCTCGATCCAAATTTCCGCGCCCTTGACCTGCACCGGATCGAGCCGCAACGGTGGGTTCGGCCAGCCCAGTGATCGCCCCATCACTCAAATCGAATGATGCCGCAACTCGGCTCAGCCTCGACGATATCACGGAGAAGGTTGGGTATGCCGCCCTCTACGCTCCGCGCTCCCAGGCGACGGTTGATCGGAATGCGGCAATCGTCCAGACGCAGCCTTGCAAGCGGATGCGGCGCGACGATGTCAATGCGGACCATTGAAAAGCGGCACGCTTCAATCAGCGCCGCCATCGACCCGGCCCGTAGTCGGCCAGGCGCAACGGGAGCTGCCGAAGAGTGTTTCGTAAGTTCACGACGGCAGCGTCCGGCCCGACGCTGCCTAACTCGATGCTCGTCCAAGCGTCGGCTGTCTAGGGTGTCCCCCGTTTTGCCTTTAGGACCACGGCGGCTCTTCGCTCGTCCCGGCCGCATCGTCATGGATCGTGACCCCCGCCGAACGCAACCCGGTTAGGAACACGGTTCTTACGGAGGCAGGATCGAATCCAATATCCTTGGCGTTTGGTGGATGCGCCTCGCTGCCCTTTAATCGGAGTGCCAAGTGCAAATGCTCGCAAAGGTGCTGAACGACAAGGTTGACCTGATCGTCAGTCATGATCCGCTCTTCCTGCTACCATTTTGCTACCCAACAGATAGCACACATGGAAATAGAGCGGTACGCGATTGGACCACCCCAAGGATCACCCCCCGCGAATGCCCATGGCCGGGCTCCAAATCTGCGCCAATCGGCGCAGACCTGAACTGACCAGCAGGCAACGAGAACGACGCTTTTGGCCCAGAGCAGACCTCTGGCAGAGAGCCTCCCTTCGGCGGGTTGCTGTCACATGGCCGAGCCATGGCTAATGGCTCTCAACGCGCACTTATCTCCGAGCTCGACGCCGCACTGCCCCGACACATGGGACTCTTGAACGTTTGCCGTTGCTTCTTTCCAACGCCTTTTGCACCCGGGTGCTAAGGTTTCGAAGCTCTGCAAGTTGAGAATTGAGCGACCAGACACGTTGGTGCAGAATGACCATACGGTCGCAGACCCGATCACGACTACTCATTACGCGCCCCTGGAAGAAGGCAATTGCAAAAAAACGCTGACGTTGGGCCAAAAAATAAAAGGGACTTTCAAGTCAATGGTAGCATCGTTTCACGTACAAAATGTGAAGCGGCACACACATGCAGGAATGTATTCCACCGCCGCTCCCGGGCCCATTACCGAGGCGGCGGCTTTTAGAAGACGACCGGCTGTTTCGAGGGATCCTTGTGGGTGTCCAGGCTCTTGGCGGACTCCGCGACATCCGAAACGGGCAACGTGATGTCAGGCCGCCGGCCGATGACCGGCATTGTCGCCATAGGCCTCTCCCGATAGAGCCCGAGGCCTTCGGTCACAGCCAGGTCTTTGAAGCAGAACAAGGCAGGCGTCCTCGCTCGCGGGGTGCACCCGTCGGCATTCTCGATGATCACCTGAAAGGTCCGACGGCGAGAGCGCTGATCGCGCACGCGCGCGCCATTTCGGCGACCGCCAGCGGGCGATGACATCGCCACCCGACGCGCGGGTTGGTCGGAAGCCGACGAATCTCTGATCTAAATGGTGCGATGACGCTCGATAGATGCCAGATCAGGCGCTACTCCGAGGCCCGGCTCTTCGTCCAATTCAATCGTGCCTTCCCTCACGTTGAGGACCGGGCCGCAAAACAGATCGCGCAAGGGATTGTCGTTCGCGTCGACTTCCAGCCAGCCATTGCCTCCGATACCGGCGAGCAGGTGCGCGGATGCAAGCAAGCCAAGACCTCCGCCTAGATAGTGCGGGCAAAACGTCTTGCCCGCCTTCAGAATGTCGCGAGCCAGTGGAGCGCAGACACTCAGCCCGCCCCATTTCGCAATATCGGGCTGAACCACGCCGAGCACCTCTTCGGCCAGAACTTCCCTGAAACCCTCGGCGCTCGAAATGTTTTCGCCGGCGGCAATCGGCATCTTCGCTGCGGCGTGCAGCCTGCGCCATTCCTCGCGCGGCCGATCGGCGCGGATCGGCTCTTCCAACCAGCGCAGATCGAACTGGGCCAGCCGCGGCAGCATCTCCATCGCCTGCGTGACTGACCAGCCCTGATTGGCATCGGTAGCAAGCATACCGGGGCCGACGATCCGGCGCAGCGCCGCCAAATTGGCGAGGTCGGTCTCGGCGCCGAACCCGACCTTCAGCTTCAGCGCGCGATGGCCGCGCTCGAGCGCGGCCTCCGCCGTCTGCGCCGCACCGCCGGGATTGATGCCGCTGGCATAGACCTTGATCTTGCGCGACTGACCGCCGAGCAGCCGCCACAACGGCAGGCGCTGGCGGCGCGCGGAGAGATCCCACAGCGCGAGATCGATGCCCGCAATCGCCTGCGCGAACGGACCAGGTTCACCGCATTGAAGCGCCAGAACTTCGGTGCTTTTGGTCAGCGGCTCGAAGGCCTGGGCAGGACCCTCGAATTTGCGTCCGACGAGGCCGGGGGCGAGCACCTCGTTGACGAGCCGGGCGCGATGCTCCGCGCCTGGAGCCGGAAAGTTGCACCAGGCTTCGCCCCATCCCTCGACGCCGTCCTCGTCGACAGCGCGAACGAAGACGGCGGGACGGTCGAGCATCTTGCCGAACGACGTCACCACCGGCGTTGCCAGCGGATAGCGATAGCAGAACGCCTCGATCGCGCGGATGGTGAAGCTGTCAGTCGTCATGTTGCAGATCCTGCGGTCGAGATCGAAAAGCGGCGGGCGCCACTATCTCAACAGGCGCGCGCGAAGTCACCCGCCACGTGCTGCACCGCGAAACCATTTGCGCCGCAACATCCAAAATGAGACTGCCCGTCAAGCGGAACGAGGCGCCCGCGCATGCACCGCATGCGACTTCGGCTAGCCTTCCCGTCAAATCCGCCAGCCTTTCGAGCTGCGGGCGCCGCGCCGGTTGGCACGGCGACAAATCGACGGTACAGGGAGGAGCACAATGTCGAAATGCAGTGTGGGACTGCTGGCGCTGAGCAGCCTGTTTCTTTCAGGCGCCGCGATCGCTCAGGAGAAGATCAAGGTGGGCGTGACTGCGACGCTCGAAGGCACCTACACGGTGCTCGGCGAGGACGGCATGCGCGGCCACCAGACGGCCCTCAACGTGCTCGGCAAGAAGGTCGGCGACAAGGAACTCGAATTCATCGTCGCCTCGACCGACGCAACGCCCGACTCCGCCGTGCGCGCGGTGCGCAAGCTGATCGAACAGGACAAGGTGCAGATCCTGCTCTCACCGCTCTCTGGCGACGAGGGCATCGCGGTAAAGAATTTTGCAAAAACTCATCCCGAGCTGACCTTCATCAATGCGGCCTCCGGCGCCCAGGAAACGACTTATGTCGATCCGGCCCCGAACTTCTTCCGGTACAACATGGACGGCGCACAGTGGCAAGTCGGCCTCGGCAAATACGCCTATGACGAAAAGAAGTATCGCAAGATCGCGACCGTCGGCGAGGATTACTCCTTCATCTACACCCAGGTGTTCGGCCTTGTGCTCGAGTTCTGCGGTGCCGGCGGACAGGTCACCAACCGGCAATGGGTGCCGCTCGGAACGAAGGATTTCGCCTCGGTCATCGCCGCCCTGCCCGACGACGTCGACGCCATCTATCTCGGGCTCGGCGGCGCGGATGCCGTCAACTTTCTCAACCAGTATCAGCAGGCCGGCGGCAAGGCGCACCTGATGGGCGGTTCCATCATGATCGACCAGACCATCCTGTCGTCGAAGGGCAACGCCAAGAACGCGCTGATCGGCACCATTGCGGCGAGCGGCCAAGCCGATACCTGGGAGGATCCGGGCTGGCAGAAGTTCGTGAAGGCCTATCAGGACGCCTTCCCGCCCAACAAGCGCTTCCCGAGCCCGTCGCTGCTCGCGACCAACTATTATGATTCAACCATGGCGCTGATCCTTGCGCTGCGCCAAGTCAATGGCGACCTCTCCAACAACCAGGCGAAGTTCAAGGAAGCACTGGCGAAGATCGAGCTCGACGCGCCGAACGGCAAGATCAAGCTCGACTCCAATCGCCAGGCGATCGGCACCAACTTCGTCACCGAAGTCGTCGACGACGGCAAGGGCGCGCTGTTCAGCAAGGTCGTGAAGGTGATCCCGAACGTGAACCAGACGCTCGGCTATGATCCGGCCGTGTTCTCGAAGATCGGGCTGCCGAGCCGCACAGTACCGGAATGTAAGAAGTACTGACGCATCACGCCTGCACCGCGCTGGCGGAGAGCGACTTGCTGACGCGGTCGCTCTCCGCTCTTGCAATCTCGCCGGGGTTGTTGAACGCTGGCCGAAAAGACAAGAACATTCGGGAGGGGAAGGCATGAGCCGCGCGCTCGCCGTCTTCCACGGCCGGTTCGGCCGGGCGACGGTTTATCAGTTGAACCGCCCTTTCAATATCCACGCCCATCGTGAAGGTCATCTGATCTTCCATGTCGGCGGCATGCCGGCATGCATCGATGTCTCCAACGGGCATTATGATCTCACCGAATCCTCGGTCGTTGCCGTCAATCCGTGGGAGCCGCACAACTTCCTGCCGGCCGATGTCGACGGCGGCGCGATCTTCTTCGTGCTTTACGTCAACGCCGAATGGTTTGCGCCGGACGCATCCGGCTCCGACCGGTTGCGTTTCGGCCGCACCCAATTCAGGCGCACGCCTGCGCTCGACAAGCACATCAGGCGGACCGCCGCGCTCGTGTGCGGCGCACCATCGCTTTCCAGCCTCGATTCCGAGCTGAGGCGGCTGATCGACATCTGCTACGATGAAAGCTGGCAACAGGCCGAGATCGCGCGCGATCCGCGCGCCAATGGTGCCGTGACCGACTTCCGTGTGCGCAAATGCATCAGGCTGATGTCGGAGAGCCCCGGGGCCGAGATGGAGCTCGATAGGATCGCGCGGGAATCCGGTTTGTCTCGACCGCATTTCTACCGGCTGTTCCGCGTCCAGACCGGCGTCACGCCGAATCTCTATCTCAACACGCTGATCATGGAACAGGCGCTCGAAGCGCTGGTGGCGAGCGAGGCGCCGATCGCCGATATCGGCTTCGATCTCGGCTTCTCCTCGCAAAGCGGCTTCACCCGCTTCTTCGCCGCCAATGTCGGGATGGCCCCGACCGATTATCGTCGCGCGGCCAAAGTTTTGCGCACCTAGCCGCTGCGCGAAAAGATACTCACGATCAAACGTCCTCCTCGCAGCCCGGCTAGGATGTGGGCAACGCGATCTCGCTAGAGAATTGCGAGTCCAGGGAGGATGTTCGCCCATGGCAGGGCTCGCAGCCGATAACGGCTTGCACGCCGCCTCGTCCCACTTGCGGGGAGAGGGTTGGGGTGCACCCGCGCCGAAGCCCGTCATCGAGCGCGCCTTTGGCGCGACCCGTTGGACGCGACCGCTCCCCGGAAGCGGCAGGGTTATCGCATATGATCTCTTGGAGTGGTCTGAGCAAGCGCCTCGTCCTTCGAGACGCCCGCTCCGCGGTCTCCTCAGGACGAGGCTAATTGGCATCCGGCCCGTTGAACCTGCTGCCGCACACTCCGCGCTCATCCTGAGGAGCCCGCCAAAGCGGGCGTCTCGAAGGATGGGCCGCAGGGAATCGCTTCCCATATGCGATTGCCCTGCCGCAAGCGGGGCGAGACCATGAGCCGCTTTGTCGAACGCCATCCCGTCTGGGCGCTGATCGTGATCATTGCCATTGCCGTCGTGCTTTGGCTGGTCTTCGCGGTCTGGCCGCCGGGCCTCGAAGAGGCGATCGGCCGCAAGCGCGTCTTCCTCAATGCCGTCTTCAACGGCATCACGCTCGGAGGGCTCTACTTCCTCGTCGCCAGCGGCTTCACGCTGATCTTCGGCCTGATGCGCAACGTCAACCTCGCGCATGGCTCGCTCTATCTGTTCGGCGGTTATGTCGGCTACGCCATCAGCGCCTCGACCGGCTCCTGGATCCTCAGCTTCATCGTCGCTTTCATCCTGACCGCCCTGGTCGGCGTCCTGCTCCAGTTGATCGTGTTCCGCCGGATGGAGGGACAGGATCTCAGGCAGACCATGGTGACGATCGGGCTTTCGATCGTATTCGCCGACCTCATGCTGTGGGCCTGCGGCGGCGACTTTTACCAGATCCAGACGCCGAATTGGCTGATCGGCCCGGTGGAGCTGCCGCTGATCACGGCGATCAAATCCTCAGGCGAGCCGGTCTATCTCAGATATCCGCTGGTGCGGCTCGTGATCTTCGCCGCTTCCGTGATCATCGGCGTGGCGATGTGGCTCGCGCTCAACCGCACCCGGATCGGCATGATCATTCGTGCCGGCGTCGATGATCGCGATATCCTTGCTGCGACCGGAGTGCGCATCCAGCTCGTCTTCGTGCTGGTGTTCGCCTTTGGCGCGGGACTTGCCGGCACCGCCGGCGTGGTCGGCGGCACGTTCCAGTCATTGTCGCCCGGCGAGGACATCCGCTTCCTGCTGGCGTCCCTCGTCGTCGTGATCGTCGGCGGCATGGGTTCGATCCCCGGCGCCGCACTCGGCGCACTGATCATCGGCCTCGCCGAACAGCTCGGCTCGGTCTACATCCCGACCTACGCCATCGTCGTGACCTTCCTGATCATGGTGCTGGTGCTGGCCATCCGGCCGCAAGGCCTATTGGCGAGGCGCTGAGATGTCGCTCGCCCACGATGCACGGCTTGCCGTACGCCCCGCCACAATGGCGCAGCGCCCGGCACGGACGTGGCCGGAGGTCAACAATCCCGCCGCCTGGATCGTCGCGGTCATTCTCCTGATCATGCCGCTGATCGCCAACGGCTTCTTTCTGATCGAGATCTTCGCCTCCACCTTGATCCTCGGCACCATGGCGCTGAGCCTGATGTTCCTCGCCGGCTATGGCGGCATGGTCAGCCTGATGCAGCTTACCATCGCGGGGTTCGCGGCCTATATGGTCGCCGTGTTCGGCGTCAGCGGCAATGCCAATATCAGCCTGGGCTGGCCGTGGTGGCTCGCGGTGCCGATGGCGCTGACGCTGGCGACCGCTTTCGGCACGCTCGGCGGCGCGCTCGCGGTCCGCACCGAAGGCATCTACACCATCATGATCACGCTCGCGATCGGCGCGGCCTTCTACTATTTCACCAACCAGAACTGGGCGATCTTCAACGGCCATACCGGTATCAACACCGTGGCCACGCCGCACTTCTGGGGCGTGAACTGGCGCGCCGACATTCCCTTCTACTACGTCGTGCTCGCGGTCGCCGCGCTCTGCTATTTCGCAGTCGAATATCTCTCACGCGCGCCCTTCGGTCTTGCCCTCCAGGGCGTGCGTGACAATCCCAGGCGCATGGCTGCGCTCGGCTTCAACGTCAATGCGCACCGCGTCGCCGCCTATGCGTTCGCCTCGTTCGTGGCCGCGCTGGCCGGCGTGCTCCAGGTCTGGAACTACCGTCAGATCTCGCCGGGGTCGGTCAGCGTCGGAGCCTGCATCGACGTGCTGATCATCGCCGTTGTCGGCGGCATCACGCGCCCGATCGGTCCCTTCATCGGCGCGCTGATCTTCGTGCTACTGCGCACCTTCGCGCTCGACTTCCTGGTCAGGCTTGGCCTCGATGGCAACCGCTTCCGCCTGCTGATCGGGCTCGGCTTCCTCGCCATCGTGTTCTGGTCCTCGGACGGCGTCATCGGCCTATGGCAGCGATGGCGCCAGCGTCAGCGCCGCGGCGCGGACCGTTCCGGCGGAGGGCGCCGTGATGGATAGCGTCGCTCAACGCCTCTCCGCCGTGGGCGCCGGCGCTGCGCTGGAGCTCCGCGGCGTGACGCGCCTGTTCGGCGCGCTGGCGGCGCTGACCGACGTCACCATCACGGTGCGTCCGGGTGAGCGGCGCGCGGTGCTCGGTTCGAACGGCGCCGGCAAGACCACGCTGTTCAATTGCATCACCGGCGACTTCCCGCCCTCCTCCGGCACCATCCGCTTCTTCGGCGAGGACGTCACGCACTTCCCGCCTTATGAACGCATCCGGCGCGGATTGCGGCGGACCTATCAGATCTCGGCGCTGTTCCCCGGCCTCACCGTGCAGGACAACGTCTATCTCGCCTGCCGCGGCGTCTCGCGCGGACGCTTCTCGTTTCTGCGTCCGGGACAGAACGACGCCCTGATGCATGCGGCGGACAATCTCGTCCAGGCCGTGCATCTTTCGGCCGTGAAGGACCAGCGCGTGGCCGAGCTCGCGCATGGCCAGCAGCGCCAGCTCGAGATCGCGCTCGCGCTCGCGGGCGCCCCGCGCTTTGTCCTGTTCGACGAACCGGCCGCCGGCTTGTCGCCGACCGAACGGGCCGAGCTGATCGAGATCCTGACCTCGCTGCCCGCGCATATCGGCTACATCATCATCGAGCACGACATGGATGTCGCTTTACGCGTCGTCGAGAGCGTCACGATGATGCACAACGGCCGCATCTTCAAGGAAGGCCTGCCGCAGGAGATCCAGTCCGATCCCGAGGTGCAGGAGCTCTACCTCGGAGGCGGTCATGAATGAGGTCCGCCGCAGCAAGGCCGCGCTCGAGGTCCGCGGCCTCGATGTCTACTATGGCCACTCGCACGCCCTGCAAGGCGTCGATCTCACACTGGAGAACGGTGTGTTCTCCGTCGTCGGCCGCAACGGCATGGGCAAGACCACGCTGTGCAAGGCGATCATGGGTCTGGTAGGCGTGAGCGGCGGCTCGATCCGCGTTCGTGGCGACGACATCACGCGGCGGCCTCCGGCCCAGATCGCCCGGCTCGGCGTCGGCTATGTGCCGCAAGGACGCCGGCTCTGGCGCTCGCTCAGCGTCGACGAGCATTTGCGGCTGGCCGGCGGCCTGCGGCCCGGCGCCTGGACTGTCGATCGCATCTACGAGACCTTCCCGCGACTCGCCGAGCGCAAGGATCACGGCGGCGGCCAGCTCTCCGGCGGCGAGCAGCAGATGCTCGCCATCTCTCGCGCGCTACTCACCAATCCGCATCTCCTGATCATGGACGAGCCGACCGAAGGGCTCGCGCCCGTCATCGTGGCGCAGGTCGAGGAGATGCTGCTGCGGCTCGGTGAGGACGGCGACATGTCCGTGCTCGTGATCGAGCAGAA
This sequence comes from Bradyrhizobium sp. 154, assembly GCF_023073875.1. Taxonomy (NCBI): domain Bacteria; kingdom Pseudomonadati; phylum Pseudomonadota; class Alphaproteobacteria; order Hyphomicrobiales; family Nitrobacteraceae; genus Bradyrhizobium; species Bradyrhizobium sp. 154. The sequence continues at coordinate 26,579 of NZ_JADPKG010000050.1, forward strand.
TATCGGCGTCGCCACCGCGATCTCGCGCAACGTCGCGATCATGGTCAACGGCCGCATCAACCGCATCATCGACTCCGCCCGCCTCGCCGCCGACCGCGAGCTCCAGCAGCGCCTGCTCGGCGTCGGGCTTCACGCCGAGCTCGAGCCGGATATCGACGTCGCCGCGCCCGGTGTCGAAGCCAGGCCGGCGCCGGCGCCACGCCGCGAGGGACCGATCCGCATCTACATCTCCAACCCGACGCTCCCGACCCGATGGTCGCAACCGGTACCGATCGCCCGCATCGAAGCTGCTGCGCGAACGGTCTCGACGCAAGTCACCCGGCTCGAAGAGACGACGCGGCGCAAGCGCGAGCCGGTGACGACGCAGGCCGCCGGCCCGCCTGTGGCGTTGGTCGTCGGCACGCTCGACACCAAGGGCGTTGAGCTGCGCTTCATCCGCGACATCATCGCAGAAAGCGGCCTGCGCACGCGGCTAGTCGATGTTTCCACGAGTGGCAAGCATTCGTCGTGCGATGTCTCCGCGCAGGAGATCGCCCTGAACCACAGCCGTGGCGGCGCAGCGGTGTTCGGCGCCGATCGTGGCGCCGCCGTGACCGCGATGGCCGATGCCTTCGCCAACTGGCTGCGGCGCCAGGGCAATGTCGTCGGAGTGATCTCGGCCGGCGGCTCGGGCGCAGCGTCTCTGGTCGCCCCGGGGATGCGCACGCTACCCGTCGGCGTACCCAAGCTGATCATCTCCTCCGTCGCCTCGGGCGATGTCGGGCCCTATGTCGGTCCCGCCGACATCACGATGATGTACTCGGTCACCGACGTGCAGGGGCTGAACTCGATCTCGCGGGCGGTGCTGGCCAACGGCGCCAACGCGCTCGCCGGCATGGTCAAGGCGCGGCTCGATGCCCGCGCCGCAGCGGCGCGCGAGGCCGGCGGCCTGCCAGCGGTCGGTATTACCATGTTCGGCGTCACCACGCCGGCCGTTCAGAAGATCGCGGCCGAGTTGCGTGATGATTTCGAATGCCTGGTGTTCCATGCCACCGGCGTCGGCGGACGCTCGATGGAGAAGCTCGTCGAGTCCGGCCAGCTCGCCGGAATCATCGACCTCACGACGACCGAGATCTGCGATCTGCTCATGGGCGGCGTGTTTCCTGCGACCGAAGATCGCTTCGGCGCGATCATCCGCAGCCGCGTTCCCTATGTCGGCTCGGTCGGCGCGCTCGACATGGTCAATTTTGGCGCGCCCGAGACTATTCCCGAACGCTACCGCGGCCGCAAGTTTCACGTCCACAATCCGCAAGTGACGCTGATGCGGACAACGGCCGAAGAGAACGAGCGCATGGGCCGCTGGATCGCTGAGCGGCTCAATCAGATGGATGGCCCTGTACGCTTTTTCCTGCCCGAGGGCGGCGTGTCCGCCCTCGATGCGCGGGGCCAGCCGTTCTGGGATCCAGACGCCGACACCGCGCTATTTCGCACGCTGGAGCGCACGGTGCGGCAGACCGGCAACCGCCAGCTCATCCGCGTGCCCAAGAACATCAACGATCCCGAGTTCGCCGCCGCCATTGTCAGTGCGTTCCGAACCCTGTTCGGCCGTACCAAGGTGCGCCGAAGAGTAGCGAGGTGACCGATGGCGAGGTTTGAACGCGCAGCGCTCCTGAAGACCTTTCGCGACATGGCAAGGCGCGGTGAGCCGATAGTCGGCGGCGGCGCCGGCACCGGTCTATCAGCCAAGTGCGAGGAAGCCGGCGGCGTTGATCTCATCGTCATCTACAATTCGGGCCGCTATCGGATGGCCGGCCGCGGCTCGCTCGCGGGTCTGATGGCTTACGGCGATGCCAACGCCATCGTCGTCGAAATGGCGAACGAAGTGCTGCCCGTGGTCACCAGGACGCCGGTGCTGGCGGGCGTCAACGGCACCGATCCATTCCGCGACATGGACGTGTTTCTCGACCAGTTGAAGGCGCTCGGGTTTGCCGGCGTGCAGAACTTTCCGACCGTCGGCCTGATCGACGGCGTCTTCCGCGCCAATCTCGAAGAGACCGGCATGTCCTATGCGCTGGAGATCGACATGATCGCCAAGGCGCACGACAAGGACATGCTGACCACGCCCTACGTGTTCAGCGAGAAGGAGGCCGCCGCAATGGCGATCGCCGGCGCCGACATCATCGTTTGTCACATGGGCCTGACCACCGGCGGCACCATCGGCGCGCAGACCGCACTGAAGCTCGAGGATTGTCCCGCGCAGATCGACATCTGGGCGTCCGCTGCGCTCAGTGTCAATCCGGACATTCTGGTGCTGGCTCACGGCGGCCCGATCGCGGATCCCGCCGATGCCGATTTCATCATGAAGAACACCCGCCATTGCCACGGCTTCTACGGGGCGTCCTCGATGGAGCGACTGCCCGTGGAGCGGGCGCTGACGGAGCAGGTGCGTCAATTCAAGGCGATCGGCGCGCGGTAACGCCGAAGGTACGAGGGAGGGAAAGATGTCGGGGATTCTCGTCGGTGAATTGATCCTCTGGCTGATCGTCGCGATCGTCGTGATCGTGGTTGGCGTCTACATCGTCAACTGGCTGTACCACCGCTCCTCGAAGGAGACCTCGTTCGTCCGGACCGGCTTCCTCGGCGAACGCGTGGTCATCGATGGCGGCGCCTTCGTGCTGCCGTTCATCCACGACTACACGCCGGTCAACATGAACGTGCTGCCGATGGGCATCGTCCGCTCCAAGCAGGACGCCGTGATCACCCGCGACCGCATGCGCGTCGACATCGAGGCCGACTTCTATGTCCGGGTCCAGCCGACCCGCGAAGCGGTCTCGATCGCGGCGGCGACGCTCGGCCGCCGCACCATGGAGCCCGAGCAGCTCCATGCGCTGCTGGCCGGCAAATTCATATCCGCGATCCGCTCGGTCGCCTCCGAAATGACCATGGAGGAAATGCACGAGCGGCGCGGCGACTATGTCGCACGCCTCAAGACCAATGCATCCGAAGCCCTCGCCCAGAATGGTCTCGAGCTAGAATCGGTCGCGATCACTGATCTCGATCAGACCGACCTGGAGTTCTTCAACCCGTCGAACCGGTTCGACGCCGAAGGCCTGACCCGCCTGATGGAGGATATCGAGGCCAAGCGAAAGCTGCGCAACGATATCGAGCAGGACTCGATGATCAAGATCCGCTCGCGCAATCTGGAAGCCGAGCGGCAGGCGCTCGAGATCGAGCGCGAGAGCGAGACCGCGCGCCTCGAGCAGGAGCGCGACATCGAGATGCGCCGCGCCCTTCAGCGCACCGAGGTTGCCCGCGAACGCGCGCTCCGCGAGACCGAGGCCGAACAGGCGCAGATTTCTGCGCGGGAGGCCATCGAGCGCGCGCGCATCGCCAATGATCAGGCGATCGCGGAGGCCCGCATCGCCTCCGAGCGGGAGACCCGGCAGAAGGAGATCGAGCGCACCCGTACCATCGAGGAGAAGGAACTGCTGGCGCGCGAGGAGATCGAGAAGACCCGGATCGCCAACCAGCGCTCGATCGACACCACCCGCATCGCTTCGGAGCGCGAGGTACGCCAACGCGAGATCGAGCGGATGCGCACGGTCGAGGAAGCCGAGATCGCCGCGCGCGAGGCGATCGAGAAGGCGCGGATCCAGCAGGATCGCGTCGTGACCGACGCCCGCATCGCCAACGACGAGGAGACGAGGCGCCGCGAGATCGAGCGCACGCGTGCCGTGGAAGAGGCAGAGATTGCCGCGCGCGAAGCCACCGAAAAGGCCCGCATCGCCCAGACCATGACGGTCAATGTCGAGCGCATCTCCTCGGACGAGCGCACCCGCGCGCTGGAGATCCAGCAGGTGCGAACAATCCAGGAGGCCGAGATCGAGGCTCAACGCGCGGTCGAGGCGGCCCGCATCGCCCGCGAGCGGACGCTCGCGGCAGAGCGCATCGCCGCCGAACAGAACACACGGCAACTCGAGATCGAGCGCAACCAGGCACTCGACGTCGCCGGCATCGCAGCGCGAGAAGCCACGGAGGCCACGCGCATCGCGCAGGAGGAGCGCGTGCGCTCGCTTGAGATCGCCCGCAACCGCGCCGTCGAGGAAGCTGATATCGCCTCGCGCGAGGCGATCGAGGCGGCCCGCATCGCCCAGGAGAAGGCGGTTGCGGCCGAGCGCATCCAGGCCGAGCGCGAAACCCGCGCACTGGAGATCGAACGGACCGGCGTCTTGGAGGCGGCCGAGCTGAAGCGGCGTGACGCGATCGAGCGCCAGCGTATCACGGTGGATCTGGCGCTCGAGGCCGAACGGATCAATTCCTCCAAGAAGCGCGAGGTGCTCAACATCGAGCAGAAGAAGGCGATCGAGATCGCCGACGAGGACCGCGTCATCGCGCTGTCCACCAAGAAGTCCGAGCGGATCGACGCCGATCGCCAGGTCCGGCAGGCAGAGATCGTCGCACGCAAGGAGGTCGAGACCACCGACGTCTCGCGCGAGCAGGCGCTGGAAGCCGCCCGGATCGAGCGGCGTCGCGCCATCGAGCAGCTCGAGGTTGCTCGGGTGCAATCCTTGCAGGAAGCCGAGATTGCCGCGCGCGAGGAAGTCGAGCGCGCGCGCATCTCCTCCGACCGCGGCCTCGACGAAGCCCGGATCGGCCGCGAACGCGAGCTGCGCAAGCTCGAAATCAATCGCGAGAAGGAGGTCGAGACCGTGCTGATGGAGAAGGCGATCGCAATCCACACGAAGTCGCTGGAGGAATCCGCAGCCAAAGCATCAGCCGAGGAAGCGCGGATGCGCGCCACAGAAGCCACCGAGCGGGTCATCACCGCTCGCGAGAACGAGATTGCCAAGCGTCGCAAGGGCGTAGAAATTCTCATCGCCGAGAAGCAGGCCGAGGAGACACGGATCGCCGCCGAGGCCGAGCGCGTGCGCGCGGCCGTGGAAGCGGAAGCGCAGCGATTGCTCAACGAGGCCGAGAACGTTCTCACCGACCAGGCGCGCTACTCCCTCTTCCGCAGAAAACTGCTCGACCGCATCGAGGGCATCGTACGCGAGAGCGTCAAGCCGATGGAGAAGATCGAGGGCATCCGCATCCTCCAGGTCGATGGCCTCAACGGCAATGGCCACGGAAACGGCAATGGCGGCCGCAGCGCCACCGACGAGGTGATCGATTCGGCGCTGCGCTACCGCGTTCAGGCGCCGCTGATCGACTCGATCCTGTCGGACATCGGCGTCGAGGGCGGCAGTCTCGCAAAAATGCCGGGCCTGATCCGCGAGGCGCGCGACATGCAGGGCATCAGGGATTCCGCGCGCAAGAGTGGCGGCGACAAGCCGGCCTCCCCGCCTGCGGCCGAAGGCGGCGAGCCGCCGGCCGAGCGCGGGCCGAGAAAGAAGAGCTGAGGTCTGATCCATGGCCCGCGTCTATGTCTCCACCGTCGTCAACGCCCGCAACGACCGCGTCTGGGCGCGGGTGCGCGATTTCAACGGCCTGCCGAACTGGCATCCGGCCATCGCCGAAAGCCGGATCGAGGGTGGCGAACCCGCCGACAAGATCGGCTGCGTCAGGGATTTCCGCCTGCGCAACGGCGACCGCATTCGCGAGAAGCTCCTGGGCCTATCCGACTACGACATGTTCTGCACCTACTCGATCCTGGAATCGCCGATGGGCGTCGAGAACTACGTCGCGACCTTGCGGCTGACGCCCGTCACCGACGGCGACCAGACCTTTGTGGAATGGACCGCCGAATTCGACTGCGCGCCGGAGCGCGAGACCGAGCTCGTCAGCAACATCGGCGGCGGCGTGTTCCAGGGCGGCTTCGACGCCTTGAAACGCGTGTTCGGAGGTTAGCCGTGCCGCATATCGTCAAGAGCACGATCCTGAGCGCACCGACCGATGCGGTGTGGGACCTGCTGCGGGATTTCAACGGCCACGACCGCTGGCATCCGGCGGTTGCGACCTCCTCGATCGAACGCGCTCAGGCCTCCGACAAGATCGGCTGTATCAGGCGCTTCAAGCTCAAGGATGGCTCCGAGCTGCGCGAGCAGTTGCTGGCGCTGTCCGACCTCGAACAGACCTTCAGCTATTGCCTGCTCGATACCCCGATCCCGATGTTCAATTACGTCGCCCATGTCCGACTGCTCCCGGTGACCGATGGCGACCGCACCTTCTGGAATTGGGAATCGCGCTTCACCACCAAGCCCGAGGATAGGGACCGCATCACCCACATGGTCGCGGAAGACATCTACCAGGCGGGATTCGAGGCGATCCGCCGCCATCTGAAGGAGGCCGCCTAACCATGGCTGTGACCGTAAAGACCTTTGCCAGCGCCAGCGAAGCGGCCGGGGCCATATCCTCGGACCGCAGCGCGCGCTATCTCGGCGGCGGCACGCTGGTGATGCGGGCATTGAACGAGGGCGACGTCTCGATATCGACCATCGTTCGCGCCAGTGACCAGGCGCTGAGCCGGATCGATGCGTCCGGCCCACGCATCACGCTCGGTGCCGGCGTCACTTTCGCGAGAATTCTCGGCGAGCGGGACCTCGCTTTCCTGCACGCGCCCGCCCGTTCGATCGGCGGGCCCGCCGTGCGCAACATGGGCACCGTCGGCGGCAATCTGTTCGCGCCCAACCCTTACGGCGATTTCACCGTGGCGCTGCTGGCGCTCGACGCCACAGTCGCGCTGCAAGGCGGCTTCGGCGCCCGCGACATCGCGATCGAGGAGTTCCTGCAATCGCGCGAGCGGCAATCCGGTGCGTTAGTCCTCTCGGTCTCCTGCACCCGGCCGGCCAACGCCGAGGCCTTTCGCTATCGCAAAGTTGCCCGCATCAAGCCGAAGGGCGGCTCGGTCATCACGCTGGCCGCACATCTGCCGGTCAGCGGCGGGCGCATCGCCGGTGCTCGCATTGCGCTCGGCTCGATGGCGGCGACCCAGATCCGCGCCAAGGCCGCGGAACGTGCCCTCGAAGGACGCACGCTCGATACCGCGAACATCAATGCAGCCGCCTCTACCGCAATCGAGGGCACATCGCCCGCGGACAACGCGCTCGGCAGCGCCTGGTATCGCCGCGAGATCGTCGGCGTCCATCTCCGCCGTTTGCTGTCCGGTCAGGAATAGACAAGGACCAACATGTCCAAGACGCCTCTGCAATTTCGTCACAACGGCCGCGACGTCGCCATCTTCGTCGATGGCGGCGCCAACTTGCTGGTCGCCTTGCGCGAGCTGGTCGGTGACATGACGCCTAAGTTCGGCTGCGGCCAGGGCGGCTGCGGCACCTGCAGCGTGCTGATCGACGGAGAACTCCACCTCTCCTGTCTGACGCTCGCCGAGACCGTCGCGGGCCACTCCGTCGAAACGCTCGACGGCCTCAAGCAGGGTCCGAACCTGCACCCGCTCCAGCGCGCCTTTGCCGACAATTTTGCCGCCCAATGCGGCTATTGCACGCCGGGCATGCTGATGGCCGCGAAGGCGCTGCTCGACCGCAATCCGTCCCCGAGCCGGGCCGACGTGATCGAGGCGATCTCCGGCAACATCTGCCGCTGCACCGGATACGAGCCGATCATCAATGCCATCCTCGCCGCCGCCGGCGGCCGGGCCAGCGCCTGAGGTCAGATCATGCTGGAACTACGCAAGGACATCTTCGCCGACGAGCGCGACGACAATCTCAAGGAGATCGGCAAGGGCACGCAGCGCCAGGACATGCTCGGCCACATCACGGGGACGTCGAGCTATTTCAACGACCATAAGCTCCAGGGCATGCTGCACTTGAAGGTCGTTCGCTCGACTCAGGCCCATGCTAAGCTGCGCCGCATCGATACCACGGACGCAGAACGCTCAGCCGGCGTGCGCCGGATCATTCGCGGCACTGACGTGCCGGTCAATCTCAACACGCTGCTGAGCCTGATCAATTTCGGCAAGGACGACGAGCCATCACTGGCCGTCGACAAGGTCCGCTACAAGGGCGAGCCGATCCTCGCCATCGTCGCCGACAGCGAGCGTGAGGCGTTCGAGGCCATTGCAAAAGTGCGGATCGACTATGAGCCGCTACCGACCGTGTTCGACGTCGAGGATGCCCTCAAGCCGGGCGCGCCCGTGGTCAACGAGACCTATCCGAAGAACGCCTTCATCTATCACGACGTCTACGATCACCAGCGCCTGCGGTTCGGCGATGCCGATGCGGCACTCGCGAACGCCGACCACGTCCTCGAACAGCGCTACCAGATGTCGCCGATCGAGCACGCGCCGACCGAGACCAATGGCGCGATTGCCGCGCCCGACACCAACGGCCGCTACGTCGTCTACACCTCGACCCAGGCGCTGTTCTTCTCGGTCGATACCTGCGCCAAGATTTTGGACGTGCCTTCCAACACCTTCCACTTCATCGGTGGCACGGTCGGCGGCGGCTTTGGCGGCAAGGTGGATACCCTGACCGAGCCGCTCGCGATCCTCGGCGCCATGCTGACCGGACGGCCCGTGCGCTACGTGTTCGGTCGCGAGGAGGAGATGCAGTACGGCCCGCCGCGCGGCGCCGAGCGCATCTACATCAAGGACGGCGTGATGCGCGACGGCCGCATCGTCGCCCGAAAGATCCGTGCCTATTTCGACAGCGGCGCCTATACGCGGCTCTCTAGCTACGCCGCGGTGAAATGCGCCGCGCATTTGCCGGGCCCCTATACCATCCCGAACGTTTATGGCGACGTCTACTGCGTCTTCACCAATCGCACGCCGGCGACCGCCATGCGCGGCTTCGGCGTCACCGCGATGGACTTTGCCATCGAATGCCAGATGGACAAGCTCGCAAACCTCGTCGGCATGGACCCAATGGAGTTCCGGATTCTGAACGCCTATCGCGACGGTGACATGAAGGCGCATCGGCGCGAGGCCAAGAACACGGCGCTGATCGAATGCGTTCAGGTCGCCGCCGAAAAGGCCAAATGGCCGATCCGCGACGAGTTCAGGCGCGCCTCCTCGCGCAAGGATGGTGGCGGCAGCCGCGCCGCGATTCCGCCGACGCCGACGGATGTGCGCGCGCGGCCGGCCGCGCCCGCCCAGCAGCGCACGACCTATGACCGCGCACCCGTGACCGCGACAAGAGAGCCGCCGCGCGAACCGCCACCGCCGACACCGCCGCCTCCTCCGCCCCGCCCGGCGGCACCATCGCACGGCGCCACCCGCTTCTCTTCCGTGTTCGGGACCAGGAGGCGCTAGATGACCAGACATCGCGGACGCGGCATGGCGTCGATCAACTATCCCATCGGCATGAACCTCGGCGGCGATCCCAGCCAGGCGCTGGTTCACTCCAATCCCAGCGGCAAGTTCACAGTGGCGCTGTCGTCGATCGATCTCGGCCAGGGCATGAAATCGGTGACGCGGCAGATTTGCGCTGAGACGCTGGGCGTGCCGGTCGAGGACGTCTACGTCGACACCGCGGATTCCGACACCGGCCCGCATTGCATGGGTTCGTTCGCCTCGCGCGGCACTCACCGCGTCGGTAACGCCGTGATGGCTGCAGCCCGCGAAGCCCGCGGCGTGATGATGGAGGCTGCGGCCGAGGAGCTGGAGGTCAACGCCGCCGACCTCGAGACAGACGGGCGCGGCAACATCCATGTCAAAGGCGCGCCGCATCGCTCGATCTCGACCAAGGATGTCGCGATCGCCGCGCAATTCAAGCAGGGCAAGACCATCTCCGGCCGGGGAATATTCCTGGTACCGCTGTCCGATGTCGACCCCGAAACCGGAGAGATGTCGCCGGCAACCTGCTATGCCCATGCCTGCCTGGTCGCCGAGGTCGAGGTCGACGACGAGACCGGTGAGGTCGCGATGGTCCGGATGGACTCCGCCTATGAGCTCGGCCGCGCGCTCAACCCGCGGCTGGTCGAGCAGCAGCTCGTAGGCGGCGCCTGGATGGGCGTCAGCCACGCGCTCTACGAGACGCCCGAGCCTTACTATCCCGACCCCGCTCACGGCCCGCGCGACTTCGTCGAATATCTGATGCCCGGCCCCGGCGATATCTGCCCGCACGATATCGCGGTGCTGGAACGCCCTGCTCCCGATGGTCCCTTCGGCGCCAAGGGTCCCGGCGAGATGTGCGCCAACCCGGTGCTGCCGGCCGTGGCGAATGCGATCTTCAACGCGGTCGGCGTGCGCATCGACGATCTCCCGATTACGCCCGAGAAAGTGCTGCGCGCGATCAAGGCCCAGGGCGGCGCACGGCCGCAGGCGCGACGCTAGAGGATTGGCCGTGGCGGTTCGCAGCAACATCGTCGGAATCGACAGCCCACAAGCGCTGGAGAAGGCGCTGCGCGCAGCCTATTACCTCGCCGACGAGGGACTGGCCACCGCCGCCTATCTCGGGCTCGCGCTCGGCAAGCCGCTGCTGCTGGAAGGAGCGCCCGGCGTCGGCAAGACGGAGGCTGCAAAGGCGATCGCTGCCGTGCTCGGCCGCCGGCTCATCCGCCTGCAATGCTATGAGGGCATCGACGCGTCGGCCGCACTCTATGAGTGGAACTACCCGCGCCAGATGCTCGCGATCCGCCAGGCCGGCGACGAGAGCATCGACATCTATGGCGAGACGTTCCTGATCGAGCGGCCGATGCTGGCCGCGCTGCGCGCACCCGATTCCACCGTTCTGCTGATTGACGAAATCGATCGCGCCGATCAGGAGTTCGAGGCCTTCCTGCTCGAATTCCTCTCCGACTTCCAGATCTCGATCCCCGAGCGCGGCACGGTACGCGCGGCGGAGCGACCCGTGGTCGTGCTGACATCGAACCGGACACGCGACCTGCACGAAGCGCTGCGCCGCCGCTGCGTCTATCACTGGATCGACTATCCCACCGCCGAGCGCGAAGCCCGCATCATCATGATGCGCGCCTCGAGCGTCGCCGAGGCCACGGCACGCGCGGTCGTCGCGACCGTCGAACGGCTGCGGCGCGAGCCGCTCAGCAAGGCACCGGGCATCGCTGAGGCCGTCGATTGGGCCGAGGCCGCGACGCTCCTTCACGAGGGCGGCGCGCGCTGGCCCGATGCGTTCAAGCGCTCGATCGGCGTGGCGCTGAAGGACGAAGAAGACCTGCATTTCATTTCGCCGCGGCTCGACGCCATGCTCGCGGAGGCGACCGCATGAGCACCGAGCCGCAGCTCCCGCGCGCCGCGCGCGTGTTCGTCGCCTTCGTCCCGCTGCTGCGCGCGAATGGCTTTGCCGTGGCGCCGGAGCAGACCACGACGTTCCTGGCGGCCATCGAGCTGCTCGGCCCTGATAGCATCGAGGATATCAGACAAGCTGCACTGGCGACGCTAGCTCCGCCGCCCGATCGTCGTGCCACCTTCGACCGGCTGTTCGATCTCCACTTCCGCGGCAGCGAGACGATTGCGCGCGATGACGAGGGCGAGGACGACGAGACGGTTCGCCTCCAGGAAGAGGGCCGCGGCGACGAGGAGCCCCTGCTCTCCGACGAGGCGAGCGAGTCCGGCCTCACCGCGACCCGAAGCGAGGCGCTGGTCGAGCGCCGCTTTGGGGTGAGTTCGACAACGGACGCGCTACGCCGCCTGGCGCGCGAGGCGTCGCGACGTCTGCCGCGACGGCGTGGCCACCGGCGCATGCGCGCCCGCCGCGGACCATTTGCCGACCTCCGCCGCACCTTGCGCGACACCGTCCGCAGCGACGGCGAGATCTTGCGGCTCGGTCACCTCAAGCGGCGGCAGCGGTCACGCAAGATATTGCTGCTGATCGACGTGTCCGGCTCCATGAAGACTCGCACTGAGGAGAACATGAAGCTCGCGCATGCGCTGGTGCAGGCGGCACCCAATGTCGAGGTCTTCACCTTCGGTACGCGGCTGACGCGGGTCACCCGCCCCTTACGACTGAAGCGTCGCGAGCAGGCATTGAACGCAGCCGCTCATCTCGTCAGCGACTGGGATGGTGGCACCCGCATTGGCGATGCGCTGCAAGCCTTCCTCGCCGTGCCACGGTTCGGCGGCTATGCGCGTGGCGCCGCTGTGGTGATCGTCTCCGATGGACTCGAGCGCGGTGAAGGCGACGCACTTCGCGACGCCGTCGCGAAACTATCGCGGCGGTCCTGGCGCTTGAGCTGGCTGACGCCGCTCGCCACAAGCCCGGCCTTCCGCCCGCAGACCGAAGCGCTCATTGCCATCGAGCGCTTCGTCGATGATCTCGTGGATGGCGGCTCGAGCGCGTCGATCGTCGCGCACATTCTGGCGTTGGGACGAAGGAGAGCGGCGTGACCAATATTGTCGACGGCCATCATCACATCTGGCGGCAGGCCGACCTGCCCTGGCTGATCGGTCCGATGCAGCCGCGAATCTTCGGCCCCTACGAGTCGATACGGCGCGATTATCCGATCCAGGAATATCTCGACGACATCGAGGGCACCAGCGTCACCCGCTCGGTCTATGTGCAGACCAACTGGGCCAACGACCGCTTCGAGGACGAGGCCGCCTGGGTGCAGCAGGCCGCCGACGAACACGGCTGGCCGCACGCGATCATCGCCTACGCCAATTTCGCGGTCGAGGACGTTCGTCCCCAGCTCGATCGTCTCAAGCGCTATCCGCTCGTGCGCGGCGTACGCATGCAACTGCATTGGCACGAGAACCCGCGCTACCGCTTTGCAGCCCGCCCCGATCTCTGCGCAGATCCAATAATCCGCCGCAACGTCGCGCATCTCGCCGACTATGGCTGGAGCTTCGACCTGCAGGTGTTCACGCCGCAGATGCCGGAGGCAGCGGAGCTGGCCGACGCTTGTCCAAAGGTGACTTTCATCCTCCAGCATGCCGGCATGCTGGAGGACCTCTCGGCGGCAGGCCGCGCCGCCTGGCGCGCCGGCATGGCGCGGCTTGCGGCCTGCCCGAACGTAGTCTCAAAGCTCTCCGGGCTCGGCACCTTCATCCATCGCAACGATCCCGCGCACATCGCTGCCGTTCTCGCCGACACCGTTGCGATTTTCGGTGCCGAGCGCTGCCTGTTCGGCTCCAATTTCCCGATCGAGAAATTGTGGACCAGCTATCGCGAGCTCGTCGACGCGTTTTGCGCGGCAGCCGCACCGCTGAGCACCGAACAACAGGACGCGATCTTTCGGGCGACCGCTACGCGCGTCTATCGGCTTTGACAGACAAGAAGCAATACAAGGAGGGACGCGAATGGCGCTGGAGATCAAGATCCTGGACTACGGCGATATCGAGCTGGAATCGAGCTTCCTGGTGCTCGGCCGCGACTGCGGCCGCACGCGCCGCGTTCTCACCCTGGGCTTCCTGATCCTCGGCGGCAAATATCCGGTCGTGGTCGATACCGGCTATCGCTCCAACCAGATCATGGAGACGCTGGGCATGCGCGGGCTGCAATACCACGAGAACATGATCGAGAATCAGCTTGCGCGCCATGGTGTGCGCATGGGCGACGTCCGCTTCGTCTGCCACACTCATCTGCACATCGACCATGCCGGCAAGGACGATCTATTTCCGATGAACACGACAGTCGTCCTCAACCGCAGGGAGCTCGAATATTCCGTTTCCGGCCTGATGCATCCCCAATATCCAGCGCCCGACATCAAGCACCTGATCGACCGCTTGCACACCAAGAGCGCGCTGCGCTTTCTGGATCTCGAGGTCACCGGCCCGATCGAGTTGATGCCCGGCGTCTATTGCGATGCCGCCAACGCCCATACCGAGGGATCGATGAACATCATCGTTCACACCGCCGACGGCATTGCCACCATCTGCGGCGACGTGATCTACGACTTCAACGACCAGATCGTCACGCCCTTCAACGAGATCCACGATTGGGAGCCGCGCACCACCGGCAACCACGGCACCAGCAAGCGCGCGGAAAAGGCGGCGATCAAGAAGCTGCTCAGCAATTCGCGCTATCTCCTTCCCGTGCACGATCGCCCCGCCAAGATCGAAGGCGGCAATGTCGTCGGGCGGCTGCACGACCAGGTCCCAGGCCCGATCGTGCAGTCCTTGCCCGAGCGCAACTGGTTCCCGGCCTGAGACCCTTTCTGCGCATGATCTTGCCGGAAGTCCGCGCCGTACTTTCCGGACCATGGTCCTGGAGGATCGACCGATGACCCACGTTACCTTGCGTTCCGACTTCGAGACCCTGATCGACCCGTACGCGCCGGTCGCGCAAGTCGGCACCGGCTTCGAGTTCACGGAAGGACCGATCTGGCATCCGGTCGATCACTACCTCCTGTTCTCGGATATGCCGGGCGACGTGCGGCGGCGCTGGGACGCGCGGCGCGGCGTCGTGGAGGTCAAGCGTCCCTCGAACAAATGCAACGGCATGACCTATGATGCCGAGCTCAACCTCATCGTCTGCGAGCACGCGACGTCGTCGCTGGTCCGCGAGCGGCCGGATGGGCGGCGAGAGGTGCTGGCTTCACACTTCCAGGGCCAGGAACTCAACAGCCCGAACGATGTCTGCGTACACTCTTCCGGCGCGATTTATTTCTCTGATCCCTGGTATGGTCGGATGCCGGTCTATGGCGTCGAGCGGCCACGCCAGCTCGGCTTTCAGGGCGTCTATCGCCTCGTACCCGGCGGCGAACCGAAGCTCGTCGTCGACCGCAACCTGTTCGACCAGCCGAACGGGCTGTGCTTCTCGCCCGACGAAAAGCTGCTCTATGTCAACGACACCGTGCAGGCGCTGATCCGCGTCTTTGACGTCGATAGTGACGGTTCACTGTCGAACGCGCGCGTGTTTGCGAGCGGCATCCGCTCCGAGCTCGAGCCAGGTCTGCCCGACGGCATGAAGTGCGATCAGCAGGGCAATGTCTGGGTCACCGCGCCCGGCGGCGTCTGGGTCTATTCGCCGCGCGGTGAGCTGCTCGGCAAGGTTCGGGTGCCAGAGCTCGTCGCTAACCTCGCCTGGGGCGGTCCGGACTTCCGCATGCTGTATCTGACTGCGACGCATTCGGTGTACGCGATCCCGACCAAGGTCGGCCCGCGGCATGAGCCCTATATGAGCGGCCGGCGAAGCGGCGGCGGCACGGCGCCAAGCTCCGCGCCAACCTCGCCCATCCTCGCCGAGGGCGAGATGCGGCTCGATCCGCAGCGATGCGCGATGATCATCCAGGACCTTCAGAACGACGTCATCATGGAGGGCGGCGCCTTCGCCGAGTCGGGCGCCCCCGGTCATGCGCGGCAGCAGCACGTGGTTGACAACGTCCGCCGTCTTGCCGAGACCGCGCGCGCCCGCGGCGTCGCCATCATCCATGTCTGGTTCATCGTCGAACCCGGCGCGCCCGGCGTCACGCTGAATGCGCCGCTGTTCGAAGGCCTCGTCGACAGCAAGGCGATGGTACGCGGAAGCTGGGGTGCGGCGCCCGTGTCCGGCCTCGAGCCGCGACCGGGCGACTTCGTCGTCGAGAAAATGCGCATGAGCGCGTGGGAAGGCACGCGGCTGGAGACGATCCTGAAAGCCACCGGCCGCGACATGATAATCAATACCGGTGCCTGGACCAATATGTCGGTCGAGCACACCGCGCGCACCGGCGCCGACAAGGGCTACTTCATGATCGTGCCCGAGGATTGCTGCTCGACCATGAATGCGGATTGGCACAACGCCTCGATCAACTTCGCCATGCAAAATGTCGCGGTGGTGACCAGGGCGGAGGCGGTCATTAGGGCGCTGGGATGACGCGCAGTGCCGAAGCTCCTGCATCTGTCCTGCTCGCCCCGCCCCGACTCGGAATCGAGTGCCGCCGCGCTGGTCTTCATTGACGGCTTTCGTCAGACCCATCCCGATTGGGACATCGACTTCATGGATCTCTGGCGCGAGCGGATGCCTGAGTTCGCTGGTCCCATCCTCGAGGCCAAATACGCCCGCATGAACGGCCAGCGCTTCAGCGATCCTCAACGCGACGGTTTTACCGAGGCCGAGCGCATCGCGCTGCGCTTTTCACTCGCCGATCGCGTGCTGATCTCGACGCCGATGTGGAACTTCGGCATCCCCTACAAGCTGAAGCAGTTCATCGACATCATCGTCCAGCCCGGGCTTACCTTTCGGTTCGATCCGTCCCAGGGATACGTTCCGCTGCTGAGGGACCGGCCAACGCTCGTGATCCTCGCCAGCGGCAGCGATTTCTCCACCGGCATGAACCGCGGCCGCATCGACATGGCAACGCCCTACGTGCGGGAAATCCTGCGCTTCATTGGCATCAACGATGTCCGTTTCGTGCCGATCGGGCCGACCACGGGACCCCCACAACCGATTGAGGCCGCCCGTGAACGGGCGTTCAAGCGCCTCGGCGCCCTGGCTGCGCATTTCTGATGCCGTTGCGAACACGTCGCCGCTTCAATGCGGCGGCGGGATCAAGGCGCGCAGGATGCCCGGCTTCCAGGCCTGACGCGCGCTGTCGAAGGCCGCGAAATCATGGTCGAACTGCCAGTAGGCCCATGACCAGCCAAGCCTGTCGGCGTTTCTCGCCACGAAGGAGAGGTATCGCAAGCGACTGTCGGACGGCGCACGCTCGTACACCCCGAACTCCCCGAGATAAAGGGGGCGCCTCTCACTCTCCGCCCAGAGACTCATTTTCCTGAAATCGGCGGCGGCTTTTGCTTCGTCATCCCGAGTACCCCAAGCCAGCGGACCGATCTTCGAGAAAGTTGCAGACCATGGTGCACCCTGGTGCGTGAACCGTATGGGGGCGTAGTAGTGAAAAGTGACAATGAGCTTCCTGTCCTCGGCCGGCAGAGCCAGCTCGTCGACAGGAATATCATCCGTGTTGAGAACGGCGGCAATGACCGGCCGCTCGGGGTTGGTGCGGCGGATGATCGCGAGACACTCGTTGAGCAGTGAATTCCAGCTGGCGGACGTCATGAGCCCGCCAGGTTCATTCAGGACCTCGAAGACGAGCGAGGGATACTGCCCCGCATAGCGCTCGGATATCTGCCTCCAGAACGACTTCAGCTTCTCAGTGCATCCGGCAACGTCGCTTTGACAAACGTGGGTATCGTGTTCGTCGAGCACAGGAATGAGGCCCCTCGCAAGGACTTCCTCGATGACGGTGTCGAGCCGCCTCAGGACGATCTCATCCAGGACATTCTCCGGACCCATGAACTTGAAGCCGAAGAAGTTGATCCTGACGTGCGAAAATCCGGCCTTCTTGATTGCCGTCAAATTCTCCAGGCGGAAGGGCGCGTTCTGACCGCCCTCCCAGATTCCATCGTAGCCGAGAATATTGATGCCGCGCCCGAGTTTCGGCACGTCGCGGGAATTGGCCCGCTCGGCTCCGCGAACGTCGGAGAAGAGCGATGCGACGAATATCACCGTCGCTGCCAGCATGGCGCTCCCCGCCCACCGAGCGCGCATGACGGTCATCTTGCGTCCATTTGCAAGGACTGCAAATCGGCCTGTGGCACAGGCCTGCAGGTCGCGAACAAGAACGCCACCAGCAACACCGACGTGAACATGGTCGAGCGGAGGAATGTCGTCTCCGTGAAATTGGTCTGGAAGCTCAGGACGACAAATCCGATGATGAGAGCACAGTGCGAACGATCGATGGATCTGGTCGAGATCAGATGGAGAATCTTGCTCGAGAACAGAAGGACACTCGCTGCGAAAAGCACGTATCCCAGAAATCCGGTTTCCATCAGGATCGCGATGTAGCCGCTGTGATAATTGTCGAGTACCCAGCCGTGGTTTTGTTCGAAATAATCGTAGATCGACGGCACCGTCCAAAAACCGTTGATCCCGAAACCGAGCAGCGGCGCATCGTCGAAATGGCTGATGGCGTAGTGCCAGATGAAGGTTCGTTCAGTGAAATCGATCGTCGCATCGCCGACATGGATGGCGTCATAGCCTGTCAGGTAAAAATAAAGAAACAGAGTTCCGGCCAGGAGACACATGACGAACGGCAGCACCGCATAGACCCTCATGCAGCCGACCGACCACATCGAGGTCACGAGCAACGCACAGGCTGCCAGGGCAACAGCGCCGGCACCGCGCGATTCCGACGCGAGGACGCAGGTCGAGGCCAGCAGGAACACGAAGAGGAACGTCGGCCAACCCTGCCCCTTCATCTTACGATAACAGCCAAAAAACATCAGATACGCGCCGACGAATCCGAGCGTCTGCTTCGATTCATAGACGCCCTGCCATTGACCGCTATGCATCCAGGTCTGGTCTATCCCGATATCGGGGACAGCAAGCGCACAGAAAGCCGATGCGGCGACCAATATCACCAGCCCAAGGGCCGTGGCCCTCACAATCTCGTCGATCTCGATGCGCGTGATGAGACAGAACGCGCCGAAGGTCGTCATGGCAAGCGCCGCGCTTTTCATGAACGCCGCCGCGCTCAGGCTCGACCAGAACACGGAGGCCACCGCGAACGTGTAGAATGCGAGCAGCGCGATCAGATCGAGATTGAACTGCAGACGCAGGCGCGGGCGCACGAATGCACTTGCGTAGATGAGGACGCCCCACATCAGAAGCGCCGCGGTCTGCTGCACAAAGGTGAGCTCCGGCGGCAGGAGCGCGGCGTTGAAGATGCCCATCGATGCAATCACGTTGATAGTAATCGAACAACTGATCGCGGCTCTGGCAATCTTCTCAACGCCAACGCTGCGCGTCTCCCAGAACGCGCTCTCGAGTGTCCCGGAATCCACCTCGGTCTGCAGGCTGGCCATGAACCGACCTTCCCTAGGCACGGTTAATAATTTGCTAGCACGGTCGAGCTCCGCCACTCCCAGCGCACAGGAGGCCGAACTTTAAGGATTTAATAACGATAAGAGACCCGGCGCGGCGCATTAATGCAAATCGTACCCCGCTGGTGTCTCGCCCGTAACGACCCTGCTATAAAGCGCGGATCGAGCTCGATCGAATTTTCACGAATTGTCTGGTTTTCTTGGTTGCGCATGAACAGATCCAGCAGCACGTTCGATATCGCCATCGAGCAGGCGTTCGATTTTCTGTGTCCGGAATACGCAGAGTTGTTTGACAACTCCGCCGCCACCGCGTTCCAGCATCCACAGTGGCTACACAGCCTCTATGCTAGGCTGGCATCTCATGCAGGGGCAACGCGTCTCATCGTCGTGGTCCGCCATCGCACGACGCGCGCCCTTGCGATGGTGCTGCCTCTGCTGCGGATCCGGCGTGGTCCGATACGGACCGTCGAATTCGCCGACCTCCGCGTCTCCGACTATCTGGCGCCGGTTTGCAGCCCGGGAGCATTTTCTCAACTGCTCGCGGACGAGAGCGCATGCGCGGAGCTTCGGAGCCTCCTCCGCCCTTTCGACCTGCTCCGCATGACCAAGCTTCCCGACGGACGGCTTCCGATCGAGAACCTCCTGGCTGCACCCCGCCGCGTCTCGATGGACACCAATGCCTACGCGACCGTTCTCATCGCGCCGTTCGAGCAATGGCGGGCCAGCGCGATGGATCGCTCCTATCAGAAGGAACTCGCGAAGAAATATCGACAGCTCCAGAAGAAGGGCGCCTTGAGCTTCTCGTGCTGCAACGATAGCGCCTCCATGCTCGACGCGCTGGAGGTCATGAAGAAATTTCGCGGGCCGCGGTTTCAGTCACAAGGCGACGGAGATCTGCTCCAGCGCCCTGAGTATTTCGACTTCTATTCCGAGGTGGCCCTCCGCGGCCTCGGCTCCTTTGTGCGGCTCTATGCCATGAAGATGGACGGCGAGGTGATCGCCGCCGTGCTCGGATTGTGCCACCGCGACACCTTCCACGTCATCATGAGCGCCTTCGACATTGCGGGCTACAAGAGCCAGTCGCTGGGCGCGCTGATGTTCGAGCAGGTGGCCAGGGATTGCATCGAGCGCGGGGACCAGATGCTCGACTTCACCATAGGTGACGAGCCGTACAAAAAACTGTTCGGCGGGCAGCCATCGCCGATGTGGGCGGTCACAAAGGCCGGCAGCACCGCAGGCGCCGTCGCGTTGTTCGCGCTGAAGCAGGCTCCTTGGCTCAAACTGGCCGCCAAGCGGATGTCGGAGTTCAGGCTTCTGCCGACTCGCACCTCGACCCCGACACGCTGACGAGCGCGGGACGCCAACGGCCGGGGCGCTCAGGCGCGAAGCGCGCTGCGGACATGCGCGAGCCAGCCTGGCCGCATTTGATCGACCCGATGGGTGATACTGCGGCGCAGGAAGTGCAGCCGCCGCCGCACATCCCAGCCGATATCGTCGCGCGAGGTCAAGGCTTGGCGGAATCGTGCCATCTTCAGTGACTGCTGGTCTGCCGCGACCTTGTCGCGATCGGAATAGAATTCCGAGATCTTGTCCCTGTTCATGCCGGGAGTCATCAGCCACCGCGGCACATATTCGGTACAAAGACGCTCGACGTCCACCAGCAGGCGCGCGACGCCGGTTCCGGCGGCGGGACAGTTGGTCTGGAACGCATCACCAATGAGCACGACACCGGGCTGAAGGTGGCCCTCGACGACCGAGAGGTCCATCACCCAGTTCTGTATCCGGTCAATCACGCGGAAGTCGCCGAGATAGGTCTGCAATCCCGGCAGCAGGCGCAGAACGGTCGCTTCCGTTTCGCGACGTAGATCGCGCATGATCGGATCGGCCGGGTCGCGGAACATGAAGAGATTCGCCCTCATACCCGCGCGCACGGGAAACAGGCTGAGGTAGTCGACGCCGTCCCCTGTGCGCTCGCCGTAACAGGTCAGCGCGTTGAAATCGAACGGCGCGCCATCGCGTCGGGCGATCGTAAAGCCGAACGAGACCGAATGGCCCGCAGCCAGCACGCGCCGCCTGATGCCGAGCTTGTGGCCGAGAACTCCTGCCATGCCCGTGGCCAGAACGATGAGGCGCGCAGTGACGCGCCGCCCGGAAGCGAGCTCGAGATGCTGGAGCTCGTCGCTACAGCTGATCGCAGTGACCTCGTCGACGATCAGGCTGGATGGATCAGGTAACTGGCTGCGCGCCATCGCGACGAGATCGGCATAGGCAAGCCCGTAAGCCTGGCCGACGCTGACATCGACCACCTTGCCTTCCCGGATATTGAGCACGCGGTCGTATGGACAGGCGGCGCTCTCGAGACCACGGATGAAGCCCAGCCTGCGGAACGCCTCCAGCTGTCGCCCGCCGATCTTTTCGACCCGGAATTCGTTCGGATAGACCGCACGCTTGTCGACCAGGGCAACGCGATGCCCTGCCCGCGCAAGAACGGCTGCCGCCAGCGACCCCGTAAGGCCACCGCCGACGATCGCGATGTCCGTCGCGATCGACGCGCTTGCCGCAGCGGCGATCGGCTCAGTCACGGTTGTATCGGTCGTCATGGTCCGGGCTCTCACGGTTAACGTGGCTTCATTTGCAACTTTCTCGCCTGATGTCGCATCGCTGGGCCAAACGCGATGATTTCCGGCGATCGAGGTTAATGACGGGAGGAAGATCTGGACCTGCGATGTCCCGGCACGGACCTTGCTCAGGAGGCTCTGCAGAGTTCACGCCTTGATAGATCCGCGGCCATTCCGGCGAGCCATTCCGCATTCGAACGGCTGACCGTGCTGTCCTCGGCGGTCGATCTGGCCCTTTGCCGCCCCCCCGGTCGAGCCGGGCCTTGCACTATCTGGAGACAATGGAGACGGCGATGTACCACAGTGAAGCAACCGACTTGGCCGCGACGTCGTGTATGGCGAACTCCTGGAAGCCGCTCATTAACACTCGCGGTTTTTCGGCATGCTAGGCTGGCGCCGGTATCGGCACGTATCTCTTCAGGGGAGAGTTGCCCCTTAACGTCCATGATCGAATCCATCATCCAACTCATGCGGCGCGACGTGACGCGCGGTGTCGTCGGGACCATCCTCCTCAAGGTTGGAAGCGGCGCGCTTGCGTTTGCGGTATTCTCGCTCGCGGCACGAACGATGTCGCCCGACGGTTTCGGTATCTTTGCGACCTGGCTTTCGGTTGCCCAGGTCGCATCGGTCGTGGGCCTGGTCGGCCAGGAATCGCTCCTGGTGCGCTTTCTGAACGAATATCAGGTCGGAAATCGACCCGATCTCACCAAGGGAGTGCTGCTGTCCAGCCTGAAGATTTCCTCCCTCGCGATGCTGATTGTGGTCGCCGCAATGTCGATTGCGGCGAGCTTGAAGGGCGACTGGTGGCTGCTGATCCTCGCCGTGTCCGCCTACACCGCCGTTAATGCGGGGGTGATGCTCGGCAGCCAGGTTGCGCGCTCGTTGGTCAGCATCCTCATGGGCGAGGGAAACAGAGAGTTCTTCTGGCGGGTCGGTGTCGTCTTGTTTCTGCTCGCAATCATGTTCGACCATCGGCGGCTCGACCCCGCCGAATTGTTCGCCGTGATGACGATCGCGATGTCGGTTGGCCTGGTCGCGCAGGTCGTTTCGATTGTGCGAGCTCTGCCGGATCTTCGCGGTACGGCGGCACGGTCCGAGCCGTCTCGCTGGAGATCGAGCGCGCTTCATTTCTGGATCGCATCCGTCCTGGAAGCCGCCAATCAGTATTTCGACGTCATTCTGGTGTACTGGATGCTGGATCCGGCGACAGCCGGCATCTATTTCGCCGCCTCGCGCCTTGCCAACATCTTCGCCATGCTGTCGGCGGCGCTATACAGTTTCGGCGCGCGCCGGCTTCCCTCGCTGTACTTCAGCAAGAACCATCAGGAATTCGAGCGGACGTTGCAGCTGATGGCGGAGGTGACCGCGCTTTGTGTGGTCAGCGGGCTGTTCCTGATCTGGATCGGCGGCCCCCATCTTCTCAACCTGTTCGGACCTCACTTCGCCGCGCAGCACTGGGTCCTTATCGTGCTCGCGATCGGAACGGCGTTTCAGGCAGCGGGCGGTCCATCCGCGGCGATCTTGCAGCTCACCGGCCATGAGCGCATCTATGTCCCCGTCGTTGCGGCGAACGTGGCGTTGCGGGTGGTCGGATTTCTCGTGCTGATTCCCTGGCTTGGCGTGCTTGGCGCGGCGATCTCGGCCACGGTGTCGTTGGCGCTAGCGACCATCGCGCTCAACGTCCTCTGTCGCCGGCGAACGGGGGTCGATCCTTCAATTCTCGTGCTCTTGCGCCTCGGCGGATCGAAACGCGGCACGTACGCAGTCCGCGGCGCTGACGCGGGCGATTAGGCTTCGGTTCGATCGCGACAGGCAGCGCACACGCCGGACGACGATCAACCAGCCAGGCCGAGCGCTGCACCCCGACGTTGAGCCGACGACGGGTCTGCTGGCACACGATTGACGACGATCCCGGTCGGCACGCCGCCAAAGCGAGAGAGCGCGGCCGTGACCCTGCGCATTGCGGCTGAATCGATTGCGTCTTCGCGGACGACCAGAATGACGAGATCAGCGTGAGCGGCCAGCGCCGCCGCCTCCGGCTGCAAGGCCAGAGAGGTGGCATGGATCACGATCAGATCGAACTCCGAACGAATATCGTCCGCGGGCGACGATTCAGGTCCGTTGCCGACGTTCAAAAGCGCATCGATGCTGCGAACGTCAGCGGTGGTTGCGCCATCCACCGGCGCCTTGGCGAGGCTGGCCCCGGCACCACCGAGATCCGGCTCGACCCGGATCAGGACGCTCAGCTTTCCCCTGTTCAGCGCCCACCGATTGAGCGAGCGCGCGACGGTGTTGCCGCCGGCCCGCTTCCCTACCGACATCACGAGAGCAACCCTACCCCGGCTTCCAGGCAATTGCTCCAGCCTGTCAATGAGCGGACGCAGATGAGGACCGAGATCGAGCTCACTCGTCGCGGACACCGGACCTTGCCAGATGTTTCTTGGGACATCGCTGGGCAAGAGTTCGGGAACGCGGGCCCACACCGGCGGACGCGACCACGCGCCGGGCTGGCGCGGAGCCGGATCGGGGGCGCGAACGTCCGGAACGGGTTTGTTCGATCTGCGTCCCGTTGCCGCGACGACCGCCGTCGATGTCAGCAGCGATCCGATCGCCAGCGCGGCGAGCAGCAAAGACAGCGGCGGAAGGGTCGAGCGAAGCGGCGGAATGGCGGGCGAGGCGACCTTGGTCTGAGAACTCTGCAACAGGCGCTGTTCATTCGTCGTCTTGGACCGCGAGAGGAATTGCTCGTAGATGTTTCTGTTGGCCTCGGCGTCGCGCTGTAGCTCCTGGAGCCGGACCAGAGCCTGACCGTCGACCAGGAGCTGCGATTCAGCCGCCTTCATCTGGCTTTCCAGAGCCTTCTGCTGATCGCGCTGAGCCTCATATTCCGACTTCGCGGTATCGATGCCTTTCGTCCGCTCGACCTCGATCTGTCTGTTCAAATCGTTTAGCTGGCTGTACGACATCACGAGATCGGGATGGCGATCGCCGAGCACCGCCCGCTTCTGCGCAATCTGATCATTGAGGGCCGACCGCTGGGCGCGCAACGCGCTCAGGAGGTCCTGCTTGACGGGACCCTCGACATTCGCCTTCGCGTCACGCTGCGCCTGCTCGTAACGGGCTTTGGCCTCCTCGGTCCGCGCGCGGGCAGCGGCGACCTGCTGCGACAGCTCGGTCACCCGCAATTGCTGGGTCGTTGCGTCCTTGCCGGCGTTGACGATACGGTGCTCGAGCTTGAATGTGGCGACGGCGTCCTCCGACGCCTTCAGCCGGTCGCTCAACGTCTTGAGCCGGCCACCGAGCCAGTCGGCAGCCTCGTCGGTCGCCTCGGTGCGGATGCGGCTCTGTCTGGCGACGAACGCCTCGGCAATGGCGTTGGCATAATAGGCAGCCCGCTCCGCCCGATTCGAGGTGAAGCGGATGGCGATGACATAGGTCAGCCCGCGACGGGAAATGTCGAGACGGTTGCGGAAACGCTCGAGCAGGCGCGCGGGGGCCGTGTAGCCGCCGGAAATGTCTTCGTCATCGCGAATCTTGAGCTGCTCGATCAGCGGCTCGAGAAAGCCGTCGGACTTCGCCACTTCGACCAGGCTTTGCAGCGCGGCGCTATCTTGCCCTATGCCCGGCAGAACGTCCTGCTCCGTGGTCACGCGTTGCTCGCGGGGATCGACGACGACCAGTGCGGTCGCTGCGAACCGCACCGGAATCATCAGGAGAACGACGGCGCCAAGCGCGAAGATCGCAAGAGCGAGCGTCAATATCCGCCGAGCGTTTTCGCGAAGGAAGGCGAGCACACCGGCGGCAGTGAACATACCGCCAAAGCGTGCAGCGGCTCCGGCGGCCTCATCGACGCCCGACGAATTTTGGCTCCAAGACGCGGCAACGCCGGTCGATCCGGAACTTGTCGGGTCTGCGCGGCGACCGAACGTCATGGACTCTACTCGGATTCAACTGGCGAACACTGTTCAGTGGCCTGCTCCACCGTAAATATCTATGGTTAATCCGCGGTTACCTGCCCCTCGCGCGACCATCACCAATTGGTTAACGCGGTCGCTCACTTCGTTTGCAAACCACCAGAATTCTCTGGCAAACGATGCCGTTCCGGCAGGCAGCGCATTAACTCCGTTTGTTGCTAGCCGGTGTCCGCGCGATGCTCGCATGGTAGGTACGGGATCAAGAAGGGTGAAAATTTCGTTTCTTCAGCGGGTCGGGATCCGTGCTCCATTACCAGCCAAACAAGGAGTTGGGCGAGACGACTGCGACAGCACTCATGCCGTCCGACGGCAGCGGGCCGAAGCTTCATGTCCTTCTCGTACAGACTCAGGCCGAAAACGCCGGCGCGCAGGAGATCTCCAGGCTGCTCGGTGCGGGCCTTACCGCCCGTGGCTACCGAGTCACCAATCTGTTCTTCTTCCGCCAGTCGGATTCGTTCGACGAGCCGCCCAATACGTTCTATTGCGCCTCGAGCCGGCCGGGCAATCCCCTGGCCCTGCTGCGGATGCTGTGGACGCTCGGCCGCCATATCCGGACCAGCCGACCCGACGCCGTTCTGACCTTTCAGCATTTTGGCAACGTGATCGGCGCCGGCGTGTCGCGCCTCGTCTGCCGCGCGCCTGTCATCGCCAATCAGGTTTCTTCCGCGCTCTCGATGAGCTGGCCCGTCCGCGCTGCCGACGTCGTGATGGGCAGTCTCGGCTTCTTCGACCGCATCACGCTCAATTCGAAGGACATGCAGCGCGAATATTCGCGCTACCCCGCGGCCTATCGGTCACGCATGGTGCATGTCCCGCACGGCTTTGACGACAAGGCCCTTACCCTGCCGAAGGAAGCTGCGCGACAAAAATTCAGTCTGCCGCCGGATCGCATCTTACTTGGCTGCGCGGCGAGGCTGCACCCGCACAAGCGGCTTGATGCGGCGATACGCCTGTTGCCGGATCGACCATCCTGGCACCTTGCACTGGCCGGACAGGGAGCCGACGAGGCCCGGCTGAGACAGTTGGCGGATGAATTGAACGTATCGGACCGGCTGCATCTGCTCGGCGAAATCGCCCCGCGTCAGATGGCGGATTTTCTCGCCTGTCTGGACGTGTTCGTGTTCCCGACACAGGCCGAAACCTTCGGCCTGGCTGCGGTCGAAGCCGCAAACGCCGGTGTCCCCTCCGTCGTCACCGATCTTCCCGTGTTACGTGAGGTGTTGTCCTTCGAGGGAAAACCTACCGCGCTGTTCGTCGATGCCTCCGATCATGCGAAGCTGTCGACGGCCGTCTCCAGGCTGCTGACGGACCAGCAACTGAGCGAGGAACTGCGACAAAACGCCAAAGGCCTGCGGCTGCGCTATTCGGTAGATGCCATGGTGGAGGAATACGTTCGGATTCTCGGCCAGGTCATCTGACCGGAATGTGTGGGAACAGATTGGCTCGACATGATCATCGAGTTTCGCTGTGAACGAGAGCATGCGCGGCGGTGGATGGACCGCGACGCGCTGTCGATCGACGGCCGAGATGTCCCGCTTCAAATCGCCTGGACCGCAACGACGGAGGCACGGCCCACAGGCCTCGACGCGCTGTTCGAACTCGAACGCATGGTGTTGCACAGAGGCCGGCACAGCGGCGCCGGCAAGCTGAAGATCATCCCGGAACGGATGCAGGCTCGCACCGGGACGGCCGACGTGATCGTCGATTTTACGGGCGCCGCGCGCGATCCCGATTGTTCCGCCCGGCTGTATCTGCGCCCTCTCTTCAACGGTGTCGCCGGCGAAAACGCCGCCCTCGCCGCCATTCTGGCCGGCGACCTGCCGGTGATCGAGATCGTCAACGAGCTCGACGGTGCAGTGCTCGATCGCGGTCACCCCTCCGGAGAGATTGCGGCCGGCTTGAGTGGCGCACTCGAAACCGTCATGGCGCGAACCCTGACCATGGTGGCGGCAATCCTGTCGGGACGGCCGCGCATCGTGCCGCAGCTGGCGCGCCCCGCCGGAGACGGCACCGGCCGGCAGCCGGCGGCATACGTTGCGCGCGGCCTCGCCGTGTCGATCGCCAAGGAGATCTATCGGCTCTGCTGCTATGCCCCGCATTGGCAAATCGGATGGCGCTTCAATGACGGTGCAGGCGTCTGGCAGACCGGAAATCTGTCCGGACCAGGCTGGAATGTCCTCTGCGATCCCGGCCATCGCTTCTACGCCGATCCGTTTCCCATCATATGGCAGGGACGGACATTCGTCTTCTTCGAAGATCTCGATCACCGGATTGGAAAGGGGATCATTTCCGCGATCGAGTTCAACGACGCAGGTCCGGTCGGCGAAGTCGTACCGGTGCTGGAGGAGCCCTGGCACCTCTCCTATCCGTTCCTGATCGAGAACGATGGTGCGCTGTGGATGATCCCGGAGAGCTCGGTTCACGGCGACGTCGCGCTGTACAAATGCGTTCGTTTTCCGGACAAATGGGAGCGTCACGCGACGCTGCTTTCCGGCCTCGAACTCGCCGATGTCACGATCACGCAGCACAACGGCCTGCACTATCTGTTTGGAGCCTGGCGCGACGGCGCGGGCGGCTATTCGGATGCGCTGGCGATCTATTACGCCGATCGCCTCTCGGGTCCGTGGTTGCCCCATGCTAGCAATCCGGTCCTGATCGATCGTGCGAGCACACGACCGGCGGGGAATTTCGTCACTATCGATGATAAATTGTGGCGGCCCGTCCAGAATTGTACGGACGGTTACGGTGCAGCGCTCGCACTAGCGGAAATCGTCGAATTGTCGCCGACGACATTCGGGCAGATCGTCCGCCATTCCCTCAAGCCCGGACCGGCATGGCCCGGACGGAAGTTGCACACCCTGAACCGCTGCGGCCGGCTCGAGGTGATCGACGGATCGCGCGTTCAACCGAAGACCCGCGCCTTCACGAGCAGATCTCCATCGGCCGTCTTGTCTCCGCGAGCCAATCCACACACCGCTTACTGAATCGCTTAGCAGACGGCATCGCTCAAGACGCCGCCCGTCATCTCGTGTGTCGAGCGCACCGGCTAGGGGCGGCGTTCTACTGAGAACGATCCGACGTCCAGCCCTTGTACTCGGCAACATTGTCCCTGGTCACGAGCTTCGAAGGCAACAGCTCGACGGTCGAGGCCGGCTTCTGGCCATTGAGAATGCCGACACCAACCTGCACGGCCCGACGCGCCATGAAGAACGGATCCTGCGAAGCCGACGCCTGGATCTGCGGCGACTGCGGATCTTTCAGCGCGGCCTCGATATCAGGTGCGCCGTCGACCGCCGTGATGACAATCCCGCTGCGGTTTTGCTGGCGCGCTGCAAGGTCGGTGCCGATCGCCTGCGGATCATTGATGGCGAAGATGGCGTCGATCTTGGGGAAGCGGGTCAGATAACCCTGCGCGACGGTGAGCCCGCCCTCTCGCGAGCCTTTGCCGTCCTGGTCGCTGGACAACACCTTGATACCCGGGTTCTTCGCGAACACGTTCTTGCAGCCGACGACACGGTCGATCACCGCGGAGACCTGCGGCCCGTTCTCGATGATGACGTCGCCCTTGCCCTTCAGTTTGTCGACGATGTACTGGCAGGAGATCTCGCCGGCCTGCACGTTGTTCGTGGTCACGGTGGCGTCGGCGCCTTCGGCCGCAGTGTCGACCGCGACGACGACGATGCCAGCGGCCTGCGCCTTCTTGATCGCCGGCCCGATCGCCTTGGGATCACCGGGGTTCAACAGAATCAGGTCGACGCCGGCGGCGATGAAATTGTCGATCTGAGTGACCTGCTTGCCGAGGTCGTATTCGAAGCCGACGGTCGTGATCTTCACGTTGGGATTGGTCTTCTTCGCCTCGAACTCGGCGCCCTTCGACAGCGCGACGAAGAACGGGTTGCCCATCGATCCCAGCGAGACGCCGATCGACTTGAGCTCCTTGGCAAAGGATGGCGCGGTGCTTAGGGCAAGCGTCACCGCGGCGCCGGCGAGCGTGATCGTCTTCAACATTGGCTTCCTCCCTGGTCTGTCTTCATCTCCGGCACGGCAGACCAGTTGCCGCAACGGAATCTCTCATCAAGCCATGCGCACTCCAGGTGCGCGCCAAACCCATCAAGTTCTCGCGGAGCCTTCACGTTCTGGCAGAGCCCTGCAGCCGGTAGCGGTCCAGCGCCACGGCGCCGATGATCACCAGGCCCTTGATCACATATTGCCAGATGTCGGAGACACCGATGAGGATGAGGCCGTTCGACAGCACGGCGATGATCAGCGCGCCGACCAACGTACCCCAGATCGAGCCGATGCCGCCGACGAATGAGGTGCCGCCAAGGATCACGGCGGTAATTGCGTCGAGCTCGTAAGACTGGCCGAGTTGGAGGCCATTGGCCGCATAGAGCCGCGCCGCCTGCATGGCGCCCCCGAGCCCGGCGAAAAGGCCGGAGACGCCGTAGACGAAGATCAGCACGGCCCAGACCTTGATGCCGGCAAGCCGCGCCGCGCTTTCATTGCCGCCTACCGCATAGATGTGCACGCCGAGCACGGTCCGTCGCAGCACCAGCCACGAGGCGAGGATGACGAGCAAGGCGATCACCGAGAGCCAGGGGATCGAGGCGACGCCGGGGACGAGCGTCAGCGAGCCGTTGCCGATGAAGGCATAAGGAATGGACGGATTGAAGACGGTGGTGTCGGCCCCGAGTAATCGGGCCAGGCCGCGTACGGCGGTGAGAGAGCCGAGCGTGACGATGAAAGGCGGCAGGCGAAGCAGCGCAATCAACACGCCATTGACGACGCCAAAGCCAAGGCCCGTGAGCAGCGCGGCTGGCAGCCACAGCATGCCAAGCGGCAGCTTGGAGAGCGTCAATCCGGCCATCGCGGAGGCCGCCAGGATCGAGCCGACCGACAGGTCGATGCCGCCCGTGAGGATGACAAAAGTCATTCCCGCAGCGAGCACGGTATTCACTGCGGCCTGCTGCAATACGATGCCGAGATTCTGTCCGGTGAAGAAGCGGCCCTCGGACAACAGGTGGAAGCCGATGCAGAGAATCAGCAGGACTGGCAGCATGCCGAGCGCGCTGATCAGCATCCTTATGCGCTGACGCTTCGTCTCCTGCGCAGCCGCAAGGCCGGCAGCGGCAGCCGCTTCCGCTTTCGGCGAGCTGTCATGCATCGAGTTGCTCCGTCCCTGTCGCGAGCGCCATGATGTCTTCCTGATTGAGGGGAGCCGCAGCTTCGCGCCTGATCTCACCGGCGATGTGTCCGGCGCGCATCACGATGACGCGGTCGCAGATGCCGATGATCTCGGGCAAATCGGATGAGATGACGAGGATCGCGGTGCCGGCCTTGGCCAGATTGTCGACGATCGAATAGATCTCGGACTTGGCACCGACGTCGACGCCACGCGTCGGCTCGTCGAGGATCAGAACCTTCGGCGCAATAGCGAGAAGCCGCGACAGCAGCACCTTCTGTTGGTTACCGCCGGACAGGCCGCCGGCGGGGACGGCGACATTGGCGGCACGGATGCTGAGCCCCGCGAAGGCCCGCTCGGCGCGCTCGCGCGCCTTGTCGCGATCCAGAAACCAGCCGAGCTTCGCATCGCGCGCGAGCACGGCGAGATTGATGTTGTCCAGGCATGACATGTCGAGAAACAGGCCGAGCGCCTTCCTGTCTTCCGTAAGATAGGCGATGCCAGCCTCAAGGGCCTCGCCCGGCGTGCGGATCTCGATCGGATGTCCCTCCAGCTCGATACGGCCGGAGGACTTGCGTGCCGCGCCGACGATGAGATGCGCGAGCTCGGTGCGACCGGCGCCGATCAGGCCCGCGAGCCCGACGACCTCACCTGCGTGCACGGTCAGCGAGCATCCCTTGACGCGCTGGCCGTCCGCCATGTCGATCGCTCGGAGTACCGGATGTCCCCGCCCCGCCTCCGGATCGTGATCCTTCTTGTAGAACGAGGAGACGTCACGCCCGACCATCAACCGGACGATGGTGTCGGCGCGGATCTCAGGCTTGTCGAGCGAGCCGACCAGCCGGCCGTCGCGGAGCACGGTGACGCGATCGCCGAGTGCGTAAACCTCGTCCATGCGATGCGAGATGTAGATGATGGCAAGCCCCTCGGCGCGAAGCTGGCGGATCAGCGCGAACAGCCGCGCGCTCTCGCCGGCTGACAACGCGGTGGTCGGCTCGTCCATGATCAGGATCTTCGATCTGGCATGCAGCGCACGCGCGACCTCGACCAGTTGCCGCTGGCCCATGGAGAGATGCGCCACCAGCGTCGAGGGCAGGAAGTCCGCGCCCAGTCGTTTCAGGATCGGGCCGACGCCCTCGCGCATGGCGCCGCGCGCCAGCAATCCTGATCGCGATAGCTCCCGTCCCAAATAGATATTCTCGGCAACACTGAGATTGGGAGCGAGCGACAGCTCCTGATAGATGATCGAGATGCCCGCCGCGCGGCCGCCGAGCGGGCCTTCGATCCGCACCGGGCTGCCCTCGATGCGGATCTCGCCGCCGGGATCGGGCCTGTAGGCGCCGGACAGGATCTTCATCAGCGTCGACTTTCCGGCGCCGTTCTCTCCCATCAGGGCGTGAATTTCGCCGGCATAGACGGTGAGATCGACGGCCCGCAGCGCCTTGATGCCAAAGAAGGATTTCGAGACCCCGCGCATCTCGAGGATCGGATCGTTCATCGTGCCTCCCGGCGCACAATGCGTTTCCCACCCGCGTGTCTATCGGTTTGTCAGCGCGGTTCGCGCATTAAACAAAACGTCGCAGCACAGGGCAATACCGAACAGACGTGAATGCAACATCGAAGCGATGCTAGTGGCGCGGCCGATACAGTTCGCGCCATGCGGGAGGCCGCTCTGCATAAGCAGCGACCAGTTCAGCGTCGGGCTCGAACGTCTCGATGCGCTCTGGCCGCGTGCAGACGGCGGCGATTGCCTCACCGGTGACAGCAAGTCGCCCCAATCTCGCCGCACCGAACGCGGCGCCGGTCTCACCTCCGGCAAAGCGATGGAGCGGAACATTCAGCACGTTTGCCAGCACCGAGAGCCAGAACCGGGACCGTGAACCACCGCCAATGGCATCGGCTTCCGCAATCGCAATGCCGGCATCCGCGAGCGCGTCGCGACAATCGGCAAGCGCGAAGGCAACGCCTTCGAGCACCGCCTGCACGATCGTCCCGCGCTCGGTGCCGTGGCTCAGACCATCCAGCATGCCGCGCACGGCGGGATCGTCGTGCGGCGTCCGCTCGCCTGCGAGATAAGGCAGGAAGCTCACCGGCGATGGCGCCTGGGGGCGCACTCCGAGCGGCGCCAGCAACTCTGCCTCGCTGACGCCGAACAGGCGCGCGGTCCAGGCGAGGCAAGAGGCGGCCGAGAGGATCGCGCCGGCCTGAATCCACATGCCGGGAATGGCGTGGCAGAATGTATGCACCGCGCGGTCCGGATTGGCGGCGATGCTGCTGGTCGGAGCCATGAGAGCACCGGAGGTTCCCAGCGATATGAACGCGCTTCCCGGCCGGATCGCGCCGATGCCGACGGCGCCGGCCGGATTGTCGCCGGCTCCGCCCGCGATCACCGGCTGCCGGCTCATGCCCCAGCGCCGCGCGAGCTCGCCGCGCAGGCGCGTTGCGGGCGCGCATCCCTCGACCAGGCGTGGCATGTGATCGCGCGTCAGGCCGGTCGCTGACAGTGCTGCGTCCGACCAGTCCCGGCGCGCGGCGTCGAGCCACAGCGATCCCGACGCATCCGAAACGTCTTCGATGGCCTCGCCGCTCAGCACCAGGCGCAAATAGGCCTTCGGAAGCAGAACGAGCCTGGTCGCCGCAAAGATGTCAGGCTCGTGCGCCGCGACCCAGAGCAGCTTCGGCGCGGTGAATCCCGGCATCGCCTTGTTGCCCGTCGTCGCACGCAAGGCGGGCCAGCGCTGCTCCAGGATACGGCACTGAGCGCCCGAGCGCCCGTCGTTCCAGAGGATGCAGGGCCGCAAGGGCCTCAAGCTCGCATCGAGCAGCGTGGCACCATGCATCTGGCCGGACAGCCCAATGCCTTCGACCGCCGCCAGCGCGTCGGCATGCGATGCCTTCAGAGCATCCAGCGTGGCAAAGGTCGCATCGATCCACTGCGCGGGATCTTGCTCGTAATAGCCGGATTGCGGCGAGACGGTCGCGAGCGGCCGGCTCTCGCTTGCAATCACGTGCTGCGCAGCGTCGACGAGAACCGTCTTGACCGCCGAGGTGCCGAGATCGATGCCGAGATACATGAATGCGTCCCGCTCACTTCGCCGCGTCGATCCAGATTCCCGGCTCCGAATGCTCGCGGATGTAGCTGACGAGGAAGTCGGAAAACACCCGGATCTTGGCCGGCAGCCTGACGCGGTTTTGATAGGCGATGTTCATGGTGAGCAGTGGCAGCTCCCAGCCCGTCAAGACGGGCACCAGCCGGCCGGCCGCGATATCGCCCTGCACGATGTAAAGCGGCTGGATCAGGATTCCGAGTCCCGCACGCGCTGCGCCACAGATGATCTGGCCGTCATTGCTGTCGAGCGTCGGCGCGATTCGGACCGTCTGCGTCGTGCTGCCCTGGCTCAACCGGAGCGAATAGGGATCATTGGCGAGATTGTAGATCAGCATGTTGTGACGGGTGAGATCGGTTGGATGCTCGGGCCGGCCCTGCTTCTCCAGGTAGGATGGAGCGGCCGCGAGCACACGATGCATCTGGCCGATGCGGCGGACGATGATGTTGGAATCCGGCTCATGCTCCCGCGTGCGTATCGCGACGTCAATGCCGGCTTCGATGAAGTCGGGGTAGCGGTTTGCGCTGATGATCTGCACGCTGAGATTGGGATAGAGCGCGCGGAAGGCAGGCAGCATCGGAGCGAGGTAGATCATCGCGAAGGACAGCGAGCTCGTCACGCGCAGCATGCCCTTCGGCGACAGCGCGCGGTCCGAGACCGCGTCCTCGGCCTCGGCGAGCTCGTTCAACAGCGTGCTGCAACGCTGCAAGAGTTCCTGCCCCGCTTCGGTCAGCCATTGCCGGCGCGTGTTGCGCTCGATCAGCCGGACCGCAAGCCGCTCCTCCAGCGCACTGAGATGACGGCTCGCGGCCGCGTTCGACATCCGCAGGTTTTCGGCAGCTTTGGAAAGACTGCCGAGTTCAGCGGTTTTGGAGAAGACCTCGAGTTGGAGCAGCCGGTCCATTTTTGCAGAAAGAGGAAAAGAGACTTACAAATTTTGACCTTTATTTCCGATTCCTGCAAGGCAAAATGGCGCCAACAAAGCACAATCGCAGGCGAGGAAATCAGGAAATGTCGGGCCCGATCAGGCACATCGTGATGTGGCGGCTGCGCGGGGAGACGCCTGCGGAGCGCTCCGCCGCCCGGATCAAGGTCAAGTCCCTGTTCGAGGGCCTGCGCGGCCGGATCGACGGCCTCACTCACATCGAGGTCGGTCTCGACGTCAGCGATGTCGACTACGCCTGCGACGTCGTTCTGTTCTCCGAATTCACCGACCAGGCTGCGCTTGCCGCCTATGCCAGCCACCCCGAACATTTGCGCGTCCGCGAGGCGCTGGGCGACTTGCGGATCGGGCGCTTCCAGGTCGATTATCCCATTAAAGAGACCGGCGCATGATCGGGTCGTTCACCTTTGAAAACCTGCCCTGCCGCGTCGTGTTTGGCAGCGGAACGCTTGCTTCAGCCAAAGCCGAGGTCGAACGGCTCGGCGGCAAGCGCGCACTGGTGCTGACGACGCCGCAGCAGGAGGCGCAAAGCAAGAGTCTCGGTGCAGCGCTCGGATCAGTCTATGCCGGCCTGTTTTCCGGCGCCACTATGCACACGCCAGTCGAGGTCACCGAGCGGGCACTGGCGGCGATGAAGGCGTGCGAGGCCGACTGCGTCGTCTCGCTCGGCGGCGGATCAACCACCGGCCTTGGCAAGGCGCTGGCCTTGCGCACCGGCGTCAACCAGCTCTGCATTCCCACCACCTATGCCGGCTCGGAGATGACGCCGATCGTCGGCCAGACCGAGAACGGCCTGAAGACCACGGTCCGTGACGCCGCCGTGCTGCCGGAGACGGTGATCTACGACGTCGAGCTGACCCTGACGCTGCCGGCGAGCCTGGCTGCGACCTCAGGCATCAATGCGATCGCACATGCGGCGGAAGCGCTCTATGCGCGCGACGCCAATCCCGTGACATCGCTGATGGCGGAAGAAGGCATCCGCGCGCTGGCCCGCGCCCTCCCCGCCATCGCCGCGAGGAGCGACGACCGCGAGGCCCGGACCGAAGCGCTCTATGGCGCCTGGCTGTGCGGCGTCTGCCTCGGCACCGTCGGCATGGCGCTGCATCACAAACTTTGCCACACGCTCGGCGGCACCTTCGATCTGCCGCATGCCGAAACGCACACGATCGTGCTGCCGCATGCGCTGGCCTACAACGCACCGGCGGTGCCGGATGCGATGGCGCGCATCTCGCGCGCGATCGGCGCGGCCGATGCGTCGCAGGGGCTGTACGACCTTGCGAAGCGACTGGGTGCAAAGCTCGCGCTGCGCGACATCGGCATGCCCGAGAGCGGCATCGGCAAGGCGGCCGATCTCGCTGTCACCAATCCCTACTGGAATCCGCGGCCCCTCGAACGGGCCGCCATCCGCGACCTGATCGCGCGCGCCTGGGCCGGCGAGCGGCCGGCCGCCATCAAAGCGGTGACGTGACGCGATGCGGCGCACGCTGATCCAATCCGCCATCGTCATCAGCATGGATGACGCGATCGGCGATCTCAATACCGGCGACGTGCTGGTCGAGGGCAGCCGCATCGCCAGCGTGCGTCCGTCGATCGATATCGGCAGCGGCGAGGCAGAGATCATTGACGGCACCGGGCGGATCATCATTCCCGGTCTGATCAACGCGCATATGCACACTTGGCAGACGGCGCTCCGCGGTTATGCAGCGAACTGGACGCTGCTCGAATATTTCCGCCGCATGCATGCCGGGCTCGCCACCGTATTCCGGCCGGACGACATCTACATCGCCACCTTGGTTGGCGCGCTGAACCAGATCAATTGCGGCACGACGACACTCGTCGACTGGTGCCACAACAATCCGACGCCTGACCATACCGACGCCGCGGTCAGCGGCCTGATCGAGAGTGGCATTCGCGCGGCCTTCTTCCATGGCTCGCCAAAGCCTGAGCCGAAGCCCGGCGAGCCGCATTTCTCTGAGATCGCGCATCCGCGCCGCGAAGTCGAGCGGCTGTTGGCAGGTCCCCTCGCCGACCGCGACGGGCTCGTCACGCTCGGGCTCGCCATTCTCGGCCCGCATTACTCAACGCTCGACGTTGCCATGCACGACTTCCGCTTGGCGCGGGAGCTCAAGCTGATCGCCTCCATGCATCAGGGCGGCGGTCCCGCCAAAACGCCCGGTGGCTGGGAGAAGCTGATCGAGGCCGGCCTCGTCGGCGCCGGCATCAACGTCGTCCATGGCAACGATTTGCCCGACGATCTCCTGGACCGGATGGTCGATCTTGGCGTGTCGTTCTCGGTAACGCCGGAGAACGAGATGATCCAGGGTCACGGCTTTCCGGTTACCGGACGGTTGCTGAAGCGCGGCGTGCGGCCGACGATCGGCATTGATCTCGAATCCGTGCTGGCCGGCGATCTCTTCTCCGCCGCTCGCGTCGCGCTCTCGATGCAGCGGGCGCTTGACAATGCGGAGACGCGCAAGGCCAGCGGCACCATCCCGGCGACGACCACGATCCCCGTGCGCGAGGCGCTGCGCTGGATCACCACGGAAGGCGCCCGCATGCTCGGCCGCGAGAACCAGGTCGGTTCGCTGGCGCCGGGAAAGCTCGCCGACCTCGTCATCATCAACGCCTCCGATCTCAACCTCTTCCCGGTGCACGATGCGGTCGCAACCGTCGTGATGCAGACGAGCCTCGTCAACATCGAGGCGGTCATGATCGGCGGCGCCTGGAAGAAGCGAAATGGCCGGCTACTGATCGAAGGGCTAGAGAGCAAAAAAGA
Organism: Bradyrhizobium sp. 154; assembly: GCF_023073875.1. Taxonomy (NCBI): domain Bacteria; kingdom Pseudomonadati; phylum Pseudomonadota; class Alphaproteobacteria; order Hyphomicrobiales; family Nitrobacteraceae; genus Bradyrhizobium; species Bradyrhizobium sp. 154. The sequence goes on from NZ_JADPKG010000050.1 coordinate 63,813, forward strand.
GCTGCTGGCGCAATCCGGCCGGCGGCTGGTGCAGGACATCGAACAACAGGGACGCGCCGCCTGAAGGCGCCAGTGGACAAGAACAATGACTGACGCTTCAAGGAATGTCGCTTTCATCGGGATCGGCAAGATGGGCCTGCCGATGTCGGTGCTCGTCACCAAGGCCGGTTACGCGGTCAGCGCGTTCGATCAGAGCGCGGCGCGAATCACCGAGGCACGCGCGCAAGGCATTGCGATTGCCGCTACGTCGGCCGAGGCCGTGAGCGGCAAGACGGCAGTGGTCACGTCCCTGCCCGACGACGCCGCCTTGCGCGGCGCGCTGCTCGATCCTGCCGGCCTCATGGCCGCGATGACGCCCGGAGCTGTTCTCATCGAGACCAGCACTGTGAGTGTGGAGGCCTCTACTGAGATTGCAGCCGCCGCGCAGGCGCACGGCATTGCCTATCTTCGCTCGCCGGTCTCCGGCAATGCCAGCATCGTCCACACCGGCGCACTGACCTGCTTCGTCTCGGGTCCAAAGGACGCCTTCGAAAGCGCAAAGCCGCTGTTCGCCGCCTTCACCCGTGCCCAGACCTATCTCGGGCCCGCCGAGGAAGCGCGCTATGCAAAACTCTCGGTCAATCTGATGATCGCGGTTTCGGCCGCGATGATGGCGGAGAGCCTGGCGCTGGCACGCAAGGGCGGCATTGCCTGGCAGGACATCTTGAAGGTGCTCGACGACAGTGCCGTGGCTTCGCCGATGGTGAAGTACAAGACAGCGCCGCTGCGCAACCGCGATTTCGAGTCCACTTTCTCCTGCAAGCAGATGGCCAAGGACCTCGACCTCATCCTCGGCGCCGGCCACGCCGTCGGCGTTCCGCTACAGCTAGCGGCGCAAGTGCGCGAGACCTATGGTTCGCTGGTCGCGCAGGGCGAGGGCGAGGCCGACTTCATTGCGACCGTCAAGCATCTCGAACGGCTGGCCGGCCTCGGCGAGCCGAAGCTGTGATCAACGGAGGCACACATGCGTAACTTCAACGAGAACACGATCACAGACGCGGTGCTGGAGCGGATCGCGCGCGCGACTGATCCGCGCATCAAGCAAATCAGCGAAGCGCTGGTCCGTCATCTTCATGCCTTCGTCCGCGAGGTGCGGCCGACCCAGAAGGAATGGGAATACGGCATCGACTTCCTGACCCGCACCGGGCACATGTGCGACGACAAGCGCCAGGAATTCATTCTGCTATCGGACACGCTCGGCGTCTCCATGCTGGTCGATGCCATCAATCACCCGGTGCCCGAAGGCGCGACCGAGACCACGGTGCTCGGCCCGTTTTTCGTCCAGGCTGCGCCGGAGAAGGATAGTGGCGCCGATATCTCGGGTCCGATGGAAGGCGATCCGATGCTGGTCACCGGCTCGGTCTCGAGCGTCGACGGAAAGCCGCTTGCGGGCGCCGTGGTCGACGTCTGGCATTCCGACGACGACGGTTATTACGACGTGCAGCAGCTCGACGCCATCGGCGATCTCGCGATGCGCGCGCGCTTTCACACCGATGCCAATGGCCGCTTCCATTTTTGGTCGATCAAGCCGGCGGCCTATCCGATCCCGCATGACGGCCCGGTCGGCGAGATGCTGGAAGCCCAGGGCCGCCACCCCTGGCGCCCCGCCCATGTGCATTTCATGATCTCAGCGCCGGGTTTCGAGCAGCTCGTGACGCACGTATTCGTCGCGGGCGACCAGTATCTCGACAGTGATGTGGTGTTCGGCGTCAAGGACAGCCTGATCCGCGAATTCGTCCGGCATCCCGCCGGCCGTGCGCCGGATGGTCGCATGGTGCAGCGCGAGTATTTTCACCTCAATTACGATTTCGGCCTGAAGCAGGTCGCGAGCAACGCAAAGGCCGCTTAAGCTGAAGCGGCAGCGGACCAACAAGAGTCCGGCAACAGGGGGCGGACGGAGAGCTGAGGATGGGACCGCGGGTCAGCACGAGCATATTGGCCGATCGCCTTACCGGCATGATCGGCCCGCGCGCGAGCGTTGCGCGCGGCGTGCTCGACCAGCACGGGCAGAGCGAGTCGCATTACCGCAACTTGCCGCCCGACATCGTCGTCTTCCCTGAAAGCACGCAGGAGGTCGCCGAGATCGTGAAACTCTGCGCGAGCGCGGGCATGCCGATCGTCCCGTTCGGCGCCGGCACTTCGCTCGAAGGCAATGCGGCCGCGGTCGCCGGCGGCGTCTGCTTCGACTTCGCGCGCATGAACAAGGTGCTTGCCGTCCACGACAGCGACATGGATGTCGTGGTGCAGCCCGGCATCACGCGAAAGCAGCTCAATGCGGAGCTACGGACGACCGGCCTGTTCTTCCCGATCGATCCCGGCGCGGACGCCTCGATCGGCGGCATGACGTCGACGCGCGCCTCAGGCACCATGGCGGTGCGCTACGGCACCATGAAAGACAACGTCATGGCGCTGGAGGTGGTGCTCGCGGACGGGCGGGTGATTCGGACGGCTAGGCGCGCGCGCAAATCGGCGGCCGGTTATGATTTGACGCGCATGTTCGTCGGCGCGGAGGGCACGCTTGGTGTCATCACGGAGATCACGCTGAAGGTCCATCCCGTGCCGCAGGCGATCTCGGCCGCAGTGTGCAGCTTCGATAGCCTGCACAATGCCGTCGATACCGCGATCTCCGTGATCCAGTCGGCGATCCCCGTTGCGCGCATCGAGTTGCTCGACGACGTCATGATGCACGGCATCAATGCCTATGCAAAGCTCGGCTATCGCGAGGCCCCGACCTTGTTCTTCGAATTCCATGGCTCCGCGGCTTCCGTCGCCGAGCAGGCCGAGGCCGCGCAGGCGATCGCCGCCGACCATGGCGGCCATGGCTTTGCCTGGGCCAAGGCGCCGGAAGACCGCAGCCGGCTCTGGCACGCTCGGGACAACACGCTCTATGCCGGCCTCGGCTTGCGGCCCGGTGCGCGGGCGGTGATCACCGATGTCTGCGTGCCGATCTCGCGGCTGGCGGAATGCTTGACCGAGACGCGGCGGGATGCGGACGCGCACGGCTTCACGGCACCGATTGTCGGCCATGTCGGAGACGGCAATTTCCACATGCTGATCCTGATCGACCCGGCAAAGCCCGACGAAGCCGAAGGCGCCAAGGCGCTTCAGGCGCGCATGGTCGCCCGGGCCATCGCCATGGACGGCACCTGCACTGGCGAGCACGGCATCGGGCTCGGCAAGATCGACTATCTCACCGACGAGCTCGGCGAGGCCGTCGACGTGATGCGGTCGATCAAGTCCGCGCTCGACCCTGATGGACTGATGAACCCCGGCAAGATCTTTGCGAGCGGAGCCATGGTATGAGCGACGCGCTTCCGATCGAGGTCACCTCGCCCACGCCGCTGCTCGAGCTGCGCGGCATCAGCAAGGAATTTCCCGGCGTCAAGGCGCTCGATGACGTTTCCTTCGCCATCTACCCCGGCGAGGTGCATATGCTGCTGGGCGAGAACGGCGCCGGCAAGTCGAGCCTGATGAAGGTGCTGTGCGGCGCCTACCGCGCAGACTCCGGCGAGTTTTACCACAAAGGCGAGAAGGTTGCAGTCAACTCGACTGCCGATGCGCAAAAGCTCGGCATTGCCGTGATCTTCCAGGAATTCTCCCTGGTCCCCTATCTCGACATCGCTCAGAACATCTTCCTCGGCCGCGAGCCGAAGGGCCGCATTCCCGGTACCATCGACCGCCGCCAGATCCTGGTTGACGCCAGGCGCGTGCTCGGCACCATCGGTTTCGACATCGATCCCTCCACCACCGTCGACAAGCTCGGCGTAGCGCAGCAGCAGATGGTCGAGATCGCGAAAGCAATCAGCCAGAACGCCCGCATCCTTGTGATGGACGAGCCGACCGCGGCGCTGTCGGACCGCGAGACCGAGCTGCTGTTCGCGCTGATTGCGCGGCTGAAGGCCGACGGGGTCTCGATCGTCTACATCTCCCACCGCATGGCCGAAGTGTTCGCACTCGGCGATCGCATCACCGTGCTGCGCGACGGCCGCCGCATCGACGGTGTCCGTCCCGCCGACGTCACGCCGGACCAGCTCGTCCGGATGATGGTCGGCCGCAATGTCGACATGACCTATCCGCGCCATTTTGCCGCCAAGCCCGGCGAGGTGCTGCTGGAGGTCAAGGGCCTGACCGCGCCGACCGGCATCTCCGACATCAACATCGAGGTGCGCCGGGGCGAGATCGTCGGCCTTTGCGGCCTGGTCGGCTCGGGCCGCAGCGAGGTTGCGCGCGCCATCTTCGGCGCCGATCCCGTAACGTCGGGCGAGATCGTCTTCGACGGCAAGACCATTTCCGGCGAGCCCGACCTCGCGACCCGTCGCGGCATCGCGCTGATCCCGGAGAGCCGCAAGAGCGAAGGCTTGGCCTTGCTGCGATCAGTGAGCGACAATCTGGTGGTGTCGGCGCTGCGAAAATTGTTTCCCAGCGGCCTGTTCGACCAGCGGCGTGCGCAGCGCACCTCCGACGGCCTGATCCGGCAATTGAGGATCGCGACACCGAGTGCGCGGCAGACCGTTGGCCTGCTCTCGGGCGGCAACCAGCAGAAGGTCGTGATCGGCAAATGGCTAGCGGCCGGCTCGAAGCTATTCATCTTTGACGAGCCGACGCGCGGCATCGATATCGGCGCCAAGTCGGAGATATTTGCCCTGATCGACCGCCTCGTGGCGGAGGGCGCGGCCGCCCTGATGATCTCGTCCGAACAGGTCGAGATCTGCCATGTCTGCGACCGCGCCTATGTGATGCGCGAGGGGCGTATCGCCGGTCATCTGACACGCAACGAACTGACCGAGGAGAACATCGTGCGACTGGGGATGCATCATGCGTGAAGCCGCGATCGTCTCAGAGCCCAATCCGCTGCAACGCATTCCCGGCGTCGCCATGGTGCTGGTGCTGCTGATCGCGCTGTTCAGCGTGATCGCGCCCGGCTTCCTGTCGGTCGCCAACCTCTCCAACGTGCTGGTGCAATCGACCATTCTCACCATGCTCGCGCTGCCGATGACGCTGATCATCATGACCGAGGGGCTGGACCTGTCGATGGGCGCGGTGCTGACGCTGACCTCGCTCTGCGTCGCGATCGTATCGCTCGCCACGAAATCGATGTTGCTGGGCTTAGGTGCCGGCCTGCTGGTCGGCACCGCCTTCGGTATCGCCAACGGCTGGCTGGTCGCCATCCTCGGCATTCCGCCCTTCGTCGCGACGCTCGGCACGCTCGGCATGGCGCAGGGCCTGTCGCTGATCGTCAGTGACGGCCAGAGCGTGGTCGGCATTCCCCACAGCGTGCGCGACATCTACTCGGCGACGCTTTTGGGCATCCCCGTGCCAATCGTGATGGCGCTCGTGACCTACGCGGCGTTTCACGGCCTGCTCTATCATACCCGCTTCGGCACCTACATCTTCGCCCTCGGTGGCAACCGCGAGGCGCTGCGCTATGCGGGTCTCTCGCCGAACCGGCTCTTGATCGCGGTCTATGCGATCGGCGGCGCCATGGCTGGCATCGCCGGCCTCTTGATGACCGCGCGGATGAATTCCGGCCACCCCACCGCCGGCCTCGGGCTTGAATTCGATGCCATCGCGGCCGTTGCCGTCGGGGGCACCTCGTTTGAGCGCGGCAATGGCTGGCTGCTCGGCACCTTGCTCGGCGTTCTTTCCGTCGGCGTGTTGCGCAACGGGCTGAACCTGATCTCGTTGCCGTCCTCGGTGCAGGTGGCAAGCGTCGGCGTGCTCGTCATCGTCGCCCTGTTCCTCGATGGCCTCAGGAGCCGCGCATGACCGACATCACCAAGGACGCCATCGCGCCGCCCCGCTCGTTCCTGTCGCAGGATGCGATCCAGCTGTTCTATCGCCTGCTCGCGGCGCTGCTGATCTGCGCCGTGCTCGCCGTGCTGAGCGATTCCTTCCTGAGCCTCGGCAACATCCTCAACGTGCTGAGGCAGGCGAGCCTGACCTTCTTTATCGCCTCCGGCCTGACTCTGGTGGTGCTGACCGCCGGCCTTGATCTCTCCGTCGGCGCCAATGTCGCACTGTCTGCCTGCATCGCCGGGACCGTGATCCACAAGACCGGCTCGCCGGCGCTTGGCATCCTCACCGGGCTTGCCTGCGGCGGCATCGTTGGCCTCCTCAACGGCATCATGGTCACCGCGCTGCGCATCCCCTCCTTCATCGCCACCTACGGCATGCTCTGGGTGCTGAACGGCCTCACCTATTGGTACATGGCGGGCGAGACCCTTCACGGCTTCCCCGCAGGCTTCCGCCAGATCGGCAGCGGCTACCTGTTCGGCCTGCCGATCCCGGTCTATCTGCTGCTGGTGTTCCTCGGGATCGGAACGCTGTTCGCGCAGCGCACGATCTGGGGCCAGGAGATCTATGCGATCGGCGCCAATCCGGTCGCCGCCCGCCTCTCCGGCATCCCGGTCGCGCGCCGCCTGCTGCTGGTCTACACCGTCTCCGGCACCATGGCGGGACTTGCCTCGATTATCTTCCTGTCGCGGCTGAACTCGGCCGAGGCCGACATTGGCGAGAGCCTGACCTTGCCCGCGATCGCGGCCGTGCTGATCGGCGGCACCTCGCTGTTCGGCGGCGTCGGCACGGTGTTCGGCACGTTCATCGGCGCACTGATCCTGACGCTGGTGCTGAACGGCATGAACCTGCTCTCGGTCAGCGCCAACTGGCAGCCGCTCGTGACCGGCATCATCGTCATTCTCGCGGTCTGGCTCGACATGAAGACCCGCCGCCGCACGCAATGAGCTTTTGAGGTTCAAACAAGCAAAATGAGGGATGGAGGCAATATGAAACAGAAACTGGGCTATCTGGCGCTACCGCTGCTGATGGCGGCCGCGTTCAGCACGCAAGCACGCGCCGACGGCGAGACCATCGCCATCTTCACCAAGAACCAGACCAATCCGTTCTTCCAGACGGTTCGGGTCGGTGCCGACAATATGGCGAAGACGCTGAACGCGAAGACGCTTCAGTACATCCCGACCAAGCCGGATTCGATCCCCGAGCAGCTCAGCCAGATCGAGGACGTCGTGGTGAAGAAGCCGAGCGCGATCGTCTTCACGCCGGTCGATTACAAGGCGATGGTGCCCGGTGTCGAGAAGATCAACGAGGCAAAGATCCCCGTCGTCAACATCACCGATCGTTCCGCGGGCGGCAAGTTCCTCTCCTTCGTCGGCGCCGACGATTACAGCCTCGGGCTCGAGACTGCGCGCTTCCTGCTCAAGACGCTCGGCGGCAAGGGCAATATCGTCATCATCGAAGGCGTCAAGGGCTCACTGACCAATGTCGACCGGGTCCGCGGCTTCAACGACGCGCTGAAGGAAAGCCCGGGGGCCAAGCTGCTGGCCTCGCAGCCGGGCAATTACCAGCGGCTCCAGGCGCTCCAGGTGATGGAGAATCTGATGCAGTCGAATTCACAGATCGACGGCGTGCTCGCCGCCAACGATGCCATGGCGGTCGGCGCGATCGAGGCGCTGGACGGCGCCAACCGCAAGGCTCAGGTGATCGGCATCAACGGCACCAAGGAGGCGATCGATGCGATCAAATCCGGCAAGCTCCTGGCAAGTGGGGATTACAACGGATTTGCCCAAGGCTGCCTCGGCACCATGATGGCGATCCGGTCGTTGCGCAATCAGCCGGTCATCAGCGAGATCGTGCTAAAGCCTACGGTGATCACCAAGGACAATTACCAGCCGTTCGACGTGCCGCTGGAGCAGCGGACCTGCCCGACCTTCGAGGAGGCGGGCAAGCTCAGCGCGAAGTAGACCAACCGCTCACGACAGGCCCGGACGGCCGCGTCCTCGCGGCCGTCCCAAGAAACGGATCTCCCCATGCTGTTCGCCATTCACGCCCTCGACCGCGCCGGCGCGCTGCCGACCCGGCTCGCCAATTACGACGCCCACAAGGCTTTCCTCAGCGACACCTCGCGCTTCGGCGTCAAGATCGTGATGTCGGGACCGCTCGTCTCCGACGACGGCGCGACCATGATCGGCAGCCTGTTCCTGATCGAGGCGGCAGGTCGCACCGAGGTCGAGGCCTTCAACCGCGCCGATCCTTTTGCCGCCGCCGGCATCTGGGAGAAGGTGACGATTACGGGCTTCCTGCGCCGCCAGGGTTGAGGCGTTAAGGCGCGTCTTCGAGGTGACAGGCCACCCACTGCTCGGCGCCCGTCGCGCGCAGCGTCGGCTCCTCGGTCCGGCAGCGGTCGAAGACGAAGGGACAGCGGGTGTGGAAACGGCATCCACGCGGCGGATTGATCGGGCTCGGCACGTCGCCCTTGAGGATGATGGGATTGCGCCGGGCGCCCGGCTCGGGCAACGGCACCGCCGAAAGCAGCGCCTTGGTATAGGGGTGCTTTGGCGCGGCAAATATCTCGCGGCGCGGCGCCACCTCGATGATCTTGCCGAGATACATCACTGCAACGCGGTGGGTCATGTGCTCGACGATCGCGAGATCGTGGCTGATGAACAAGAGCGCAAGGCCGAACTCGTGCTGGAGATCCTGAAGCAGATTGACGATCTGCGCCTTGACCGAGACGTCGAGCGCCGAGACTGCCTCGTCGCAGACGATCAACTCGGGCTCGGCCGCGAGCGCCCGCGCGATACCGATGCGCTGGCGCTGGCCGCCGGAGAACTCGTGGGGCCTGCGATTCAGCGCCTCGCGCGGCAGGCGGACCGTGTCCATCAGCGCGGTGACGCGCAGTTCGAGGTCTTCCGCGGATTTGGCGAGGCCGAAATTGCGGATCGGTTCGGCCAGGATGTCGCGCACGCGCATGCGCGGATTGAGACTCGAGAACGGATCCTGGAATACCACCTGCACGCGGCGGCGCATCTGACGCATCGTGCTCGGCGCGGCATCGTCGATCCTCTGGCCGTCGAGGATCACCTGCCCCGCGGTGATGTCGAACAGCCGCAGGATGGCGCGACCGACCGTCGACTTGCCGCAGCCGGACTCGCCGACCAGCGACAGCGTCTCGCCGCGCGCGATCTCGAACGACACGCCGTCCACCGCATAGACCCGTTCGGACTTGCGGCCGAACAAGCCGGTCTTGACCGGAAAATGCTTCTTGAGGTCGTTGACCTGGAGCAGCGGAGCACTCATGCCGCGACGGCTCCCTTGGCCGCATAGTGGCAGGCGGCGATATGACGGGGATCCTTCTCTTCGAGCCCCGGCGCATATTGCCGGCAGAGGTCGGTCGCAAGCGCACAGCGTCCGGCAAAGACGCAGCCGGTGATCCGCTTGCGCAGATCAGGCACCTGGCCGGGAATCTCGGCCAGTCGTCTCGCAGTGCCGGTCAGCGAGGAGCCGAGGCGCGGCACCGCGCCGAGCAGGCCTTGCGTATAGGGATGGCGCGGCGAACGGAACAGTTCGGCTACCGGTGCCTCCTCGACCTTGCAGCCGGCATACATAACCATGACGCGTTCGGCGATTTCGGCGACGACGCCGAGATCGTGCGTGATCAGGATGATGGCTGCGCCGACCCGGCGCTTCAGATCCAGCATCAGTTTCAGGATCTGTGCCTGGATGGTCACGTCTAGGGCGGTCGTGGGCTCATCCGCGATGAGAAGCTTCGGATTGCAGGCGAGCGCGATGGCGATCATGACGCGCTGGCGCATGCCGCCGGAGAGCTGGTGCGGATATTCGCGCACGCGGCGCTTCGGCTCGGGAATGCCGACCAGCGTCAGCATCTCGATGGCGTGCGTCTCGGCGGCCTGCTTGTCCAGGCCCTGATGGATCATCAAGGTCTCCCGGATCTGGCGGCCGACCGTGAGGACCGGGTTCAGGCTTGTCATCGGCTCCTGGAAGATCATCGAGATGTCGTTGCCGCGGATGGCGCGCATCTCGCGATCGGACAGTTGCAGCAGGTCCCTCCCCGCAAAGCGGATGGCGCCTGCGATCCGGCCCGGCGGTTCCGGGATCAGCCGCATCACCGACATCGACGTCACCGACTTGCCGCAGCCGGACTCGCCGACGATGGCAAGCGTCTCGCCCTCGTTGACGTGGAAGGACACGCCGTCCACCGCGCGGTTGATGCCGCTGGGGGTACGGAAATGGGTCTGGAGGTTCTCGACTTCGAGCAGTGGCATCGCGATCAGCCCCTCTTCAAAGGCTCTTGGCCATGCGCGGATCGAGCGCGTCGCGAAGACCGTCGCCAAGCAGGTTCACGGCGAGCACGGTCACGGACAGGAATGCAGCCGGAAAGAACACGATGTAGGGCTTGACCTGCCACAGCGCGCGGCCCTCGGCCATGATGTTGCCCCAGGACGGAATAGTCGGCGGCGTCCCTGCGCCGATGAAGGACAGGATCGCCTCCGTGATCATGGCGCTGGCGCAGATATAGGTCGCCTGCACCAGCATCGGCGCCACCGTGTTGGGCAGCATATGGCGCAAGATGATCATCGGCGTGCGCGTGCCGCAGGCGACGGCTGCGTCCACATAAGGCTGCTCGCGCAACGACAGCACCACGCTGCGGACGAGGCGCGAAACACGCGGGATTTCGGCGATGGTGATAGCCAGGATGACGTTGCCGACGCTGCCGCGGGTCAGCGCCATCAGCGCGATCGCGAGCAGGATCGGCGGGATCGACATCAGGCCGTCCATGAAGCGCATTAGGATGCCGTCGGCCCAGCGGATGAAGCCGGAAACCATGCCGATGGCAAGGCCGGCCGCGGATGCGAAGATCGCAACTGAAAGCCCGACCGTGAGCGAGACCCGCGCGCCAAACAGCACGCGCGAATAGATGTCGCGGCCGAGCACGTCGGTGCCGAACCAGAAATCGGCCGACGGCGCCCGCGTGCGCTTGGCCGGCGCGAGCGCGGTCGGGTCGACTGTTCCGAGATATGGCGCAAAGATCGCGATCAGGACCAGGGTCAGCAGCAGCGCGCCGCCGATCGCGACTGTCGGATGGCCGCGCAAGAACCCGATGAAACCGAGCCGGATCCTGACCGGTCGCAGGATCTCGGGTAGTTGTGGCGCGACGACGAAGCCAGCGGGAAGCGATTGCGGATTGACGGTGGTATCGGTCAATAGCGGATCCTCGGGTCAACGAGCGTGTAGATGACGTCGATCATCAGATTGACGAGGACGTAGACGAAGCTGAACAGCAGCACGATACCCTGGATGACGGGATAGTCGCGGCGCAAGATCGCGTCGATCGTGAGGCGGCCGAGACCGGGGATCGCGAACACACTCTCCGTGACCACCGCGCCGCCGATCAGGAGTGCGATGCCGATTCCGATCACGGTCACGATCGGAACCGCCGCGTTCTTCAGCGCGTGAACGAACAGGATGCCCCCCTGCCCGAGGCCCTTGGCGCGGGCGGTGCGAATATAATCCTGCTGCAAGACTTCGAGCATGGTGGCGCGGGTGATGCGCGCGATCAGCGCAATGTAGACGCAGCCGAGCGCGATCGCCGGCAGGATCAGGTTCTCGAGCCACGGCCAGAAGCCTTGCGCGAGCGGCGTATACCCCTGCACCGGCAGCCATTCCAACTCGAGCGCGAAGACGTAGGCGAGCATGTAGCCGACCACGAAGACGGGCAGCGAGAAGCCGAACACGGCAAAGCCCATGATCACGCGGTCGATCAGGCTGCCAGCCTTCCACGCCGCCACCACGCCGAGCGGCACCGCGACCACGATTGTGAGCAGCAGGGTGACCATCATCAGTGACAGCGTCGGTCCGAGGCGCTGGCCGATCAGCGCCGACACGGGCAGATTGGTGAAGATCGAGGTGCCGAGATCGCCGTGCAGGATACGCCAGACCCAGCTTCCGAACTGGACCAGGAAGGGCCGATCGAGGCCGAGGCTCTGGCGGATGCGCTCGACATCCTCCGGGCTCGCCTGATCGCCCGCGATCACCACGGCGGGATCACCGGGCGCGATGTAGAGCAGGCTGAACACGAACAGCGCGACGATCGCCATCACCGGAAGTGTTGCGACGATGCGACGGAGGATGTACGAGAGCATCTGGCCTCAACGCAGGATCATGCGGACTTCGACACGCCCCAGAAGAACGGCAGCGGCCCCTTGGTGATGCCGGAGACGTTCTTGCGCCACGCCGTGTAGCTCAGGAAGAATCCTGTCGGCGCATAGACGACGTCCTCGAGCGCCGCCTTGTTGAGGCGGGCGACCGCAGCCTTCTCCTCATCGATGTTCTTGGCGTCGAACCAGGCCGTGACCTCCTTTTCGGTGCCGGGGCTGCTCGGCCAGCCGAACCAGGCCTTGTCGCCATTGGCGCGAATGGCGGTGTAGGGGGCCGGATTGATGCAATCCGCACCCGCATGCCAGGTGTGGAACATGTTCCAGCCGCCCTGGCCGGGCGGCGTCTTCTGCGCACGGCGCGAGCCGACCGTGCCCCAATCGGTGGCAACGAAGTCGACATTCATGCCGAGCTTCTTCAGGAGGTCCGCCGTGACGTCTCCTTGCGCCTTCGTGATCGGCTGATCCTGCGCGACCAGGCAGGTCACCGGCTGGCCGGAATAGCCGCTCTCGGCGAGCAGCTTCTTGGCCGCATCGAAATCACGCTTGCCTTTCAGGATCTCGCCACCTGCTTCGCTGTAGAGCGGCGTATTCGGCGTGAAGAAGCCGGGGAGCGGCTTCCAGAGCGCAGTGTCGTCGCCGACGATCGCGCGCATATAATCTTCCTGGCTCAGCGCCATCAGCACGGCACGGCGCGCCCGCACATCGTTGAAGGGCGCAAAGAGGTGATTCATGCGGAACGAGCCGATATTGCCAAGGGGATCGCCGATGTCGACGCTGATATTCTTGTTTTTCTTCAGGACCGGAACGAGGTCGGCGATCGGGCTCTCCCACCAGTCGACCTCGCCGTTCTGCAACGCGGCGGCCGCGGTGGCCGGATCCGGCATCACCACCCACTCCACGCGATCGACCAGGATCTGCTTGCCGCCGGCAAGCCAGGATGCCTTCTCCTGCCGCGGCACGTAGTCGGCGAACTTCTCGAACACCGCTTTCGCGCCGGGCACCCACTCGCCCTTGGCGAACTTCATCGGACCGGAGCCGACGTAATCCGTGATCTGCTTGAACGGATCGGTCTGCGCGATGCGCTCCGGCATGATGAAGGAGCAAGGCGAATTGTTCTTTGCCAGCGCGTAAAGCATCTTCGGATAGGGCTGCTTCAGCACCCATTTGAAGGTGCGGTCGTCAACGGCGGTGAGTTCCTGCTGGAGCGCCTTGATCATGAGGCCCATCGGATCGCGGGCCGCCCAGCGGGAAAGGCTCGCGACGACGTCCTTGCTCAGCACCGGCTCGCCGTCGTGGAACTTGAGGCCAGGCCTTAAGCGAAACGTCCAGGTCGTACCGTCGTCCGTCACTTCCTCGGACTCGACCATTTGCCGCTGCGGCTGAAGCGAGGAATCGATGCCGTAGAGCGTGTCCCAGACCATCGCTGCAGCGTTGCGCACGACATATTGAGTGCCCCAGATCGGATCGAAATTGGCGAGGTTTGCCTGCGGCACGAAGCGCAGGGTGCGCGCCGCACCTTGCGACAGGGCGGGGGCCGAAAGGCCGCCCGTCAATGCCAGACCGCCCGCACCAGCCAGTCCCTTCAATACGGTCCTGCGATCCATGAAGTCCTCCCAGTATTGCCGTGATGCCGGCCATCATTGGCCACGGGCAGGTGAAACCAGAGCCCATTGGCGTGCAAATGGTATGCCACTAACCCCACCTTCGCCAGCGGGATTTGGATCGGACTTCGCGCGTCCTGGCAGGCGCCGCCGCGATCAGCACGGCGTATCGTGCGCCGCCCGCGTATCGCTGATCTGCTGATCCCTGCCGTATCGAGCCGCCCTTGCGCCTTAATTCAGGCTGCCAGCGAGGACCGCAAGCGCCGCCAGCCGATGACAATGCCGGTGATGGAGAACACCAGCCCGAGGGCACAGAGCCCGACGGTCACGACGTCGCGCAGCCGCGGATGCGAGAGCAGGACCGGGAAGTCGAGCGTGTGCAGTGCGCCGTAAAGCCAGCGGTAGGCGCGCCGCGACGGATCCAATCTTTGCAGCACGGCGCCGTCGGCGCCATCGACGTCGAACCAGTTCTCGCCGCACAACGAGCGGTAGACCGGTGCACCCGGCATCATGGATCGGGCGGGGTAGCCGTCGTTGTCAGGAAGGACGGATGGTGGAGCGCAGCCGTCTGCAAAGCGCCCGGTCAGCCCCTGAATCTCGTGCACGTCAAGGAATCCCCGCGGTCCATCGCGCGGCGCATCCCCTGTCCTGATCAACGTCTGACGGCCGAGCGCCACCCGATCGCGCCGATAGACATTGCCGTTGAAGGCGAACCATTCGACCTCGCGAGCCAAGGCAGATATTGGCCACCGATCGAGCGATGAAGCATCCCGCCAATCCGGCGCTGCGTTCACCAGGCCGGCCTCAGTGGTGGTCAACTGCCCGCGCGAGAACAGTCGGCCGTGATCCATCGAGAGCCAGCCGCTGAAGATCCAGGTCAGCACGAAGACTGTCGCTGCCAAGCCGATCAAGTGATGCAAGGCGTGCCAGCCACGGTAAGGCGACGAGATCTGCCTCTTGCCAATCCTGATCCGCACAATCCCGAGCACCGTACCAAGTACAGCCGCGATCAGAGCCAGCAGCGATAGCGACCACACCAGCCGATCCCATAGCGCCCAGTCGCTTCTCAGAACGGTCGGATAGATCCAGTGCAGCACACTGCCGACAAGATTCCAGCCTCGCTCGCGCCGCGTCGTATCCAGGACGATCTCACCGGTGAGCGACGAGACGTAGACTTCCGTCCCGGCGGCATCGCCGAGGGCCACGCGCAACAAGGGTCGATGGCGATCGAATCCGTTCGGTACGCTCCACTGATCGACATCCGCACGGCCGACAATCCTCGCATGCGAGGCATCGATCTCGCGCGGGCGCGCATGAGCCTGCGCAATAGCCAGTGCGAGATCGGCGGATTTCACCGACGCGTCGTTCCCGTCGGCCGCGCGGATTGCGCGCTGACGCGATGGACCCGAGACGATGTAAACCGCGCCGTCGCTTCGCTGGATCAGCCGAACGCGCGTGGCATCCGCGATCCCGCTCGCGGCAGCGGCGCCGGCAACCGGTATTCTCGTCTCTTCGCGATCCAGCGGCACGAGTCCGGCAAATCGCTCCGCCTCCGTCAACGACGGGAACGGAACGAAGTGCATCACGATCCCGGTCGCGAACCACATCGCGAACAGCAGGCAGAAGGCGATCCCGAGCCAGCGGTGCAGCAGGACGATCGCACTCATCATCCGTCTAACACCTCACCATTTGAACGCCGCGGAGATTTCGTAGGTCCGCGGCGCGCCGAGCAGGATTTGGTCGGGGTAGAACGGATCGCCCCAGATCGCATACCGCTTGTCGGTTATATTGCGCACACGGAAGGTCAGGCGAGCCTGGTCGACCGCATTGAACACCGTCTTGGGAATGTCGACGAAGGCATAGACGTCGGCCACAGTGTAGGCCTTCATCGTCACCACGTTGGCATCGGTGTTGTAACGGTCGCCGACGTGACGGCCGGTGATGCCGAGCTCCACCGGCCAGGGCGTGAAGAAGCGATACGAAGCGCCGGCGTTGGCCACGATGCGCGGCACGTTCGGCGGCGTGTTGCCGGAGAATGAGCCGCCGGCAAAATTGTAGTCGGCATAGCGCGCATCGACAAAGGCGATGTTGCCCCAGAGACGCAGGGGCTCGATCGGGCGCACGGACGCCGCGAGTTCCACGCCCTTCGACTCCTGCCGTCCGGCGATATTCAACTGCATGCCGCCGGCCGCGGCGTAGACGTTCTTGCGCACAATGTCGTAGGCGGAAAAAGACCACTCCGCCCTGTTGTCCCAGAACAGATGCTTGACGCCGGTCTCATAAGTGCGCGCGGTCGTCAGTTCGAGCGGCTGGGTCGGCCCGAGCAGAAAGATGTTGTTGGCGGAGATATCAGCGCCGGTGGCGTACTGGCTGAAGAAGGTCAGGCCGGGCACGGCCTCCCAGGTGTAGCCGATGCGACCGGTGACCGGCGCCCAGTCTTTCGTGAACGGAAAGCCAGCCTTCTCCAGGCCGTTCTTATCGGTCGAGTTGCGGTCGAGCCCGATATGCTCGACGCGCAGGCCGCCGACCAGTGCGAAGGTACGTGTCAGCTTCAGCCGGTCCTCGAACGACAGCGCCTCATTGTCGATGCGCGCGGTTTGCTGCTGGATCGTGAGCGGGCCGTAAAAGCCGCGGTCGGGATTGACCAGCGAAACGGAATCGCCTGGGAAGTTTGCCGCACCCGGCCTGACGAAGTCGAGATAGCTTGACGACAACGTCGTGACCAGCCGGTTGTCGAAGCCTGCAATGTTCGTGTCCCAGATCAGGTCGGTGATGTTGCCCACCAGCCGCTGGCTGTGCGCGACATAGAAGCGTTCACGATCGACCATGTTCGTCGTGGAATTGAACGCCTCGATCTCGTTGTTGAACCAGGTCCGTTCTGCACCGTAGCCATATGCCTGGCTCTTCAGCGTCAGGTCCGGCGCGAGCTTCAGCTCGAAGCCACCGCGCAGCCACACCTCCTGGGCGGCGTTGCGATTGTCGAGGACGTTGTAATTGGTGTTGAAGGTGCGGTCGTCAATGGTGACGGCGCCGAGATTGCTTCCGTTGTAGTTGGAGACGTAATTGCCGGAGACGATCCCCGTCGTCGCGTGCGAGCCGCTGAAGGCGATCGGCACCAGCGGCGCGCCCCAATAGGCTTTGGAGCGGTCCTCCCTGTATTCGATTGCGCCCCAGATCTTGAGACTGTCCGAGATGCGGTAATTGAGCTGGCCGGACGTGCCGAACGTCTTGACGTTGGTGTCGTCGGCAAAGCCGTTGAGGGTGGAACGGCTGATGTCGACGCGATAGTCCAGGCCCTGCACGTTGGTGCTGCCACCCGAGCCATAGTGGACGCGGAACGAGTTCAGGGAATCCCAAGAGAAATCAGCCTCGTTCCGGACCGGTCCTGTATGCGGCTGCTTGGTGACGAAGTTGATGGCGCCGCCGGCAGCGCCCTCGCCTGAAATCAGCGAGGCCGGACCTTTCAGGAATTCAACGGCCTCCAGATTGGCGGTGTCTACGATCCGCGAGGTCATGTTCTGCGGACCGATCTTGATGCCGTTGTAGAGCGTGTTGATCTGGCTGTTGGTGAAGCCGCGCATGGAGAAGGCTGAAGGTTCAGCCGGATTGTCGCCGGAGGTGACGCCGACCGCGCCCTGCGCCACTTCGGAGACAGTGCGATAGCTCTGCTCGCGCATCGTCTCGGCCGAGATGACTTCGGCGGTCGCCGGCGTTTCACGCACGGTGAGGCCGAGCCGCGAGGCGCTTTCAGCCACAGCATTGCTGTTGAGCGGCGTTGGTGCCGCGGCGGCCGGCACGACAGGCTTGGGCGCTGCGGATGCAGTCGCTGGCCTGCGCGCCGTTGCACGGCGTGTGCCCTGCGCCTCCCGGCCCGCCGGCTTGGCCTGCTTGCGGGATTGGGCGGGCGACACCTCGACCGGCGGCAGCGACTCGCGGACCTGCTGCGCCCGGGCGGCAGATACATCGACGGCGGCCAGTGACGTAAGCGCCGCGGAGGCAAGCAGGAAGCGGTGCGGTCGTACAAAAAGGAGACAAGACACGGTTTTCGAAACCTCGGTATGACGTCAGTGGCACGTCACAGCGAACGAGGTCTCACCTTTGGCCTGTCAGCCCTTCGATGAAGCCGAATGTCTGTACTCCCCGACCGACATCTTCGCGTGTGACCACGGCTGACGGCAGGTCTCCTGGCTCGCGGGTCGTGACCGCTTCGTCGCCTTCCCGGGACCGAGGACCCAGTGGCTTCTGACGAAGGATTCACCGCTTACAGTTGCGGGGGCAGCCGCGGCATTGGGGACGAATTCCCCGCACCGCATTCCCTTTTCATCCCCTCTCGGGGAAACCGTCGCCAGCATCTAGGATTACGATCAAGACGGAGTCAATGTGCAAGCTGCGGCGTTATTGCCACAGCAACCAACTTCCTTGGAGACGAGCATGGAAGGCGAGACCTTCCTCTGGCTGATACGGCATGCGCCGGTCGATGGCGTCACAGGGACGATCCATGCCGCCGATGCCCCGGCCGATCTTCGCGATCGCGCGCAGCTAGAGGCACTGCGGCAGTCTCTGCCGAGAGGCGCGGCGAGCCATGCGAGCCCAGCGCGGCGCACGATCGAGACCGCGCATGCGCTGGGACTCGCGCCCGAGCTGATCCCCGAATTCGGGGAACAGGATTTCGGCGCATGGACCGGCCGTCGGCATGACGAGATCGGCGCGGCCGGGGACGAGGCCTATGCGCAATTCTGGAGCGATCCGGCGCGCGGACGTCCGCCGGGCGGCGAGAGCTTTGCGGATCAGGTCGCGCGCGTCCGGCTTGGGCTCTCGCGGATCGGCGCGGGCTCCGCAACGCTCGTCGTGCATTCCGGCACGATCCGCGCCGCGCTGTGCATCGCGCTGGATCTGACGCCGCACGCCGCCTTGCGCTTCGTGATCGATCCGCTGTCGCTCACCCGGATCGACCGGCTCGCCACTGGGTGGCGCGTCGTCTCCGTCAATCAGCGGATGGCCTGAGCCCGATCAGGCCGGGCGATCCGGCACATTGGCTTGCGCAAAAGTCGCCATCCCGTTGTGGAGCGCGCAAGCCGACCGCACCAGCGGCAACGCGATCGCAGCGCCGGAGCCCTCACCGAGCCGGAGATCGAGGCTGATCAGCGGCTGCACGTTCAGCGCACGCAGCACCAGCCGATGCCCCTGCTCCGCCGATTGATGCGACGGCAGCAGGAACGGCCGGCACGATGGGTTGATCTGCACCGCCACCAGCGCCGCGACCGACACGATGAATCCGTCGATCAATACGGGAAGGCGGCGTTGCGCCGCCGCGATGATAGCGCCGCAGATCGCCGCGATCTCGAGACCGCCGACGGCACACAAGATGTGTTCGGGCGAAGCCCCCGCAATACCGTGGCGCGCAATCGCGGCATCGATCACCCGCGCCTTGTGCGCGCGGCCGGCCGCGTCGATTCCGGTGCCGCTGCCCGCGATTTCCTCGGCGCTGATGCCGAGCAGACTCGCCGCAATGGCCGCCGAGACCGTGGTGTTGCCAATGCCCATCTCGCCGAAGATCACCAGATCAGGCCGGCCGACTTCCGCGCGCGCAACCGCGCGCTGGCCGGCCGCGAAGGCGAATGCCAGTTCCGCCGGCTCAAGTGCAGCTTCCTCGCTGAAATCGCGCGTGCCGCTCCGCGGCTTGTCGGTGACGACGCCCGCCATCTGTTCCTGCGCCAGCGTGCCGGCGTCGACCACCTCCAGGCTGGAGCCAAGCTCACGCGCCAGCACTGAGATCGCGGCGCCACCGGACGCAAAATTCGCCATCATTGCGATGGTCACAGCTTGAGGATAGGCCGACACACCCTGCGCAACGATGCCGTGATCGCCGGCGAAGACGATGATCGGCACGCGCGCGGCGCGAGGAGATTCCGTCGCTTGCAGGCCCGCAAGCTCGATCGCCAGTTGCTCAAGCCGGCCGAGCGCGCCGGTCGGTTTTGTCAACTGCGTCTGCCGCGCGATCGCTGCCTCGCGGTGCATCGCGGAGATTTCGGGACACTCTTGGTAGACCCATTCGGGGAGCATGCAGCCTCGCTTAACGCGTGCGCTTGAGAATGTAGCTGTCCATGATCCAGCCATGCCGCTCGCGCGCTTCCTGCCGAAGTGCGACGATGCGCGGGCCGACTTCGGCCAACGCGCCGGACATGACGATCTGGTTGGGCATGCCGAGATAGGCACCCCACCAGATCTGCAGACTTTCCGGAGCGAGCGACTCGAACGCCGTGCCGCCGTCGAGCATCACCGCGATGGTATCGACTCCTTGTGGCCAGCCGCCTTCGCGCAAGCGCCGCCCCGTCGTGACCAGGAATGGCTCACCGATGTCGTTGAGCGGCAGCGCATGCGCGGCGCACAGCGCCTGGATCGAAGTAATGCCGGGCACGACCTCGATCGTCGGTAACGGATCGAGCCGCCGCGCAATGCGGAGCGAGGAATCGTACAGCGAAGGATCGCCCCAGATCAGCAGCGCGACCTTGCCCTCGCCGTCGAGATGATTTGCGATGGTTTGCGACCAGGTTGCCGCCACCGCATCGTGCCAATCGTCCACGCCCTTTTGGTAGTCCGCCTCAGTCGTGTCCCGCACTGGCAAGTCGAACTCGGCGATGCGCGTGCTCGCGCTGGTGAGCACGTCCGCGCAGATCGTCCGCCTGAGATCCGCCAGATCGGATTTCGCCGGCCCCTTGCGCGGGATCAGGACGATGTCGGCAGCGTTGATGGCACGGGCCGCGGCGCGCGTGAGCTGCCCGGGATCGCCGCAACCGATGCCTATCAGGGAAAGCGTGAGCATCGCGAGCGCGAAGGGCGGCCGCACCGGCCGCCCTTCGCTTGTCTCTCAAGCGCCGTTATGCAGGCGCGGCGTGACGAGGCCGGGCGCAGTGACACCGCGCAGCGACTTCGCCAGCGCCAGCACCGCGAGATCGGCGAGCGGTTCGATCACGATGACCAGCGCATAGGATGCCGCAAACGCCGCGATGTTGGCGAGGTTGGTCGCGCCGAAGCCGGAGCCATAGAGCGCCCAGAA
Source organism: Bradyrhizobium sp. 154 (assembly GCF_023073875.1). NCBI lineage: Bacteria > Pseudomonadati > Pseudomonadota > Alphaproteobacteria > Hyphomicrobiales > Nitrobacteraceae > Bradyrhizobium > Bradyrhizobium sp. 154. Next base: position 84,482 of record NZ_JADPKG010000050.1, read on the forward strand.
CGCCACCCAGGCGACGATGCCGGACTGATAGGCGGTCGAGAGCGCCAGCGCCTGACGGTATTGCAGATCGACGTAAGCCGTGTTGCGCGGAATGATCCGCGTGGCCAACGCCTGAATCGCGAACAGCGGCACCAGGAGCGTGGTGATGTTCATGCCGTATTGCGGCAGGTCGGTCGGCACGAAGAAGACGCCCTGGAGCAGCAGGCCGAACGCAAGGCCGAAGGCGGCGGGCGCAGCACCGAACAGCAGGAACAGCGTCGAGCCGAGGATGAAGTGCACCTCGGAGACGCCGACGGGGAAGTGCGGCAGCACCTGGAAGAAGCTGAAGACGAGGCCGGTGGTGGCGAGCGTGCGCGTCGCGAACGAGCCGATGCCCTGCTCGCGCACGGTGTCGACCGCGAGCTTCAAGGCAACGCCGCCTGCGGCGATGCCGGTTGCGTAACTCAACACGAGCTTGGCGCCCGTCACGATTCCGGGTTCGATATGCATGGCTCAGATCCTTCCTGCCGTCACACCCGACGGCCTTGGCCTCAAAACGTGCAGGGCCGGTCTCCTGGCTCGCGGTTCACTGGGGTTCTCCGGCCTTCCCGAGCCTTGCGGCCCAGTGGCTGATCGGAGCCCCTCACCGCTTACAGTCGCGGGGGCGGCTGGGGATTTGGGCGCCGCAACTGGGTCCGCCCGCCCCCATTCCCGATTATGCTCCGGCGCTTTGCGCCGCGTCGAGCACCATGCCTCTCCTGTGTGCCCCTTTCGCGAGCCGGGCGTCAAGGGGCGAACGGCGGCCGCGGCCATCATGACAGATCGTCTCCTGCCAGCGCCCCGAACAGGATGACGGCGGCGGTGGAAGCGGCGCCGCCGCGCGCAAGCTGCTCGGCAAGCTCGACAATGGTGGTGCGGACCAGCCGCTCGTCGGAACGGCCAAGAGATTCCGCAAACAGCGCCGGCGTATTTGCGGCCAGGCCATGCTCGATCAATTTTGCGGCAAGGGCCGGAAAGGTGCGCCGGCCCATATAAACCACGGTGGTTGCCTCCGGATCTGCCAGCGCCACCCAATTCAGGTTTTGCGGCAGTTCGCCGGTGACGTCAGCCCCGGTCACGAACTGCACCCGCCGCGAGGTGTGGCGCCGGGTCAGGGGGATGCCGGCTTGCGCGGCGGCGACGCAGGCGGATGTGACGCCGGGAATGATCTCGTAGCCGATGCCGGCCTCGCGCAGCGTCTCGAGCTCCTCCTCGAGCCGGCCGAAAATGCCGGCGTCGCCAGACTTCAGCCGCACCACGCGCGCGCCAGTTGCGGCGTAGTCAACCAAAAGGCGGTTGACGTGGTGCTGCTTGGTGGAGGGCCGCCCTGCCCGTTTGCCCACCGCGACGAGATTGGCGCCGGGACGGGCGAGATCGAGGATCGCGCCGGAGGCAAGATCATCATAGAGCACGACGTCGGCCTCGCGCAGCCGTGCAGTCCCCTTCACCGTGAGGAGTTCTGGGTCGCCGGGGCCGGCGGAGACGAAACTGACAAAACCGCTCACCGGTCCTCCGCAATCAGATGGAAGAACGTGCCGGTGGCTTGGCCCCGCCGCGAGCCGGTCTCGGCAATGACCGCGCCGGTTGCATCGTGGACCACGGCCAGCGGCGTGTCGGGCTGGGCGATGATCGTCGAATAATGGAACTCGTGGCCGCGCAGGCGTGCGCCTGCCCGGTGCCCCGGCATCGGCGTGTCCAGTTCGGCGAGACGATAGCCCAGATGCATGCGGCGCTTGGCAAAGCTGGTCTCCAGGCCGAGCAGCCCCGCCATCTCATGGCGCACGCCATCGGCATCGGTCAAAGCAGTTCCTAGCACCATATAGCCTCCGCATTCGCCGTGGACCGGCCGTGTCTCGGCGAAGGACCGCACGCCGCTGCGAAAGCGTGCGTTGGCCGCGATCTTGCCGGCATGAAGCTCGGGATAGCCGCCGGGCAGCCAGCAGACATCGGCGCTCGCGTCGGGCGATTCGTCGGCCAGCGGCGAGAACGGCACGATCTCGGCGCCGGCCGCGCGCCAGGCCTCCAGCATGTGCGGATAGACGAAGGAGAACGCCGCATCGCGGGCGAGCGCAATGCGCTGCCCGGGCGGCGTGACGTTCAAATCATTGCTCGCTGCCTGCGGCGACCAATTGGCGGCCGCCCGCAGCACCGCATCGAGATCGACATGCTCGGCAACGAAGCGCGCGGCCTCGTCGATCAGCTTGCCGATCCCGGTCTGCTCCTCGGCCTGCACCAGGCCGAGATGCCGCTTTGGCAGGCTAATCTCGGCATGGCGTGGCAATACGCCGAACACGGCGATGCCGGCGTCTCTCAGCGCGCGACGCACGAGATCTTCGTGGCGTGGGCTGGCGACACGATTGAGCACGACGCCGGCAAGGCGCACGCCAGGGCGGTAGTCGCGAAGGCCCGCGGCAATCGCTGCCGCGGTCTGCGCTTGGCCAGAGGGATCGATCACCAGCAGCACGGGCCAGCCCAGCATCTCGGCGATGTCTGCGGTGGCGCCGGTGCCGGAGACGCCGCGCGCGGCGACGCCGTCGAACAGGCCCATCGAGCCCTCCGCGAGCACGACGTCGGCATCCGCGCCGCGGCTGACGAGATGCGCGATCGCCCCGCGATCCATTGCCCAGCTATCGATATTGACGGAGGCCCGTCCCGTCGCCGCAGCGTGAAAGGCGGGATCGATATAGTCGGGCCCGCTCTTGAAGCACTGCACGTTCAAGCCGCGATTGCGCCAAGCGCGGGCGAGCGCCAGCGTCAGCGTGGTCTTGCCGACGCCTGAGGCCGGTGCGGAGATGACGAGACCTGCCGCCATCAGGGCGCCTCCGGGAAGCGGGGCTCGGCGCCAACCGGCCGATAGCGGCGATCATAGTCGGCGGCATAGAGGCGGCTCTCGTCAAAATCCGTGGCATTCAGCGTCCTGCCGACCAGGACCAGCCCGGTGCGCTCCATCTCGCTGCCTACAGCCGCATCGAGCGTTGCCAGTGTGGCGCGCACGATGCGCTGGTCCGGCCAGCTCGCGCGCCAGACGATCGCGACCGGGCAGTCTGCGCCGTAATGCGGCGTCAGCTCGGCGATGAGCTTGTCGAGCAGGTGGATCGACAGGTGGATCGCGAGCACCGCGCCGGTCGCGGCGAATGCGGCAAGCTTCTCGCCCTCGGGCATGGCGCTGGCCCGGCCCGGCGTGCGCGTCAGCACCACGGTCTGGGCAAGGCCCGGTAGCGTCAGCTCGGCCTCCAGCGCAGCGGCAGCAGCCGAGAAGGACGGCACGCCCGGCGTGACCGAATAGGGGATGCCGAGCGCGCGCAGGCGGCGGAGCTGCTCGCCCATCGCCGACCAGATCGAGAGATCGCCGGAATGCAGACGGGCGACGTCTTTGCCGCCCGCATGCGCGGCGGCGATCTCGGCGATGATCTCGTCGAGCGACAGCGGCGCGGTGTTGACGATCCGCGCGCCCGGCGGGCAATGCGCCAGCACACCCTCCGGCACAAGCGAGCCGGCATAGAGACACAGCGGAGAGGCGGCGATCAGGTCGCGGCCGCGCAACGTCAGCAAATCGGGCGCGCCCGGGCCGGCCCCGATGAAATGCACGGTCATAAGCCGTCTCCTTCCGCAATCGCGGCGGTCGCGGTGCGATCCTGCGAGACAACGCGTGTCGCAATCAGCCGCGCGCGAGGGCCGGCCACTGCGAGCGCCGCGGCTTCGGCAACCGATCCCGTGCCGAACTTTTCCGCGATGAACTCCGATTGCGTCGGCGTGTCGATGCCCGCGAGCATGTGCACCGGAACCGCCTTGATCGGCACGCCGCATTCACGCGCGAGCTGCTTCAGCGCTTCGGCCTCGGCCTTGTCGCTGACGGTCGCCACTGCCGCAAGGCCTTCGGGACCGCCGGCCGCCAGCAGCGCCTCGCGCAGTGAAGCCAGCGTCACGTCGTTCTTGAATCCGAGCCCGGCAACTTTCATCGGACCACACTCCATTGCACCACCGGCCGCGCCGCTTCCCAGGAGCGGTAGCGACCGAGTGGACTTGCATGCGCGATCTCGACGCGCATCAGCTCGCCGCCGTGGCGCTGATGCAGCTCGCCGAGCAGCGCCTCTGTCTCCAGCGTCACCGCATGCGCGACGAGCCGCGCCCCAGGCGCCAGCCGCGACCAGATGGCGTCAAACATCGCGCCATCGAGGCCGCCGCCGACGAAGACAGCGTCCGGCGCGTCCAGCGCTGTCACAGCATCGGGTGCTTCGCCCGCGATGACCTTGATCCGATGCTCCAGTCCGAACGCGGCCGCGTTGCTGCGGATGTTGGCAGCCCGATCATCACGCGCCTCAATGGCCACCGCCGTTCCGCCGCACAGCGCCCACTCGATCGAGATCGAGCCCGAACCGGCGCCGATGTCCCACAGCGTCCTGCCGGGACACGGCGCCAGCGCCGAGAGCGCAAAGGCGCGCATCGGCCGCTTGGTGATCTGGCCGTCGTGAGCGAAGAGATCGTCCGGCAGGCCCGAACCGCGAGACAGCCCCTGCCCTCCCTTCGTCTCCAGCGCAACCGCAGTGAGATTTCCGGACGAAGCGCGCGTAAAGCTCTCAGCGCGATACTCTCTGACGCTTTCATTCGGCCCGCCAAGCGCGGCGAGAGTCCAGAATGCGGAAGGGCCCCAGCCGCGCTCGGTCAGCCAGTTCGCGAGATCGCCGGCCGCTTTGCCATTACGCACGAGACAGATGATCCGCGCCCCGCGCGCCAGATGCTGCACGAGACGTTCGAATGGCGCAGCGTGAAGTCCAAGACAGATCACGGATTCCAGACGCCAGCCGAGCCGCGCAGCGACGAGCGAGAACGTCGACGGCGCGGAGTGCGCAATCCACTCGCCAGCCTGCAGCTTGTCGGCAAGACTTGCGCCGGCGCCATGCCAGAACGGATCGCCTGAGGCGAGCACCACCGTCGGCCGGCCGCGGCAGCTCAGCACGATATCTGCATCGAACGGCACCGGCCACGGACGGCCGCGGCTGCCAACTTGCGCAAGCGCGAGATGGCGCTCGCCGCCGAAGACGGTTTCTGCCTTGGCAAGCGCCTTTCGGCTTGCTTCGGACAGCCCGGCAAGGCCATCTTCGCCGATACCGATGATGGTCAGCCAGGGATCAGCCATGATGCGCGCCCTCGTTCTGGGCGGAACAGCCGATGCGAGCCTGCTGGCTGCGGCGATCGCGCGCGCGGGCATCAAGGCCGTCTATTCCTATGGCGGTCGCACCCGCGCGCCTGCCGATCAGCCGCTGCCGACCCGCATCGGCGGCTTCGGCGGCGTGGGCAGGCTTGCCGAATACCTTCGTCATGAAGGCATCACGCATGTGGTCGACGCGACCCACCCATTCGCGGCGGAGATGAGCCGCAATGCGGTCGAAGCCTGCGCGGAGACGGGCACGCCATTGATTGCGCTGGAGCGAGCGCCCTGGACCAAAGCGCCTGGCGACAACTGGATCGAGGTCGTCGACGTCAACGCCGCCGTCGCAACGCTGCCCGAAAGGCCGGCCAAAGTGTTCCTCGCCATCGGCCGCCAACACATCGCGCCATTTACGATGACGCCGCAGCATCGCTACACGCTGCGTTTCGTCGATCCCCCCGAAACAACCCTGCCCTTTCCGGCCCACGTGATCGTGTCGCGCGGGCCGTTCACGCTTCATAGCGAGCTGGAGATGATGCGGGAGCGCGGGATCACTTGGATCGTTGCCCGTAATTCCGGCGGAGACGGTGCGCGCGCCAAGATCGATGCGGCCCGCATGCTCGGCCTGCCCGTGATCATGATCTCGCGACCAAACCTGCCCGAGCGGTTGCGGGTGGAGAGCGTTTCCGAGGTCATGCAGTGGCTCGGTCATCGGACCTGCCTCGGCGCATAGACCCAGCGGCCGACGCGGCGGGTCTGCGAATTGCCCACGATCACCAGCGTGCGCATGTCGGCCATCTCGGGTGTCGCTTCGTTCAGAGCGACGGTCTCGATCTTTTCATCGGGCGCGCTGATCGAGCGGGCAAAGATCATCAGGCGCTCGCCGCAACCGGACTCCTTCAGCACCGCAAGCGCGCGGCCAAATCCCTCCGCGCGGCTCGCCGAACGCGGATTGTACATCGCAATGACAAAATCGGCCTCCGCCGCAAGCCGCAGGCGCTTCTCGATCACCGCCCAGGGCTTCAGATTGTCGGAGAGATTGATCGCACAGAAATCATGGCCGAGCGGCGCGCCGGCGCGGGCAGCCGCCGCCAGCATGGCGGTGATGCCGGGCAGCACGCGAATAGGCAGCTCCCGCCATTGCGGTGCCTGCTCGAGCGCCTCGAACACGGCAGAGGCCATCGCGAACACACCGGGATCACCGGAGGAGACGACGACCACCTGGCCGCCTTCCGAGGCAAGCCGCAAGGCTTCGCTTGCGCGCTGCAGCTCTTCGCGATTGTCCGACGGGTGCAGTGCAAGCCCCGGTCGCGGCGGGACGCGGGCGACATAAGGCGCATAGCCGAGAATGTCGGTCGCGGCCGCGAGCGCGGCGGAGACTTCCGGCGTCACCAGCGCGTCGCTGCCAGGGCCGAGCCCTGCGATAGTCAGCGTGCCCGTCATTCGGCGGCGTCCAGGTGCCGGCCCTTGCCGTGCACCAGCACGATCGCGAAATAGGGACAATCGGCGGCATCGACCTCGGCGAGCCGCGCGATGCGCTCGCCGGGCATGGTGCCGCGCTCGACCAGCCAGGCATCGTCCAGCCGTCCGGCGGATGCAAGCGCGCGGCGCACCTTTGCAAGATTGCGGCCGGTCTTCATGATGATGAGTGCATCGGAATTGCGCATGCGCCGCTCGAGTTCGTCTTCGCCAAGCGTCCCCATCAGCACCGTCGTCACATCGTCGCCGAGCGCAATCGGCTGTCCCACGCCGTTCCAGCAGCCGACCATGCCGGGAATGCCCGCGATCACCTCGATCTCGACGCGGCCTTGCAGGCGCGTATGCAGATGCATGAAAGAGCCGTAGAAGTAGGGATCACCCTCGCAGAGCACGACGACGTCGACCGCGCGCGAAAGCCGCGCCAGGCGCTCGGCCCATTCGTCATAGAAGCCGGCGAGCAGATGGACATAGCCGGGGCTGTCGAAGGCGATCTCGGTCGTAACGGGATATTCCATGGGGTATTCGGTGATGTCGGCAGCAAGCATGCCCTCGACGATGCGGCGCGCCTGACCCGGCCTTCCCTTCTTGCGGAAATAGGCGACGTGCCTGGCACCGCGCACCATGCGGTCGGCGCGCACGCTCATCAAATCGGGATCGCCGGGGCCGAGACCGCAGCAGATGATGCGTCCCATGACTATTCGCTCCCGCTCGCCAGCGCGTTCACGGCGGCAACCGTGATCGCGGAACCGCCGAGGCGGCCTTCGACCGTCAGCGCAGGTGCCGGCGGATCGGCCATCAGCGCGGCCTTGGATTCGGCGGCACCGACGAAGCCGACCGGACAGCCGATGATCGCCGCGGGCCGCGGGCAGTCGCGGTCCTCCAGCATGTTGAGGAGATGAAACAACGCAGTCGGCGCATTGCCGATCGCGATGATCGCGCCGCCCAGATGTGGCCTCCACAGCTCCAGCGCCGCAGCCGAGCGCGTGTTGCGCATGGACTGCGCCAGCGCCGGCACGGTGGCATCACCGAGTGTGCAGATGATCGGGTTGGCCGCAGGAAGTCTTGCGCGCGTGATTCCTTCCGAGACCATGCGCGCGTCGCACAGGATCGACGCGCCATTCTGCAAGGCCGCGCGCGCAGCGGCCACCATGCCGGGCGTGAAGCGGATATGCGCCTCAAGGCCGACCATGCCGGCGGCGTGGATCATCCGCACCACGACCTGCTCCTCGTCCGGCGAGAAGCGCGCAAGATCAGCCTCGGCGCGGATGGTCGCAAAGGACTGCCGGTAGATCGCCGCGCCGTCGGTCTCGTAACTGTGCGGCATCAGTGCCCTCCCACCAGAATGGAGGGATCGCTGACGATGTCATCGCGGTTCAGGCCGCGCAGAGCGGGCTCATCGCGGGCCGATCCACCGCGCACGAGATCGAATCCGGCACCGGTCGCAACCAGCGTCACCGCGGTGGCGCCGGAATGCGCACAGCCCTTGGCGCAGCCAGAGACATGAAGCCGCGTATCGGGTGCAATGCGCGGCGCGAGCGCGGCGGCGAGCGCGCGGGTGTCGGCATGCGCCTCGCGGCAGCGTGGGGCGCCGCTGCAGGCGATGACGCGCAGCGCGGGATCGTAGGGTTCGGTGATGAGACCCGCCCCGTTCGGCATCGCACGCTTGCCCTCGCTCAAGACCATCCGCCATGGCGTCATGCGCAGAGCATGTCCGCAACCGGCGAATTCATGCAGCGTCGTATGCAGCATCTGCCCGAATGCGACCCCGACCATGGCGCCCTGCGGATAATGTCCGGGCTGCAGCGCAGCCATCACGGAGGCAGGTTCGGTCTCGCCGCGCAAGGTCCCCGGCAATGCCGCACCGGAAGCGATGTGGGCCGCCATGCGCCCTCGCCCGCTGCGGACCCCGCCGGAGGTAATGAACCAGTCTGCGAGCGCGAGCGCCGTGCTCACGACGTCTCCGCGTCCGACGGAACGACCGAAGCTCGCACCATCGGCGCGCACGAGAAGCCGGCCCGCACGATCGCGCTCGATGCGCACGTCGGCGGAGTCGCCGGCGAGCACGCGCGAGGTCCCGTCATCGATGGCGAAGCCGAATTTTGTGGGCAATTTGAGCGCGCTGTCGGCAAGCGCCTCTTCGAGCTCGGCGGCGAGCGCCTGCGTGTCGTCGCCCTCGTTCCAGAACGGCGTCACCAGGATGTTGCGCCGGGATTCGATATCGGCATCGGGATCGAGCAGCGCCAGTCGCGCAAGGCCGTCGAGCAGCGGACCGTGGCCTTCGTCCCTGACACCTCTGATCTGGAGGTTGGCGCGGCTCGTCACGTCGAGGAGACCATTGCCGAAGCGTTCGGCCAGATCAGCAAGGCCGGAAGCCTGTGCCGCTTCAAGGCGACCGCCGAACGGGCGCACGCGGACCACGAGCCCGTCGCCCGATTGCATCGGCCGCAGCGCGCCGGGACACCAGCCCTTGACCGCGGAAGCGCTCATGAGGCCTCCTTCAACGCAGCGGCGATCGAATTGCGGCGCGTCCGCCAGAGCGAGGCGTCATGCAATCGCGTGAAGCACGTCTCCATTGCTGCGACCGCCGCCGGATTTTCGCGCGCCATGAAAGCGCGGACGTCGGCGTTGCCAAGCGTCGCGTCATAATAGAGATCGAACAGATGCGGCGGCACGGCGCCGGCAAGATGCGCGAAGGCGGCCATGTGCTCGAGCGTCGCGGCGATCTCGGCCGCGCCGCGAAAACCGTGGCGCATCATGCCGTCGATCCAGGCGGGATTGGCCGCGCGCGCACGGACGACCCGGGAGATTTCCTCGGCCAGCGAGCGCGCGTGCGGTTGCTCGGGACGCGTCGTGTCAATGTGATAGAGCGATGGTCCTGCCGCGCCGAGATGTGCCGCAGCTGCGGCGACCCCCGCTTCATGCGCAGCATAGTCCGCGGCGAGCAGAAGATCGGTCTCTGGCAGATCCTGGACATGGACGAAGGCATCGGCGGACGCAAGCCGCGCCTCGATGCCGGCGCGATCAGGCTTGATCGCGCCATCCGCCGAGAACGCCCAGGACGATGCCGACAGCCACGCTTCCCCGGCGGCATCACGCGTCTCGGGCGTGAAGGTATCAGGGATCGCTGACAAGCCGACGCCGTATTGTCCGGGCCGCGGCGCAAAGACGCGTGGCGCACGGTGGCGATAGGGATTCTCCTCACCCTCTTCGTCGCGGTTTGCGAGCGCCTCGGACGCAGCCTCGAACAATTGCGCCAGACCCGAAAAGACGTCGCGGAACAGGCCCGATACGCGCAGCGTCACGTCGATGCGGGGGCGGCCGAGCTCGGCCGGCGCGATGATGTCGTAGCCGGTGACGCGCCCGGAGGCGTGGTCCCAGTGCGGCGCAAGACCGGCCAGATGCAGCGCCATCGCGAACTCCTCGCCTGCGGTGCGCATCGTCGCCGAGCCCCAGAGATCGACCACGAGCCCCTTCGGCCAGTCGCCATGATCCTGCAAGTGACGGCGCAGCAGCTCTTCCGCGAGCTTGATGCCTTGCGCATGCGCCGACGGCGTCGGCACCGCGCGTGGATCGACGGCGAAGAGATTGCGCCCGGTCGGCAGCACGTCCTGGCGCCCGCGATAGGGCGAGCCCGATGGCCCCGGCGCAATGCGCTGCCCCGCAAGCGCGGCGCGCAGGGCGTCCCGCTCCGCGTCGCCGCAGGCGCCGCGGCCGAACACGTGCAGGCCGTCACCGAACTGGCTTTCCTTGATGTCGCAGACGAAACGATCGATCCGTGGAATCGCTTCGGCTGGTGCGGCCGATGCATCGAGGCCAAGATCGTCTTCGAGGCCCGCGGCACGGGCTTCGTCGCGGATCGCCGCGATCAACCGCTGGCGGCGGGCGGGGTCAAGACCATCGGCAGTGGAATATTCGTCCAGAAGCCGTTCGAGCCGGCGCAAGCCCTCCGGGACGACGGATGCGGCAAGGGGCGGCGGCAGATGGCCGATCGTGACGGCGCCGATGCGCCGCTTGGCCTGCGCGGCCTCGCCAGGATCATTGACGATGAAGGGATAGATGACCGGCAGATCGCCGATCAGGGCTTCCGGCCAACAGCTCGATGACAGCGCCAAGGATTTGCCGGGCAGCCATTCCAGCGTGCCGTGCGCGCCCATATGCACGACGGCGTCACAGCCCTGCTCTCGAAGCCACAGATAGAACGCAACATAGGCATGGCGCGGCGTGCGGGCGAGATCGTGATAGTCGACATCGCGCGTGGTTGCATCGCCACGCTCGGGCTGAACCGCGATGATCGACTGGCCGCACCGAATCGCGGCGAAGTGGAGCGCACCGTCGCGACAGCTCGGATCATCCTCCGGCGCACCCCAAGCTTGTGCGAGATCATCCTGCAATGCTTGCGGCAGACGCGAGAGCGCCGTGCGGTACTCAGCGACGCTCCAGGTCAGCTGCTGCCTCAGCAGCGTTTCGCCGAGCGCATGAACTGGCGCGGCATCGAAGCCCGTCTCCGCGAGGTCGGACAGCAAGACCTCGACGGACGCCAGCGCATCGAGGCCAACCGCATGCGCGATCTGGTGTGGACGGCCCGGGTAGTTCGAAAGCACGATCGCCAGACGCTTCTTGGCGGCCGGCGTCTCGGCGAGCCGCCGCCAGGCCGCAACCCGTGCGGCGACGGCCTTCACCCGCTCCTCGTCAGCGCGATGCGCAAGATGGGAGAACTGCAGATCGGGATCGCGCTCCGCAGCGGATTTGAAGCTCACCACGCCCGCGAACAAGCGGCCATCGACCTCGGGCAGCACCACATGCATCGCGAGGTCGCCCGGCGAGAGGCCGCGCAGCGAGGTAGCCCAATCCTCGCGCCGTGCCGTCGAGAGCGCAACCTGGAACACCGGACACGGGGCTACGTCAAACGGCGTCGTGCCATCGTCGCCTACGGCCGAGAACGCCGTCGCATTGACGATCGCCGTAGGAGGATCTCGCGCGAGATGCGCGCGCAGCCAATCGGCGACGGCCGCGGCTTTCAGCGAGGTGACGAAGACACCATAGGCACCAAAACCCTTCTCGCGCAGCGCGGCGATCAAGGCATCGACCGGCCCGGTGTCCGCAGCGGTGAGATAGGAGCGATAGAACGTCACCAGCGCGTGCGGCTTCCCCTCGCCGCCCGTCGGCGCAGCAATGACGCCGCGCGCGGGATCATAAAATCCCGTCTCGGGCACATTCATTTCGCCGACGACTGGCCCGGCATAGAGGCCCGAGGCCAGCGCGAGCTGCGCGATCGCGGCTTGGGCCGCGACCGGGCCGCCCGTGTCACAGAGCACCTTGAGCCGGCGCAGGGTCGAGACCGGCAAGGTCGAATACGCGTCGAGCCGCGTATCGTCACGGCCGTCGGCCGGCAGCACGGCCAGCACGATGTTGCGGTCCTTAGCAAGTTGCTGGAGCGTCGCGAGACCATACGGCCAATAGGATTCACCGCCGATCAGACGTACCAGAATGCCACGCGCATGGGAGAGCGTGCGCTCGATATAGGTGTCGACCGAGAGCGGATGACGCAGTTCCGCAAGATTTGCGAGCCGCAGCGACGGCAGGCTGGTACGGCCGCGCCGCCAGCCGGCCGCAAACGCGGCAAGATCGGAATCCGAATATGAGAGCACCACGAGATCGGCCGGGTCCTGGCCGATGTCCCTTGGCGTCGCGGTCTCCTCAAGACCGCGGCTCTCGCGGAAAACGACGTGCATCAGGTTGCTAGCCCTGACCTGATCGCGGCCTCGTCAATATCGCCGTGCTCGCCAATCACGACGAGTTTCGATTGCCTGACACCTGCGCCCCAGGGCTTGTCGAACTGGTGGCGCACACGCTCGCCGACCGCCTGCAGCAAGAGGCGCATCGGCTTGCCCGCGATTGCGATATAGCCTTTGACGCGCAGCACGTTCTGCTCGCGCGCTAGGCGCTGAACGGAGGCGACCAGCGCATCGATATCGGCAACTTCCGGCAGGTCGATCACGACGGAGGCAAAATCGTCATGCTCATGCTCCTCCTCGCCGTCGTGATGCGAGGGACGCGCGGCAAGATCGCTCTCGGCGGCGGCGCCGAGACCGAGGATGACGCGCGCATCGATCGCGCCGTCGGTGATGGGAAGCATCGGCACGCGGCGCGGCATCTCGGCGGTGATCGCCGCCTTGGCGGCTTCTATCCCTGAGCTGCCGGCAAGATCGGCCTTGGTCAGCAGCACGATGTCGGCGCAGGCGATCTGGTCCTCGAACACTTCCGACAGCGGCGTCTCGTGGTCGAGATTGTCGTCCGCCGCGCGCTGCGCTTCGACTGCAATCGGGTCCGGCGCGAAGCGGCCAGCAGCGACAGCCTCTGCATCGGCCAGCGCAATCACGCCATCGACAGTGATGCGCGAGCGGATCTCCGGCCAGTCAAAGGCCTTCAGCAGCGGTTTTGGCAACGCCAGGCCCGAGGTCTCGATCAGGATGTGATCGGGCTTCACGGGGCGTGCCAGCAATTGCTCCATGGCCGGAATGAAATCGTCAGCGACGGTGCAGCAGATGCAGCCATTGGCGAGCTCGATGATGTTCTCCTCCGGGCAATTGGCAGCAGCGCACGACTTCAAAATCTCGCCGTCGACGCCCTCGCTGCCGAACTCGTTGACGAGCACGGCGAGCTTCTTGCCGCCGGCATTGGCGAGCAGATGCTGGATCAGCGTCGTCTTGCCGGAGCCGAGAAAACCGGTGATCACAGTGACCGGGACTTTTGCGAGCGAATTCATTCGGCGGCCTCCGGCACGACGGCAAGGGGGGGAATGCGGGCAAGCGACTGCTTGCGGAAGATTTCGGGACGGCTGCGCCAGGGCACGAGGCCGTCGGGCGCGGCCGCATACGCCGCAGCGCCCGCGACCACGTCGCGCGCATTCGTCTCCGACAGGCGGCCATAGACATAGGACCAGCGACCCGGCGCACTCAGCGCGACCGAGCAGCCCTGGCTACAGGCAGAGAGGCATTCGACCGGAACCACATTGACGCCGTCGGGCACGCCGGCGTCCAGGATCGCGCCATGCAACCGCTTGCCCGGCGTGACGTCGCCTTCGCCAAGCGTCTCGCCGGCACGGCAGGTAATGCAGACGTGAAGTGTGACCGTCATCGCCTCTTCCAGAATAACAGCGGGAGGCGAAGAGGCGCACGGACCATTGTGAGAGGCCCGTTTCCCCGTCGCGGAACACCCCGTCCGCCGGTCCAAAATCGTCCGCGCTGGCAGGTCTCCCGGCTTGCGGAGCAGGGCTTTTGCCCTTCGATCCCCGCCTTCCCGATCCCGTTAGGGGTCAGTGGCTTCGGGCATCTCTCCGGTCACGGTCGCGGGGGCGGCTGCATTTTGGACCCAAATCTTGCCAATTCGGACCCTATCGCATTCCCTCTTCGCCTGTCATAGGACAGGAACCAGCGCAGACCCACCATTTGCCGGTGGCCGCCACTTGTCAAGCCGAAGGACCGGATACGATGACGCCTGAACCGGATATCCAAACGGGCGAGGAAACCGACGCCCGCCACGCCGCGAAAATGGCAAAGAAGAAGGCCGCCCGCGACGAGATCATGGCGACCAAGAGCGGCGAAAAAGGCCTCGTTATCGTCCACACCGGCGCCGGCAAAGGCAAGTCGTCCTCGGCCTTCGGCATGATCGTCCGCTGCGTCGCCCATGGCTTGCCCTGCGCGGTGGTGCAGTTCATCAAGGGCGCCTGGGACACCGGCGAGCGCCGCCTGCTCACTGGCCATTTCGGCGACCTCTGCCAATTCCACGCCATGGGCGAAGGTTTCACCTGGGAGACGCAGGACCGCGCCCGCGACATCGCCGCCGCGCGCGCCGGCTGGGACAAGGCCAAGGAGCTGATTCGCGATCCTGCCTTGCGCATGGTCGTGCTCGACGAGATCAACATCGCGCTGCGCTATGACTATCTCGACATCGCCGAGGTGGTCGAATTCCTGACGACGCAAAAGCCGCCGATGACGCATGTCGTGCTCACCGGGCGCAACGCAAAGGACGAATTGATCGAGATCGCCGATCTCGTTACCGAGATGACGCTGGTCAAGCATCCCTTCCGGTCCGGCATCAAGGCGCAAGCCGGCGTCGAGTTCTGATACGATCTCGCCATGGCGCGCGCGCTGATGATCCAGGGGGCCGGCTCGGACGTGGGCAAGTCGCTCATCGTCGCGGGCCTTGCGCGCGCCTTCATGCGGCGCGGCCTGCGCGTGCTCCCTTTTAAGCCGCAGAACATGTCGAACAATGCCGCCGTCACCGTCGACGGCGGCGAGATCGGCCGCGCCCAGGCGCTTCAGGCGCTCGCCGCTCGCGTCGAGCCGCACACCGACATGAACCCGGTGCTGCTCAAGCCGGAGACCGATGTCGGCGCGCAGGTCATCGTCCATGGCAAGCGCATCGCAACGGTGCGTGCGCGCGATTATGCGGCGATGAAGCCCTCGCTGATGGGCGCCGTGCTGGAGAGTTTCGCGCGCTTGAAGACGCGCGCCGATCTGGTGCTGGTCGAAGGCGCGGGCAGCCCGGCCGAGGTGAATTTGCGAAAGGCCGACATCGCCAATATGGGCTTTGCGCGCAAGGCCAACGTGCCGGTCGTGCTGGTCGGCGACATCGACCGCGGCGGCGTCATCGCCCAGCTTGTCGGCATCAGGACGGTCATCGACCCTGACGATGCCGCGATGATCCAGGGCTTCGTCATCAACAAGTTCCGCGGCGACCCCACGCTGTTCGATGACGGCTACCGGCTGATCGAAGCGAAAACCGCATGGCGCGGCTTTGGCGTGCTGCCCTGGTTCGCGCGCGCCGGCGAGCTGCCGGCCGAGGACGCGCTGGGCCTGCGCGACGCGCGCAAGCCGGGCCAATGCAAGATCGCCTGCCTCGCCCTGTCGCGGATCGCCAATTTCGACGATCTCGATCCGCTCAAGCTCGAACCCGGCGTCGATCTCGTCATGGTGCGTCCGGGCGAAGCAATCCCCGGCGATGTGAGGCTGGTCATCATCCCCGGTTCAAAATCCACTCGTGGCGATCTCGCCTTCCTGCGAGCACAGGGCTGGGACATTGATCTCGTGGCGCATCACCGCCGGGGCGGCCATGTGCTCGGGCTCTGCGGCGGCTATCAGATGCTCGGACACAGCGTTGCCGACCCTGACGGCATCGAGGGACCTGCGGGCGACACGCCGGGTCTCGGGCTGCTCGACGTGACAACGGTGATGAGGCCGCAGAAGACGCTGACACGCGTCTCCGCCTTGCACGCCGCCACCGACCAGGCGATCGAGGCCTACGAGATCCACATCGGCCACACCGACGGGCCCGATCGCGCGCGGCCATTTGCGAAACTGAACGGCAAGCCGGAAGGCGCGATCTCGCGCGATGGCCGCGTCCAGGGCAGCTATCTGCACGGCCTGTTCACGTCGGATGATTTCCGCAAGGCATATCTGGCAAAGCTCGATATTCCCGCGGGTAACGAGCCCTATCATGCCAGGATCGAGAGCGCGCTCGATGCCCTCGCCGATCACATCGAAAGGCATCTCGACGTCGAAGGCCTGCTCGCGTTAGCCCGCTAGCACCTCGGCAAGGCGCGTCCATTCGGATTCGCTGCCGGGAAGCCCGAGGCGCAGCCATGCCGGCTCTCGCGCGAAAACGCGCGACCAGATCTGGGCGCGCGCGAGCTTTTCCTGCGCGGCCAGCGCGTTAGGTGTCTGGTAAAGACGAAACAACGGCGTGCCGCCGATAAGCGTCCAGCCTTGCGACTGCGCCATGGCGTCGAGCCGAACACAGTCGCGTGCGAGCCGCGCTGAGGTAGCCTCAGCCCAGGCATCGTCGCGCAAGGCGCGGCAACCGATCGCGATCGCCGCTCCCGAGACCGGCCATGGACCCGACATCGACGCAAGCTTGCCGATATCCGCCGCATTGCCAATTGCGAAGCCAAGCCGAAGGCCGGCAAGGCCATAAAACTTTCCGAACGAGCGCAGGATCAACAGCCGCGGCCGATCGACTTCCGAAGCAAGCGACAGCTGCGGGACGGCGTCGGCAAAGCTCTCGTCGATCACGAGATGGCCGACGCGCGGCAGCAGTGCCAGCAAGTCCTTGGGCGAATGGCGGCGGCCATCGGGATTGTTGGGATTGACGACGATCGCGAGGTCTGCGCCGGCCAACGCGTCAAATTCGCCGACCTCCAGGACATCCCAGCCCGCGGCCGACAGGACCCCGGCATATTCATTGTAGGTCGGCGCGAGGATGCGCGCGCGGCCAGGCGCCGCGAGCTGCGGCAGCAGTTGAATGGCGGCCTGTGCACCGCCCATCGCAACAACAGGTGCGCTCGTGCGATAGGCGTGCTGCGCGGCTTGATGCAAGGCATCGATTTCGGCGCGCGACGGCAACGCGCTCCAGGCGCGCGCGCTCACCTCGCCTACCGGATAAGGCAGCCGGTTGATCCCTGTCGAGAGGTCGATCCAATCCTCTGCGCGTCCGCCAAAACGCTGCTGTGCCAGATCGAGATTTCCACCGTGCTCGCGCATGCCCCGTTCTTTCACGCGAAGGCCAGGACCGCAAGCACCGCGGCGAGAAGCAGCATGGACCTGCGATAGACCGTCAATCCATGATTGATGTCCGCAGCGAGCGGATCGCGCGCGCCCTCGTTGAGCCAGGGCTCGTTCGTGACGCTACCGTGATAGATGCGTGGGCCGCTGAGCCGCACACCGAGCGCGCCAGCCATGGCCGCTTCCGGCCAGCCAGCGTTAGGCGAGCGGTGGCGGCGGGCATCGCGGGTCATGCACGACAGCGCCTCCGATCGCCGCGACGCCAGCAGCACGAAGAGGAAGCCGGTCACGCGCGCCGGAACGAAATTGGCGACATCGTCGATGCGCGCTGCGGCCCAGCCGAACGCTTCGTGCCGCTCGCTGCGATGTCCGATCATGGAGTCGAGTGTGTTGATCGCCTTGTAGCCGAAGATGCCGGGCAGGCCGAACAGCGCGCCCCAGAACACCGGCGCCACGACGGCGTCGGAGGCGTTCTCGGCGAGGCTCTCGATTGCCGCGCGCGCGATACCGGCCTCATCGAGCGCCGCGGGATCGCGGCCGACGATCCGCGAGACCGCGTCGCGCGCGGCGGCGATGTCGCCGGCCTGCAAGGGCGTCGCGACAGCCGCGACATGGTCATGCAGCGAGCGCAGCGCGACCAGGGGCCAGGCCAGGACGCCGACCAGCGCGATCTGAATCCAGCCCCAGGGAAGCACGGACTGAAGCATCCAGCCGAGCGCGATTGAGACCGCGATCACCGCGAGCGCTCCGGCAACGCCGGCGGCGCGGCGAAACGCCGGCGGGTCAGACGCGCGATTCCAGGCGGTGTCGATAGTCGCGATCAGGCGGCCGAGCCAGGTCACGGGATGGCCGATCCGCGCGAACAGCCACGACGGCCAGCCCAGCAGGGCATCCGCCGCCATCGCCACCACCATCCCCGCCGCAAAGCCCACACGCGCCTCCTGTTCCGCCCCTGTTGCGCAAAGCGAAGGCAGAGCGCAAGCCCCTACAGGCCCGATTTCGGCTTTGTCTTTGGCCGTGTTTGGTGATTAGTCAGGGCTGATAGGAGACCTTCATGGCCGTCATCTTGATCACGGGCGGAGCGCGATCGGGCAAGAGCACGCGTGCGGAAGCGCGAGCGAAGGCCTTTCCCGGGCAGCCCGTCTATGTCGCGACGGCCGAGGCGCTCGATGCCGAAATGGAGGCGCGCATCGCCACGCATCGCGCGCGGCGCGAAACCGACTGGATCGAGCGCGAGGTGCCGCTTGATCTCGTGCAGGTGCTGGTCGCAACCGATGGCGGCGGCGCAAGGCTGGTGGATTGCCTGACGCTGTGGCTCTCGAATCTGATGCATGCGGAACGCGACTGGGAGAGCGAGGTGAAAGATCTTGCCGGCGCCCTGCCCCGGCTGAAAAGCCCAGTTGTTCTCGTCACTAACGAGGTCGGTCTCGGCATCGTTCCTGACAACGCCCTGGCACGCAGCTTTCGCGACGCCGCCGGCCTCATGAATCAGACTATCGCGGCGGCTGCCGACGAGGTCGAGTTCGTCGTCGCCGGCCTGCCGATGAAATTGAAATGATGCCGCGCGCCGAATTTCTGCGAGACGTCATCGCCGATCTCAGGATGGCGGCATCGTTCGTCACGATTCTGCCGGTGGCATCGTCGAAGCCCGCAGGCGACGGCGCCATCGCGCGTGCAACCTGGGCGCTGCCCGTCGCGGGACTGCTGGTCGGACTTGCCGGCGCGCTGGTCTATAAGATGTGCAGCCGGTTCGGACTGACGCCGAACCTTGCCGCCCTGCTCGCGCTGGCCGCTACCGCCCTCATCACCGGCGCGCTACACGAGGATGGGCTTGCCGACACCGTCGATGGCCTCGGCGGCGGCCGAACGCGCGAGCGCAAGCTCGAGATCATGCGCGACAGCCGGATTGGGACCTATGGCGTCTGCGCGCTGATCCTGTCGTTCGGCCTGCGCTGGAGTGCGCTCGCGGCGATCGCCAATCCATGGACGGTCACGCTGGCGCTGTGCGCGGCGCACATCGCAGCCCGCGCAGGCGTGCCGGCCTTCATGTCGCTTGTCCCGCTGGCGCGGCCGGATGGGCTTTCGGCGAGCGCGGGGCCGCCGCCGGGCCGCAGTGTCGCCATCGCCTTCGCACTTGGGACGCTCGCTCTCGTCCTCGCGCTCGGGCCGGGCAAGGCGCTGGTCGCCCTGATCCTGCTGTCGCTCGCCGGGTTCATGCTGGCGCGGCTCGCCATCCGCCAGATCGGCGGGCAGACCGGCGACATCCTCGGCGCGTTCGAGCAGACAGGCGAGATCATGATCCTGCTGGTTGCCGCGGCCTTCCAGGTCGGACGCTGACCCATGGTCGAGTTCGATGACGCCTTCCGCCGACAATTACGCGAGCTGTTCGTATGGCGCCGGGACGTGCGGCGTTTTCGCGGCGATCCGTTACCACGCGGCGCGGTGGAGCGCCTGATCGAGACCGCCTGTCTCTCGCCATCGGTCGGTCTCAGCCAGCCCTGGCGCTTCGTCACGGTCGACGACGCCGCACGGCGCCAAGCCGTGATCGACGACTTCAAATCGTGCAATGCCGATGCGTTGAACGCCTATACCGGCGAGCGCGCGACCCGCTATGCCACGCTGAAACTGTCGGGTCTCGAACAGGCTCCTGGCCACCTCGCCGTGTTTGCCGACAAGGCCAGCGACATCGGTCACGGCCTCGGCCGTGCCACCATGCCGGAGACGACGGAATATTCGGTCGTCGCGGCGATCACCGCGATGTGGCTCGCCGCGCGCGCGGAAGGCATCGGGCTCGGCTGGATCTCGATCCTGAATCCTGCGCGCATTCACGCCATTCTCGACGTGCCGGAATCATGGAAGTTCATCGCCTATCTCTGCATCGGCTATCCGGAAGTCCAATGCGACCGGCCCGAACTGGAGCAGGCGAAATGGGAGCACCGGCGCAGTGCGGACGAGTTCACGCTGAGGCGCTAGCGGAGACCAGCGTATCGAAACGCCCTCGATGCCTGAAGGTGAAGACCAGGCCCGAAATCGCGACTCTTCGCGGCGTGTGAAATTCGCGGCAGAGCGAATCGAACTTTTCCCGATTCATCAATCTGAGCCTACCTCAGTATGGTCTCGCCATACCCGCGCACAATGGCGACAACCAAGTGCTCAGTGCTAACTATGAACGCGGAGTGAAAAGCAACGGAACCGGCCGCGCGAGCCGGCAGTTGCAGGACAAGTCCGGCCGTGTAGCGTCCGCCGGCTTTTCTCCTAGCGAACGGTGCGATGCCGCTCCAGTACTTGGTGTCTACTGTCACAGTTGGCTGCAGAGAGTACGTCATGAGAAACATCGCCGATGTCCTCGGGCGGTTTTGGCAAGCGAGCCAGCCCGCATCCGATACTCAGGTTGAGGCTATGGCCGAAAACCGAGATCAATCCAGCATGGCCGATTTTGTCCGCATCCTGCAGGCCTACGATCAAGACCAGTGGGGCGACCGCGCCCGCCCGGTTCTTCAGCAGGTCGCCCGGCCGGCAATGTGCCGCCGGCCGGCCAACACGCCACACAAGGGATCAACTTCCTTGGTGTGGGACCTGTGAACATTGCGCTGTCATGAACCGGACGTTTTAACGACGAGCTTTATGTTTAGCAGGTTGACGCCCTTGAATGGGTTCGGCGCGCTTTCGATTGTGCCCGTACCCGTGGCGTTCGCATAGGCACCTGTGCCCGATAGGATCGTGTATTCGCCCGTTGATTTGCCGTCTTTGGCCGAACCGGTGTAGCGCGCCGTAATCGAGCCTTCCTCGAACGTGTAAGTGCTGTAGCCGAAGAACGGGCCCGACCCTTTGAGCAAGTCCGAAGTATTGACGAACTCTTTCACTCCGATACGGCCGTCGTTGAAAACGGCGACTCCAAAGAATTTGCCTGACACAACCGTCTGTCCTTCGACGTTTGCGGCCTCGATGACCTTGAGATCGATCGGCTTTGTAACCAGCTTGAACTCAAGCACCCGCTCGCCCGCTACAGCGGTTGACGCCGCGACGATCAATGCTACGCCAGAAAGGAAAAAGCTGAGAGACTTCCGCATAGGCTCCTCCTGCGCTTGTTGGAATCAAGTCGAGAAGTGTCGGCGAGCCACACATCACGCCGCCGCTTTTCGCAGCGGCACGAAAGAGAGCCCTCGGCGACGCCCCGGCAGCGGCTGAAGCTCTCTGGTCCTAAGCGCGAAGTCGGGACGCAAGTATGAGTCCTGAGCGATCGGAAGAAAGTTCAGTCTCCGTTACGGTATAATAGTATCCCTAGCCTCCGCACGTCTGCGTCCGCCGGCTTCGTCCCGCTCGCGGCCAAAACGCTCGACCAGGAAGTCGATGAACAGACGCACCTTGACCGACAAATGCCGCGTCGGCGGATACACCGCATAAAGCGCGAGCGGCGGCGCGAAATAGTCGTTCAGCACCGTCCGCAGCTCGCCCTTCTTCAACGCATCCGCGGCGATGAACTCGGGCAGCAGCGCCAGCCCCCTGCCGTTGATCGCGACGTCGCGCAGCACCTCGGCGTTGTTGACGCAGAGCGACCAGGCCGGCTGGATCCAGTGATCGCCATCAGTGCCGGTCAGCTTCCACTGATTGCCGGTGAGTAGGAAGCCGTAGGTCAGCGCGGCGTGCTCGCGCAGATCCTGCGGATGATTTGGGGTGCCGTGACGCGCCAGATAATCCGGCGAAGCGCAGATCATGCGCGCCACCGGCATGATCTTGCGCGCGATCAGGCTGGAGGATTCCAGCTCCGCGATCCGCAACGTCACGTCAAATCCGTCCTGGACCGGATCGAGCAAATCGTCGCTGAGCACGATCTGGAACTGCAACTCGGGATAGCGTGCCATGAAATCGGCGAGCACCGGCCCCAGCCGCATCGTGCCGAACGACATCGGCGCGTTGACGCGCAACAGGCCCCGCGGCGCCGACTGGGCCTGCGTCACCGCCTGGTCCGCAGCCTCGATCTCCAAGAGGATCACCACCGCACGCTCGAAATAGCGCTGGCCGTTCTCGGTCGGGCTCGCGTGCCGCGTGGTGCGGTTCAGGAGTTGGACGCCGAGACTCTCCTCGAGGTCCGCGATGTATTTGCTGATCGCCGAGCGCGACAGCCGCAGCTGGCGGCCGGCTTCCGCAAAGCTGCCGCTTTCGACCACTTTTACGAAAGCCCGGAGGCTGGCCACCTTGTCCAATCGGGCGCGCCTATTGTTTCCAATTCATAGACATAGCCGTCATATTTGCATGGATTGTCTCCAATCCAAAGCGGAACGATATTTCCAACCAGAGCACGATGCTCCCCGAATTTTGGAGGACGACAATGTCTGGACTGCACCATGTCACCGCGATCGCGGGCGATCCCATGAGGAACTTCGGCTTTTACACCCGGGACCTCGGCCTGCGCTTCGTCAAGAAGACGGTCAATTTCGACGACCCTGCCACCTATCACTTTTATTACGGCGACGAGACCGGCCGCCCCGGCACCATCCTGACCTTCTTCCCGTGGGCGGGCGTTTCGGCCGGCCGCCGCGGTGTCGGCGAAACCCATCAGACCGCCTTCCGCGTGCCGCAGCGCTCGCTCGCCTACTGGACGCAGCGCTTCATCGAGAAGGGCATTGCTCACGAGGCGCTGGAGAAGCGCTTCGGTGAGTCCGTGCTGCCGTTCAGCAACCCCGACGGGATGGCGCTCGCGCTGGTCGGCATTCCCGGCGCCGAGAACGAGCCGGGCTGGAGCAATGGCGACGTGCCGGCCGAGCATGCGATCCGCGGCTTGCACGGCGTGACCCTGCTGCTCGACAGCGCAGTGAAGACGGCGGCCGTCCTCACCGACGTGTTCGGCTTCAAGGAGACCGCGCGCGAAGGCTCGGTGATCCGCTTCAAGGCAGCGGGCGATGCCGAAGGCAGCGTCGTCGACATCTACGAAGCCCAGGGCTTCTTGCGGGGACATCAGGGCGGCGGCTCGGTGCATCACATTGCCTTCCGCGCGGCCGACGACGCCGAGCAGGGCCAGATGGCGCAAAAGCTCGTGAGCAATCACGGCCTGCACCCGACCGAGCAGAGGGATCGCAACTACTTCCGCTCGATCTACTTCCGCGAACCCGGCGGCGTGCTGTTCGAGATCGCGACCGACATCCCCGGCTTCGCCGTCGACGAACCCGTCGCGACCCTGGGCCGCGACCTGAAGCTGCCCGGCTTCCTCGAAGCGCACCGCAAGCAGATCGAGGAAGTGTTGCCGAACCTTGAAGAGAGTGTGTCATGACCGAGAGTTCATTCATCCATCGTTTCGAGCCCGCGGCCAACGCGGGCTCGGCCCCACTCCTGCTGCTGCACGGCACCGGCGGTGACGAGAACGACCTGCTCGGCCTCGGCCGAATGATATCGCCCGGCGCCGCCCTGCTCTCGCCGCGCGGCCGCGTGCTCGAGCACGGCAAGCCGCGCTTCTTCCGCCGCCTGGCCGAAGGCGTGTTCGACGAGGACGATTTGCGCCGGCGCGCACACGAACTCGCCGACTTCGTCACGGAGGCGCGACAACGTTACGGCCTCGCCGCGCCGGTCGCGGTCGGCTTCTCTAACGGTGCCAACATCGCTGCCGCGCTGTTGCTGCTGGAGCCGGACGTGCTTGCAGGCGCGATCCTGTTGCGCGCCATGGTACCGCTGTCGGATCCGCCAAAAACCGATCTTGCAGGCAAGCCAGTCCTGCTGTTGTCCGGGCAAGGCGACCCGATCGTGCCGGCTGGCAATTCAGCCCACCTCACGGCTCTGCTCTCGCAAGCAGGCGCGAGCGTCACCCACAGGGTCCTGCCGGCAGGGCACCCATTGTCGCAAGCCGACGTCACGCTGGCCCGCGACTGGATCGGCAATGTCGACGCCAGGGCAGCATGATCAAAGCAGCGGCGCATCGCTTTCGAACGGTGCGCCGCCGCTTCAATCGAACCAGCCGCGCCGCTTGAACCAGATCAGCGGAAGCACGCCGCTGGCAATCACCGCAAGCCAGGCCAACGGATAGCCGAAGGTCCAGTCCAGCTCTGGTATGTGCTTGAAGTTCATGCCCCAGATGCCGACCAGGATGGTCGGCGGCACGCCGACAACGGAGACGATCGTCAGGATCTTGAACAGCTCGTTCTGCTGGATGTTGACGAAGCCGAGCACCGCATCGAGCAGCAGCTGGATCTTGTCGGACAGTCGTGTCTCGTAGTCGCTGAGTGAAACGACGTCCTTCGACACCGCCTCGAGACGTTTCTTCGACGCGGCCCTGATCCATTCACTGCCGACATCGCCGGCAAACGAGGCAACGCGGCCGACCCCGAGCAGGACATCGCGCGCCTTGGCCAGCCGGTCGGCCAGCTCGCCGATATTCTCCAGCGCCTCGCGCATCCTGCGGCTGGAGCGCACCGGACGTTGGGTGCGAACCAGCCCGCCCCTAAAGACGCCCCGCGAGAGCCGGTCCACCTTGGCGCCGAGATGCTCCAGGACATCGGCGCCACGGTCAACCATGGCCTCGAGCAGGCTGGTGAACACGCACATGCCGTTCTCCAGGCTGTCGTCGGAGCCGATGCGCTTGCCGACGTCGTCGAAGATCGGCAGCTCCGCAAAGCGCACCGTCACCAGAACATGCGGGCCAATGACGAACCCCACCGGCGTGATCTCGGCCTCCTTGTTTTCGCTGGGCCGGAGCGCGGGCGAGCTGAGATAGAGCGCCCCGTGGTCGAGGATCAGGCGGCTCGACGCCTCGATCTCGCTGAGGGACTCTTCCGAGGGAATGCGGATCCCGAGCAGTCGTTCGACGAACTGCTTTTCCTCGTCACTCGCGTTCAAGAGATCGGCCCAGATGATCTCCGAGGGCATTTCCGCACCGATGCCGTGCCAGTCGTCCGACGGCCACCTGTAAAGCTTAAGCAAGAACCGAACTCCGTGGCCGCGTCGTCATGCCGGATGGTCCATCCGGCCTTCATCCGTGCGGCTAACGCATGAGGGTTCCAAACGTTCAATGCCCTTGCGGCGCAGCTCCCTCGTCGCGGGCCTCACTCTGGACAGTTCGGCTTCCCGGTTACTCCCTCACTTTGCCACACACGCTTTGGTAGTTGCGAAAAAGGTTATTCTTCCAAATGAATCGACTCACGCGCCAACCACTATCCACAGCAGCCTAGCGATGGGTGACCTTACGTCCGCTTCCTGGCCACAACCGGACATAAGGCTTTGCCCGAAAGCGGAGTCGGCGTCGGCGCGGCCCCTCTATTTAGCGCTTGCAGAGCATCGGAATTGCGCGACGGCTGACGGAGGCGAAGGATCGCGTCGGCCGCGGCAATCACTCACCTAAGGGGCCCGCCTGTCTGCTTCGAGTCATCCGCGCCGTTTAGCCGCTTGGCCGGCTGAATCCGGTCCGTCTTCATGAGCCGACGCTAGCGAACCAGCCCGGCGACGCTATGGAGCAGGATCAGACACCTCGACCGCTCCCTCATGTCAAATCCCTTGGCACCTGCAACTAAATGCGTAGACTGGCCTCGATCGATCCAGGAGGGAAACTTGGCGATCGAGCGGCCAAACCGACGGTTGACCACGATCCTCGCGGCCGATGCAGTCGGCTATAGTCGGCTGGTGGCAACTGACGAGGAAGGTACGCTCGATCGCCTCCGAGTCATCCGCAAGAGCTTGATCGATCCTGTTATCGCGGCCCATCGCGGACGCATCGTCAAGACCACCGGAGATGGCTTGCTGGCCGAGTTCGCCTCGGTGGTGGATGCAGTTCGCTCGGCGGTCGATGTGCAACGGGCTATGGTCGAGAGCAACGCCGGCTTAGCACCGGATAGGCGTATCGAGTTCCGCATTGGCATCAACCTTGGCGACGTGGTCGTGGAGGACGATGGCGACCTCATGGGCGATGGGGTCAATGTGGCGGCGCGATTGGAGCAGATTGCCGAGCCTGGTGGTATCTGCCTGTCTAGTGCGGCCTATCACCAAGTACGTGGCAAAATGGACATCGCCGCAC
This sequence comes from Bradyrhizobium sp. 154, assembly GCF_023073875.1. NCBI lineage: Bacteria > Pseudomonadati > Pseudomonadota > Alphaproteobacteria > Hyphomicrobiales > Nitrobacteraceae > Bradyrhizobium > Bradyrhizobium sp. 154. The sequence continues at coordinate 110,685 of NZ_JADPKG010000050.1, forward strand.
AAGATCGCGGCCAGCAGCAACTGAAGAACATCGCCGAGCCGGTGCAGGTCTATTCGCTTTCACCGATGCGCGCCGCAGCAACGGCGCCGCACACGGCCATCGCACCGCGGCTCTCCATCGTGGTCCTGCCCTTCGTCAACCTCGATGGCAACAGCGAGCAGGACTACTTCGTCGACGGTATCACTGAAAGTCTCACAACCGACCTGTCGCGCATTCCTGGAGCCTTCGTCATAGCTCGCAACACCGCCTTCACCTTCAAAAGCAAGCCAGTCGACGTCCGCGTAATCGGCCGCGAGCTTGGTGTGCGCTACGTGATGGAAGGCAGCGTGCAGGGCGGCGGCGACCGCGTACGCGTCAACGCGCAGCTCATCGACACCGAAACCGGCGCGCACCTTTGGGCCGAACGCTTCGACAAGCCGCGCGCCGATATCTTCGACATGCAAGATGAGATCACCACGCGCCTCGCCCGGACCGTGGGCATCCAGCTCGTTGCCGCGGAAGGCCGCCGGGCCGAGCGCGAACGGCCGAACAACATGGATGCCGTAGACTTGGCGATGCGCGGCTGGGCAATCCTCAACCAACCCTTGTCGCTGCGCCGCGACCGCGCGGCGTGCGACCTGTTCGACGCGGCGCTCAGGTTGGACCCTCGCAATGTCGAGGCGTTGGTCGGTCTCGCCTTCTATCATGGCAACGAACTTCGCACCTTTGCCTCGACCAATCGCGAGGAACAGCTACGTATCGCCCATACCGCGATCACTCAGGCATTGACGCTTGCTCCGGGCAACGCGCTGGCCCATTTCGTACACGCCAATGTCCTGCATGTCTCGGGCGCGACGGAGCGGTCGCTGCGCGAGCTTGAGTTCGCAATCGCGCTGGATCGCAATCTGGCCTGGGCCCATGCCGACGCAGGCTTCATGAAGGTGCTACTCGGACGCGCGGAAGAGGCAGAAGCCGATCTCATGAACGCAATCCGGCTGAGCCCCCGCGATCCCGGACTGGATCGCTGGCTTGCCCTGCTTGGGATCGCCGACCTCTTCCTCGGCCGGCTCGATTCAGCCCTAGACCGGCTGCGCAGATCAGTCGAAATAAATCCTAATGTTGCCATGCCGCATTTTTTCCTGGCCGCGGCCTCAGCGCTCAGCGGTCGCGCTACGGAGGCGCGGGAGGCGCGGAATGCCGGGCTTCGGTTGGACCCGAACTTTACCGTCGCTAGATTTCGCAACGAGCGGCGCAGTGAAAACCCGACCTTCCTGGCCCAGCGCGAGCGCATTTACGAGGGCCTAAGCTTGGCAGGTGTGCCGGAAGGATAGGCTCGCAGCGAGACGGTCCTGTCTGCATCGGGTCAAAAGCGTTGTTCTGGCTGCCCGCTAGTCACTTCCGGTCTGCACCGATAGGCGGACGATTTTGGAGGGTGTCGCCATCCACGATGAGGCAGCCGGGGCGAGCGAAGAGCCGCCGTGCTCCTAAACGCAAGATGCGAGACAGAAGCTCTGCGCCAATGTCTCAGTTGGGTCACAAAGGCGGCACCAGCGGACGGGCCCGGGTGTCCGCGTTACGATCGAAAGCAGCGATCCAATTCATCAATGCAAGGCTGATCGGGTGTCTGCCGGTGAGGTCCAAGGCGCCAGCAAGCCGGGCGGCGGCTTGCGCTTGTTGGAGGCCTGCTCATAGGCGTAGGCCAGACGCAGCAGCTTGTGCTCGCTCCAGGCACGGCCTGCGAAGGTGACGCCGAGCGGATAGTCTGGCGTGTCCTTGCCGTCGATCGTTCCCGAGATGAAGCCTCCGGGCACCATGACGCTGGGATAGCCTGCCCTCGCGGCGATCGCGGCGCCGGTGGCGCCTGCGAACAGCACCGCATCGAGCTTGTGCTCGTTCATGTAGGCATCCATGCCGCGCGTCTTGGCCGAGAGCAGATCCATGGCGCGCGCGGATTTGTACTCGCGCTCGCTGAGATCGCCCCTGGTCATGTCGGCGGCGAGGAAATGATCTTGGCCGAAACGCAGCGCCCTCTCCGCGTTCGCTTCGTTGAAGGCCACGATGTCGGCGATGCTCTTGATGTCCGTGTTTGTGGCCCATGTGTTCAAATAGAGATTGAGGTCGTGCTTCAGCTCATAGAGGAAGACGACCGGCGGCCTTGCGACAGTACCTTTTTGCTCGCTCAACGGATTGCGGTTGAGCACGGCCATGGTGGTGCCCGGTCCGCCGATCCAGCCGAGCGTCGGCATATTGGCGCGCACGATGACGGCGCCAAGATCCTCCAGCACCTTGATCGTCTCGGTCATGACCTTGATCCTGTCGGGCAGCAGCTTGCCGTAGAAGCAATCGTTCAGCGGGTCGGCCGGGTCGCTCGGCACGCCAATGCGCGCACCGTTCATCGTATCCCGCGCGAGGCCCGCAGTATAATCGGCAGGCCGCCGCTGCTTTTGCGTGGCCGGGTCGAGCGGGTCCTTGGCCGCCAGCACGTTCAGCAGCATCGCCGCGTCGCGCACGGTGCGCGTCATCGGCCCTGCAGTGTCCTGGCTGTGCGCGATCGGCACGATACCGGCACGGCTGATCAGCCCGACGGTCGGCTTGACGGTGACGAGGCCGTTCAGGCTGGCGGGGAACAGCAGCGAGCCCGAGGTCTCGGTGCCGATCGAAGCTGCGCACAGGCCTGCCGCCACCGCCACCGCCGAACCCGCGCTCGAGCCTCCGGGAGTCAGGATCGGGATGCCATGCTCGCCCATCAGCGCCGGCCCATAAGGATTCTTCACTTGACCACCCAGCGACGAGTAGCCGCCGGGCATGTCGACCGCGAGCATGTTGGAGAACTCGGTCAGGTTCGCCTTGCCGAGGATCACTGCGCCCGCGTCCCGCAGCAGCTTGACGATCGTGGCATCGTCCCGGGCGCGCGCGCCTTCCAGCGCCAGCGAGCCCGCCGTCGTCGGCTGTTTGTCTCCGGTCGCGATGTTGTCCTTCACCAGGATCGGGATGCCCGCCAGCGGCCGCCTGGCCGACGGTCTGCTGGTGTCGAGCTTGCCCGCGATCGCGAGCGCGTCGGGATTGAGCGCGCGCACGGCGTTGAGCGCGGGTCCGCCGCGATCGTAGGCCTCGATGCGCGCGAGGTAGGCTTTGGTCAGCGCCGTCGCGGTGACCTGCCCACTGGCCAGCGGCTGAGCGATATTGCTCAGTGGCGCATCGTCGAGCTTCAGAGGGGTCGTCGCCTCGCCGCTAGGGGCAGCCGCGACCATGCCAGCGTCGCGGCAGGATGGCTTCTTCACGGCGTGCCTCGCCTGACGGTGCGTCCCGAACCATGAGGCCGCGATGATGATATATTGCCAGTGTTTTGCCCGACGGGTCAACGTCCGAGCGCATCGCGCAGACCACCGAACCGCGCAACGCGTAAACCATTGAAATGACTATCCACGCCTACTGTGCATGGGGTTGTTTTTCAGGTTTTTGTTTTGGACACGCCAAACGATTGACCTCTTCCCGATGGGAAGAGGTCAAATTGGAAGCGACAGGCTCGACTTGAGCCGGCCCTTACTCCCAATACCAGGTCGAGAAATCATTCTCGTATTGCGGGACGTCCTTCCAGACGCCCTTCAGCTTCTTGTTGGTGATGGTGATCAGCTGCGGCTGGTACAGGTAGGCGGAGACGGCGTCGGTGGCCAGCATGCGCTGGGCGTCACCGAGAAGTTTTGCGCGAGCCGCCTCATCCGGCGTGGACACGATCTGCTTGTAGAGCGCGTTGAAGGCTTCGTTGTTGTAGCCGAGATAGTAGTCCGGCTCGGTAATCTTGACGAGGTCGAACGGCTCGACATGGCTGACGATGGTGAGCTCGAAATTGTGCGGACCATTGCCGGCGAACACCTGCGACAGCCATTGCGCCCATTCGACGTTCTCGATTTTGGCGACGATGCCGACCTTGGCGAGCTGGGCCGCGACGATCTCGCCGCCCTGCCGCGCATAGGACGGCGGCGGCAGCTTCAGCGAAAGCTCCAGCGGCGTGGTGACGCCGGCCTCGGCGAGCAGCTTCTTGGCCTTCTCGGGATCGTAGGGATTGATGCCGGTGGTGTCGACATAGCCGAGCGCGCCCGGCACGTAGAAGCTGCCGATCGGCGTGCCGAAACCGTCGACGGCGCCGTCGATCATCGCTTTGCGGTCGATCGCGGCGAGGATGGCGCGGCGGACGCGGACGTCGTCCAGCGGTTTCTTGCGGTGGTTGATCGCGACGATGGTCTTGGCCCTGGAGCCGCCGACCAGCACCGTGAACCGTGGATCGGCCTTGAACTGAGCGATGCTGCGCTGGGCCGACACGCGCGGGAACGCATCGACGTCGCCCGAGAGCAGCGCGGCGATCTGCGCCGCCGGATCCGAGATGAAGCGGATCGTCACCTTGGACAGCTTGATCGCCGCGGCGTTGCGATAGTCGGCCCATTTGCTCAGGGTGATCGAGGAGCCCTTGGCCCAGGCCCCTAACTGGTAAGGCCCGGTGCCGACCGGCTGTGTGATGTTGGTGGCAGCGCTCTTCGGCTCGACGATCGAGCCGCTGGCCTGCCCGAGCAGGAACGGCAGGTTCGGCTCGGAATTCTTCAGGGTGATCACGATCGTGTCGGCGTCGGGCGCCGCAACGGACTCGAAGCTCTGGAACAGGCTCTTGTCCTTGTTGGTGCTGGTCGGCACGGCGTTACGCTCGAACGAAAACTTCACCGCGGCGGAATCGAACGGCTCGCCGTTGTGGAATTTGACGCCCTTGCGCAGCTTGAACGTATAGGTCTTCAGGTCCGGCGAGGCGCTCCAGCTTTCGGCCAGCAGCGGCGAGACGGAGCCGTCCTCGTTGATCTTGGTCAGCGTCTCATAGATGTTGTAGAGCGTGACCTCGGCGATCGCGGCGGCGGCGGCGTTGGTGGGATCGAGACCCGGCGGCTCCAGCGCCATCGCCATGACGACGCTGTCCTTCTTGCTCTGCGCCAGCACCGGCAACGGCGCTGCGGCAAGCACGGCGGCGAATGCAACGATCGATAATTTCCTGAACATGCGCAACTCCCCGGCCATCTCTGTTCTTCAAGCCTACGCCAATCCTGCTCTGGAGACTAACCTTCCAGGGTCGGCCGGGGCAACGCCATCACCGCCTCCGTCTTGTGGCAGGCGGCAAGGTGCCCCTCGCCTACCTTGCGTAACTCAGGCAGGATCGCGCGGCAATGCTGGTCAGCGAGGGCACAGCGCGCGGCGTAGGGGCATCCGGTCGCCGCCGCCGATTGCGAGGCGGCCGCCTGGGCCCCGCGCCGCCGCCGGCCGCCGCCGGCGCGTGCCCGCGGCACGGCATCCAAGAGCGCGCGCGTATAGGGATGGGCGCAGTGCTCGAACAGGTCCTGCGGCCGGCCCTGTTCGACGATCCGGCCGAGATACATCACCGCAACCTCGTCGCAGAGATAGTCGACGACGGCGAGATCGTGGCTGATCAGGATGTAGCTGAGACCGAACTGCTCCTGGAGGTCCTGCATCAGGTTCAACACTTGCGCTTGCACGGAGACGTCGAGCGCGGAGACCGGCTCGTCGGCGACGATCAGCTTCGGCTGGGTGATCAGCGCACGCGCAATGGCGATGCGCTGGCGCTGCCCGCCGGAGAATTCGTGCGGATATTTGTCCATGTCGGCGTCGCGCAAGCCGACCTGGCGCAGCACTGCGGCGACGCGTTCGCGGAATTTGGTGCGATCCGCCTCCTCCAGCACGGTGAGGGGCTCGGCGACGATGCGGGCGATTGTTTGGCGCGGATCCAGCGAGCCGTAAGGGTCCTGGAACACCATCTGGAAATCACGCCTGGCACGGCGCAGTTCATCGGCAGAGATGCGGTTGAGATCGCAGCCGAGCAGCGCGACCTGCCCTGACGTCGGCCGCTCCAGCGCCATCACCAGCCGCGCGAAGGTCGACTTGCCGGAACCGGATTCGCCGACGACGCCGAGGCTCTTGCCCGCGGCGACCTGCACGCTCACGCCGTTCAGCGCGCGCACCTGCCCCGGCGGGCGAAACAGGCTTTCGCGCGGCAGCGTATAGCGCTGCTCGAGATCCTTCACCTCGAGAAGCAATCCGGCGGCGGTCATGCGATCAGCGCTCCGACGCGTTCGGCCATCGATACGTCGGTCCTGATGCAACGCACGCCATGGCCAGGTCCGACGTCCACCATCGGCGGCAACGCGGCACGACACTGATCGATCACCAGGGGACAGCGATCAGAGAAGGTGCAGCCGGACGGCAAATCGGCGAGCTCCGGCACTGTGCCCAAGATCGTCTTCAGCCGCGTCCCCTTGCGCGCACCGAGCTTCGGCCGGGCGCGGAACAGGCCCTGCGTATAGGGATGCCCCATGCGCCGGAACACCTCGTCGGTCGGTCCGCTCTCGACGACGGTGCCGCCGTACATCACCATCATGCGCTGCACGTTCTCGGCGATGACACCGAGATCGTGCGAGATCAGGATCATCGACATGCCGCGCTCCTCGACGAGATCAGCGATGAGGTCGAGGATCTGGCCCTGGATGGTGACGTCGAGCGCGGTGGTCGGCTCGTCCGCGATCAAGAGGTCCGGCTCGCAGGCGAGCGCCATCGCAATGGTGACACGCTGGCGCTGGCCGCCGGAAAACTGGTGCGGATAGGCGTCGACGCGCCTGATAGCATCGGGCAGCCCGACCCGGTCGAGCAAGGCGATGGTCTCGCGCCGCGCCTGTGACGCCGAATATTTCTTGTGACGCCGCAGCGGCTCGGCGACCTGGTGGCCGATCGTGTGCATCGGATTGAGCGCGGTCATCGGCTCCTGGAAGATCATGCTGATGCGGTTGCCGCGCAGGCGACAATAATCCGCATCCGAAAGCCCGACGAGCTCGTTGCCATCCAGCTTGATGCTGCCGCCGACCACCGCGCTGTCTGGCAGCAGCCCCATCAGCGATAACGCCGTGACCGACTTGCCGCAGCCGGATTCGCCGACGAGCCCGAGCGTCTCGCCGCGCTTAAGGGCAAAGCTGACGCCACGCACGGCCTGCGCCGGCCCGCGGCTGGTGTTGAGGCGCGCGCCGAGATTAGCGACCTCGATCAATGGCATGGTTGCGGAATCAGCCATTATTACCGCTCCCGCGCCAGTCTGGGATCGAGCAGGTCGCGCAATCCGTCACCAAGCAGATTGAGGCCGAGCACCGCGATCGCGATCGCAGCGCCGGGATAGACCGCGAGCATCGGCGACTGGAACAGCAGCGTCTGCGCATCGTTCAACATGCGGCCCCATGACGGCTGCGGCGGCTGCGTGCCGAGGCCGAGATAGGACAGTGCGGCTTCGGCGAGAATGGCAAGCGCGAACTGGATGGTGACCTGCACGATCAGGATCGACAGGATGTTGGGCAGCACGTGCTCGATCGTGATGCGGAAGCGCCCCTTGCCTGCCGCGCGCGCGGCCAGCACGAATTCGCGCGCCCAGATCGCGTTGGCCGAACCGCGCGTCAGCCGCGTCAGCGTCGGGATCTGGAAGATACCGATCGCGACGATCGAGGTCACCATGCCCGGTCCCAACACGGCGGCGAGCATGATCGCCGAGAGCACGGCCGGAAAGGCGAAGCTGAAATCGGCAAAGCGCATGATGATCTCTTCGGTCCAGCCGCGCCTGGCCGAGGCGATCAAGCCAAGGCAGACGCCGAAGCTGAGACCGATGCTCACCGCGATGATGCCGACCATGATGGTCGAACGCGCGCCAGCGAGCAGCAGCGAGACGATGTCTCGGCCGAAGGAATCGGTGCCGAGCCAGTGCGATGCCGACGGCGGCCGGAGTTTCGAGGCGATGTCGATCTCATAGGGCGACCACGGCGTCCACACCAGCGACAACAGCGCTGAGGCGAGCACCAGCAGGCTCAGCGCGCCGCCAAGCACGAAACTGCGATGGCGCAGCGCGCGGCGCCAGAACGTCCGAGCCGGCAGCGGCCGCGTCGCAATCGGCGCGTCGATGGTGAGGGGCTCGCTCACAGGTCGTGGACCTTGATGCGGGGATCGATGAAGGCATAGAGCACATCGACCACGAAATTGACGATGACGACCATGGCCGCGAGCAGCATCACGCAGTTGCGCACCACGATCAGGTCGCGGTTGGCGATCGACTGGAAGATCAGGCGGCCGAGGCCCGGCAGGTAGAACACGTTCTCGATCACGATGGTGCCGGCGAGCAGATTGGCGAATTGCAACCCCATCACGGTCATCACGGGGATCATGGCGTTACGCAGCACATGGCGCCACAGCACCTCGCGCTTGCCGAGGCCCTTCGCACGGGCTGTGCGGACGAAGTCCTCACGCAGCACCTCGAGCACGGCCGAGCGGGTGACCCGCGCGAGAATCGCGGCCTGCACCACCGCGAGCGAGATCGCCGGCAGCAGCAGCGACTTGATGCCCGACCAGAGGCCATCGTCCCAGCCGCCAAAGCCGCCCGCCGAGAGCCATTGCAGCCGCACCGAGAACAACAGGACCAAGAGGATCGCGAACCAGAAATTCGGCAGCGCGATGCCCACCTGCGTCAGTGACATCACGCCGACGTCGCCAAGCTTGTTGTGGTTGGCGGCGGTGTAGATGCCGGCGGAGAGCGCCAGCGTCACCGTGATCGTCATGGCCATGATCGCGAGCGGAATGGTCAGCACCAGCCGCTCCGCGATCAGGCTCGCGACCGGCGTGCCGTAGACATAGGAGTTGCCGAGATCTCCGACGAGGAGGCCCTTGATCCATTGCAGGTAGCGAACCGCCAGCGGCTGGTCGAGCCCGAGCTTGACGGTGAGCGCGCGGACTGCGTCCGGCGAGGCGTCGGCCCCCATCAGCATCTGCGCGGCGTTGCCGGGAAGCGCGTCGAGCACCAGGAAGATGATCAGCGATGCGCCGACCAGGGTCGCCAGCAAGGTCAACAGACGTCGGAGGACAAAGACGCTCATGCGCGCTCGGCTTCAGGGCTAGCAGGCACGATCAACATGTCCGGGTGCCGGAGGCAAGCCCTTTGCCGCATGCCCGTCGCCTCAGGCCGGCCAGCGGGACAGAAGGTCACTTGAAGCCTCGAACAGCGCGCTCACGCGCAGCAATTCGGCCTCGCCGCGGAAGCGGCCGACGAGCTGCAGCCCGATCGGCAGGCCGTCACGGCCGAAGCCGCAGGGCAGGCTGACGGCGGGATGCCCGGTCATGTTGAATAGCATGGTCCAGGGGAACCAATGCGGCCGGACGCTGTCGAACTGCTTGCCGTCGATCTCGATGGTGCCGAACAAATCCTGCTCGATCGGCAGCGCCGTGCGCGTGAGTGTCGGCATCGCCAGCAGGTGCCCGTGCGCAAGCAACGATTGCACCCGGCGGAACAGCGCGGTGCGCGCGAACATCGCGTCCTGGTATTCGACGCCGCTGACCTCGCTTGCGAGCGCGAGCTGCTTGAGAAAGGCCTCGCTCAGCTCGTCCCCGTGCTCTGCGGCGAGCTTTGCAAAGCGCGTGCGCCAGACCGTGTGGTTGATCGCGCGCCAGATTGGCTCTATGTCGAAGCCGTCGCCGGAGAACTCTTCAAGCTCGGCACCGAGCTCCGCCAGCCGATCAAGGCTCGCCTTGAAGCTGGCCGCGACGTCTAGCGACACTGGACGTCCGGGCGGCGAAGCACAGAACAGGATCTTCTGCCCGCGCAGATCGCCGTGCGGAGCGGCGGTGCCGATGAAATCAGGCACGGGGACGCCGATCGACCAGGGATCGCAAGGATCCTCGCCGGCCATCGCCTGCATCATCAGCGCGGTGTCGGCCACGGTGCGGGTGGTCGGCGTGACATAGGTTTGGTTGCCGAACACATCGAGCGCCTGGCTGTGCGGGACGACGCCGTTGCTCTGCTTCAGCCCAACCACGCCGTTGCAGGCGGCCGGAATCCGCGTCGAGCCGCCACCGTCCGTCGCGATTGCAAGCGGCGCGATGCCGCTCGCAACGGCAACCGCCGCGCCGCCGCTGGAGCCGCCGGAGGAACGGCGCGCATCCCACGCATTGCGGGTGCGGCCGAACAAGGGCGAGTCCGTCAGGCACTTGCTGCCGAATTCCGGCGTCGTGGTCTTGCCGATCAGGATCGCGCCTTCGCTGCGCAGCCGCGCCACCGCGACGGCATCCTCGTTCGGCACATTGTCCTTGTAGGGAACGGCGCCGAAGGTGGTCTTCACACCCTTGGTGTTGACGATATCCTTGACGGTGACGGGGATGCCGTGCAGCAGGCCGAGGGGCTCGCCGGTCATCATCTTGCGCTCGGCTTCGCGCGCCGCTGCGATCGCCTGGTCGCCGCATAAGGTGATGAAGCAGTTCAATTCGACCTGGAGCGCCTCGGCGCGCGCAAGCACGGCGCGGACGATCTCGACCGGCGAGATCCGCTTCCCGGCAAAGAGGCCGCGCAGTTCAGTGGCAGACAAAAAACAGGGATCATTGCTCATATCGAAGCCCCGCGTCATGGACGCTCGGACCTTGCCAGCTCGGGTCTATCCTGTCCATTTCCGCGGGCGCATAACCATTGTCCACCGAATCGCGGCAACCGCAGGGGTGGCAATCGCTACAAGCTCCAACTCACCTCGTGGCTCCAGGGCGGATCGGCGCCCGGACGGGTGCAAGTGAGGCCGGCGCAATTGGCGGCGAAGGATAGCGCGCGGCGGAGCTCGTCGGCACTGATGTCCTTCAAGGTTTGCCGGGCAATGCGACCCTGCTTGTGCAGAGCGAACAGCAGCGCCGCCTGAAAGCTGTCGCCGGCCCCGATCGTGTCGGCCACCTCGACCTTGGGCGCGGCGACCTCGATCCGTCCTGCGCCCGGGTGCCAGGCGACCGCGCCGTCGTTGCCGCGGGTGATGACGACAAGGCTCGTACCCTGCCCCAGCAACGCGCTCGCGCGTTGTTGATATGGCTCGTCCCCGAAGAGATAGGCGAAATCGACGTCGGACATCTTGATGAGATCGGCGCTGGCAGCGAAGCCGGCCATGCGCGCGAGATAGGCCGGCTTGTCCTTGACCAGATTGGGGCGGCAGTTCGGATCGAAGGAGATGGTTGCTGACGCCCGCGCGTCCGCGACCAATGCCGTCGTCTCCGCTGCGCCCTGATCATTGACCAGCGTGGTCGAACCGACATGGAGGGCGTCCACCGCATCGAACGGAATCGTACCTCGCCGGTAGGTCCAGTTCCGCGTCGCGGTCTCGGCATCGTAGAAGGCGTAATGCGACTCGCCGGCGACGATGCGGACGAAAGCCAGCGTGGTCTGGTGATCACTGCGGGTAGCGAGATCGAGGCCGACGTTGGAGACGGTGGCATGATCTGCGATCATGCGGCCGAATAAGTCGGTCGAGATGCCTCCGACGAAACTTGTCGGCGCCCCCAGCCGCGCCATGCCGATGGCCACGTTGAGGCAGGCGCCGCCGACCGCGGGCATTACCGCTTCACGTCCCTCAGTGCTTCGCGTCGGCACGAAATCGATCAGCGCATCGCCACAGGCAATCAGCATCCGTTTCAACCCCGCGCGATGTCGCTCATCGCCGCGCGGCTGCCGCGGTCGACGTTGCGTAGCAGCTTGTAGACCTCGCGCTTGCGGCGTGAAACGCCGCCATATCGGGAGCGGTCGGCTCGCTCTTGCGTCCCAACGCCGACATTTTTGCCATGGTCTCGCCGATCGAGGCATAGGCGCCGCCGGCCACTGCGCCGAGCATCGCGGCACCCAGCAGCACCGGCTCCTTGGTCTGCGGCAGCGCGACCGTGAGGCCGGTCGTATCGGCCATGATCTGGCGCACCAGCGGGCTACGGCTGGCCCCACCGCCCATGATCATGATGCTGGAGCGAACGCCATGCGCGGCAAAGGCCTCGATCACCTCGGCGAGCCCATAGGCGAGCCCGCAGAGGCCGGCGACGAATAGCCGCTCCATCGAAGCGATGTCGGTGTCGAGATCGAGACCGGCGATCACCGCGCGCGTGTCAGGATCAGCGTAGGGCGAACGGTTGCCGATGAATTCGGGAAGCACATGCACGTCACGCGCGAGCAGCGCGGCGCGGCTGGCATCGCCTGCGCGCGCGATGATGCGGCGCTCGAGGAAGTCGATGAGGTCGAGGCGCTCGTTACGCGCCGCCGCGCTCGCCTCGCCAAAACCCGGATGCGACTTGAGGAGGTGATCGATCGCGGCGCCCGCGGCCGACTGGCCACCCTCGTTGAGCCATAAGTCCGGCACCATGCCGGAGTAGTAAGGTCCCCATACGCCGGGCACGAAACAGGGTTCCTTCGTGGTCGCCATGATGCAGGCCGATGTCCCCATGATGTAGGCGAGGCGATCGCATGCGTCTGCTGCTCCGCCCGAGCCGTCGCGGCCGCCGATCGCACCGATGCCGCCCGCATGCGCGTCGATCAGCGACGCCCCGACCGGCGTGCCCGGCGACAGGCCCAGTTCGGCCGCCGCGGCGGGCGTGAGACCGGCACCGAGCCGCGTGCCGGGGGCGACCATCTCGGTGCCAATGCGCGCGCATGTCTCGCTGACGAAGTCCGACAGGCCAATGCGCTTGAAGAATGGCGCGCTCCAGCCGCCATCATGTGCGAGGTAGTTCCACTTGCAGGTGACGGTGCAAGTCGAGCGCTGGAGCGAGCCGGTCGCGCGCCAGGCCAGATAATCAGCCAGATCGAAGAAGTAACCAGCGGCGTCGAAACTCGCCCGAAGATGCCGCTTCAGCCAAAGCAGCTTCGGCATCTGCATCTCGGGCGAGATCGAGCCGCCGACATAGCGCAGCACGGCATCCTCGGTCTCGTTGATCAGCCTCGCCTCGGCGGTGGCGCGGTGGTCCATCCAGACGATGACGTTGCGCTGCTTATCCCCGGAGCCACTGACCGTGAGTGGCTCGCCTTGCCTATCGAGGACGACTAGGGAACAGGTGGCATCGAAACCGATGCCACGGACGCTATCGGGCGTGATGCCAGCTTCCGTCATCGCCGCGCGTACCGATGTCGCGCAGGCGTCCCAGATGTCCTGGGACGACTGCTCAACGATATCGCCGGCCTCGTGCCAGGTCCGGATCGGATGTCGCGCCAGAGCGAGCAGCGTGCCCGCTTCGTCAAACACCCCTGCCCGCGTGCTTGTGGTCCCTACATCGACGCCGATATACGCTCGCGGCATTGTCGCTCCCGGTCGCTTCGTCAGCTTTGACGCAAGCCTACCAGCAAGTGTAGCCGCCATCCACCAGCACGATGCTGCCGGTCATCAGGCTTGCGGCCTCGGACGAGAGGAACAGCACGACGGAGGCGATCTCCTCGACCTGCCCCATCCGCGCCATCGGGGTTCCGCCGATCCAGGCGTCGTACATTTTCGGATTGCTCTTCACGAAGGCGTTCAGCGGCGTTTCGATATAGGTCGGCGCCACCGCGTTGACGCGGATGCCGCGTGCGCCCCATTCGGCGGCGAGCGACTTGGTGAGATGGTGCACACCGGCCTTGGAGGCGTTGTAGAAGCACTGCTCCTGCGGCTTGTTGACGATGAAGCCAGACATCGAGCCGACATTGACGATGGCACCGCTTCTAGCCTTCAACATGTGCTTGCCGAACTCGCGGCAGCACCAGAAGGTGCCGTTGAGGTTGACGTCGATGACGTTGAGCCAGTGCTCGTCGGTGACGGTCTCGGCCGGCGTCTCGCTGCGCGCGATGCCGGCATTGTTGACGAGGATGTCGACCTTGCCGTGGCGGGCGACGAGGTCGTTTGCGACCTCCGCGACGCGCTTGGTATCGGTGACGTCCATGATCGCGGTCTCGATGTCGTAGCCCTTGGCCTTCAGGGTGGCTTTGGCGCTGTCGGCGACCTTGCTGTCGCGATCACCGATCACGACCCTGGCGCCGGCCTCAGCCAGCGCTTCGGCGCAAGCAAGGCCAATGCCCTGCCCGCCGCCGGTGATGAACGCGCTCTTGCCGTTCAGCTTGAATTTGTCCAGGTACATGATCGTCTTCCCGTTTTCTTGCCGTTTCTTGTTAGCTTCGAAGCGCCTTGCCGCCATCGTCGAAGCGGTGGATGCGCGCGGGGTCCGGCACCAGCGACACGCGATCACCGGCGTGCAGGCTCAATTCGCCGATGTAGCGCGCCGTCAGCATGCCGAGCGAACCGGCGTCGACGTAGAGAAAGGTATCGCTGCCGAGATGCTCGGCGACTGCGATCGTTCCTTGCCAGCCGCCGGCGCCGTCGCGCTCGATCTTGAGGTGCTCGGGACGCACGCCAATGGTCGCCGCGCCTTGCTGCTTGGCGAGCTCGCCGGTTACGAAATTCATCTTGGGCGAGCCGATGAAGCCGGCGACAAAGAGATTGGCCGGCCGCTCATAGAGCTCCAGCGGTGAGCCATATTGCTCGATCTTGCCGCCGTTGAGCACGACAATCTTGTCGGCCATGGTCATGGCCTCGACCTGATCGTGGGTGACGTAGATCGCGGTGGTGCCGAGCTGCTTCTGGAGCCGCGTCACCTCGATGCGCATCTGCACACGCAGCGCTGCATCGAGGTTCGAGAGCGGCTCGTCGAACAGGAACGCCTTGGGCTCGCGGACGATGGCGCGGCCAATCGCGACGCGCTGGCGCTGGCCGCCGGAGAGCTCGCGCGGCTTGCGGTCGAGATAGGGCGTGAGATTCAGCGTCGCGGCTGCGGCCTCGACCTTGCGGTTGATCTCCTCCTTCGGCAGCCCCGCCATCTTCAGGCCGAAGCCGATATTGCCGCGCACGCTCATATGCGGATAGAGCGCATAGGACTGGAACACCATTGAGAGCCCGCGCTTGGCGGGCGGCGTGTCGACCACGTTCTTGCCGTCGATCAGGATCTTGCCGCCGGAGACGTCCTCGAGCCCGGCAATTAGCCGCAAGAGCGTGGTCTTGCCGCAGCCGGAGGGACCGACGAACACCACGAAGGAGCCGTCGGCGATGTCCAGATCGGCGCCCTTGATGATGTGCACGGGGCCGAAGGATTTCTGCACGCCCTGAAGTGTGATCTGACCCATGATCCGGCAGCCCCTCTACTTCACCGCGCCGAAGGTGAGCCCGCGCACGAGCTGCTTCTGGCTGAACCAACCGAGGACGAGAATGGGCGCGATCGCCAGCGTGGAGGCCGCCGACAGCTTTGCCCAGAACAGCCCTTCCGGGCTCGAATAGGACGCGATGAACGTGGTGAGCGGCGCGGCGTTCGAGGTCGACAGGTTGAGCGTCCAGAACGCCTCGTTCCAGGCGAGGATCAGGTTGAGCAGCAGCGTCGATGCGAGCCCCGGGATCGCCATCGGCGTCAGCACGTAGACGAGTTCGCGGCCGATGGTGGCGCCGTCCATGCGCGCGGCCTCGAGGATATCGCGCGGGATCTCCTTGAAATAGGTGAACAGCATCCAGATGACGATCGGCAGATTGCCGAGGCAGAGGATGAAGACGAGGCCGATGCGGGAATCGAGCAGGCCGAAGGATTTGTAGATCAGGTAGATCGGCACCAGCACGCCGACCGGCGGCATCATCTTGGTCGAGAGCATCCAGAGCAGGATGTCCTTGGTGCGCTTGGTCGGCGAGAATGCCATCGACCAAGCCGCCGGGATGGCGATCAAAAGCGCAATCAGCGTCGAGCCGCCGGCGATGATGACCGAGTTCATGGCGTGGTGGAAATAGTCGCTGCGCTCCTGCACGGTCGCGTAGTTTTCCGTGGTCCAGTGGAAGAACAGGAAGGACGGCGGGATGGCGAAGGCCTCGAGCTCGGTCTTGAAGCTCGCCAGCACCATCCACAGAATCGGGAAGAAGATCAGAAATCCGAACAGCCAGGCCGCTGCGGTCGATATCGCCACTCGCCGCGTCGTCGCCATCCGTGCCATGTCAGGCCTCCAAATTGCGGCCGACGATGCGGACCAGGAAGAAAGCGACGATGTTGGCGATCGCCACGGCAACGAGGCCGCCCGCGGAGGCGCTGCCGACGTCGAACTGGATCAGCGCCTGCGAATAGATCAGGAAGGCGATATTGGTGGTCTGAAGACCGGGACCCCCGCCAGTGGTGACGAAGATCTCGGCGAACACGGTCAGCAGGAAGATGGTCTCGATCAGGATCACTACCGTGATGGGGCGCGCGAGGTGCGGCAGGGTGATGTAGATGAAGGTCGAGACGGCGCTGGCGCCATCCATCTCGGCAGCTTCCTTCTGCTCCTCGTCGAGCGATTGCAGTGCGGTGAGCAGGATCAGCGTCGCGAACGGCAGCCATTGCCAGGTCACGATCAGGATCACCGCAAACAGCGGCATATCGTTGAACCAGTCGATCGGCGTCAGGCCGAACAGCGAAGCAAGCCAGGCAAACAGTCCCGATACCGGGTGCATCAGCAGATTCTTCCAGACCAGCGCGCTCACCGTGGGCATCACAAAGAACGGCGCGATCACCATCAGCCGGACGAAATTGCGGCCGATCACGGGCTGGTCCATCAGCAGCGCCAGAGGAATGCCGAGCAGGATCGTGAGTGCCAGCACGGAGCCGACCAGCACCAAGGTGTTCTGGAGCGAGGCAAGGAAGGCGGGATCGGTCAGGAAGTAGCGAAAATTTTCCAGGCCGACGAACGATTCCGAGCCGGGATCGAGCAGACTGTAATGCAGCGTCGCGAAATAGATCGTCAGCGCGAGCGGGACGATCATCCAGATGAACAGCAGCCCAACCGCTGGCGTCAGGAGCGAGCGCGCAAGAAATTGCGTCTGCCGGGTTGCCATCCCTGACTTCTCCTTTCGGGGAAGAAAGGCGGCCATCCATCCGGGGATGGGCCGATGGCCGCCAGTTTGAGCTCAGGAGGGAGAGCTCGGGTTCACTTGATGTAGCCGGCGCGCTTCATCTCGCGCTCGGTCGCGGATTGCGCGGCGGTTAGCGCGGCGTCGACCGTCATTGATCCCGAAAGCGCGGCCGAGAACTGCTGGCCCACCTGCGTGCCGATGCCCTGGAATTCGGGGATCGCGGCGTATTGCACGCCGACGTATGGCACTGGTTTCACCGTCGGCTTGTTCGGATCGGCCGCGTCGATCGAGGCCAGCGTCAACTTGGCGAAGGGGGCGACTTTCAGATAATCCTCGTTCTGGTAGAGCGAGGTCCGCGTGCCCGGCGGCACGTTGGCCCAGCCCTCCTTCGACGCGACGAGCTTGGTGTAGTCCTTGCTCGTGGCCCAGGCGATGAACTTCTCGGCCGCTTCCGTCTTCTTGGAGCCGGCGGGGATCGCGAGATTCCAGGCCCATAACCAGTTGGCGTTCTTGCCGAGCCCGGTGTTGGGCGCGAGCGCGAAGCCGACCTTGTCGGCGACCTTGGACTCCTTCGGATTGGTGACGAAAGATGCCGCGACCGTGGCGTCGATCCACATCGCGCACTTGCCGGCGTTGAACAGCGCCAGGTTCTCGTTGAAGCCGTTGGAGCTCGCGCCGGGAGGACCGGCCTCCTTCATGAGATTGACGTAGGTCGTCAGCGTCGCCTTCCATTCCGGCGTGTTGAACTGCGGCTGCCACTTCTCGTCGAACCAGCGCGCGCCATAGGAATTAGCCATGGCCGAGAGGAACGCCATGTTCTCGCCCCAGCCGGCCTTGCCGCGCAGGCAGATGCCGTAGACGCCGGCGCTCTTGTCGGTGAGCTTCTTGGCGGCATCAATCACGAAATCCCAGCTCGGCTTTTCCGGCATCTTCAGGCCGGCCTTCTCGACCAGATCGGTGCGATACATCACCATCGAGCTCTCACCGTAGAACGGCGCGGCGTAAAGCTTGCCGTCGGAGGAGACCGCATCCTTGATCTTCGGCAGCAGGTCGGCGACGTCGTAATCGGCGCCGAGATTGGCCAACGGCACCAGCCAGCCCTTCTTGGCCCAGATCGGCACCTCATAGGTGCCGATGGTCAGCACGTCGAACTGACCGCCCTTGGTGGCGATGTCGGTGGTGACGCGCTGGCGCAGTACGTTCTCCTCTAGCGTCACCCATTTCACGGTGATGTCAGGGTTCTTCTTGGTGAACTCACCCGTCAGCCCCTGCATGCGGATCATGTCGCCATTGTTGACGGTGGCGATGGTCAGGGTCGTTTCGGCCATCGCGGGGATGGCCAGCAGCAGGCAAGACGCGCCGCAGACGGCGCCGAGGACGTGTTTCACGGAGACCTCCCTAGAGTCGCGCTTTTGAGTACATGCCCACGCGTTGGGCATATGTTCAGCGCAAGCAGGCGCAGTTGTCAAGCAGGGCGTGCGGCCCTTCCCGCAACTTATGAGTGCTGCGATGCGGGAGCACCCACGCTGTCATGCCCCGCGAAAGCGGGGCATCCAGTACTCGGTGCGGTTGGTTGGCCCAAGCGGGGCCGCGGCGTGCTGGATCGTCCGCCTTCGCGGACAATGACAGCGGTGTGGTTGAGAGACTTCCCGCCTCGTGCGCACGCCGAAAGCGCAAACGCCCTACCGCTCCAAGATCGCCCTTGCCGTCGCCTCGTCCGTGATCAGGCCGTTGATCAATCGCCCGTTCATCGCGGCCGCGATCGCCGGCACCTTGGCGGCGCCGATCGCGGCGCCGATCGTCGTGGTCTTGGCCGGGACTTCCGGCGGGATGCTGGTCAGGCGCTTGTTGGTGCCGGATTTGAGCAGGCGACCGTTGGAATCATAGGCCCAGCCGGTGATCTCGCCGATGGCACCTAACCGCATCATCTCGAACAATTCATCGCGGGTGACGAAGCCATCGACATGGACCTGCGCCTTCTGGTCCATCTGGCCGATGCCGACGAGGCGAAGGTCCGCCTTGGCCGCGACCGCCTTCACCTTGGCGATCGGCTCGATGCGGACCATCTTGTTGCGCTCGTCCTCGGACGACATCAGGAACGGCAACGGCATCGGATAATGCCGCGCGCCGGTGCGGTCGGCGAGCCGGCCGACGGTGTCGTAGAAGCTCGCCGAGCCGTCGGCGGAGATGTTGCCGACCAGCGAGACGATCTGATGATTGGGCCGGTCAATCGGCGTAACGCGCTCGACCGCGGCGCGCACCGCCCGTCCGGTGCCGAGTGCGACGATGACCGGCGTCTCCGAGCGCAGCGTGGAATCGAGCAGGTTGGCGCAACGCTCGGCGATGCCCGCGGTAGCCTGCGGCGCCGCAGGGTCGGCCGGCACCACCTCGCAATGAACCAGATCAAAGCGCTGCTTCAGGCGCGCCGCCAGTTCCATGCAGGCGGCGATGGGATGCTCGAGCCGAAACGTGATCAGCCGCTCGGCGAGGCAGAGCGAGACCAGCCGCTGCGCCGAGGCACGCGAGACCTGGAGCATCTTTGCGATCTCGTCCTGGGTATGACCGGCAATGAAATAGAGCCAGCCGGCGCGCGCGGCGTCGTCGAGCCTCGATTTCTCATTCTCGGCGGCCATGGCAGGCGTCAGACGTCCTTCCAGAAATCGCTCATGCGCTCGAAGACCCGATCGGCCCCGGCGCCCGACAATATAGCCTGCCCGTCCCGGGTGCTGTAATGGCCTCCGCCAACAAATCCCCAGACAGTCATGCCCGCCGCCTTGCCCGCCTGCACGCCGCTGACGCTGTCCTCTATCACCAATGTGCGCGCGGGCGGTATGCGCATCTTCTCGGCCGCGTGGAGGAAAAGGTCGGGCGCCGGTTTGCCGCGCTTGACCATCTGCGCCGTGTAGATGCGATCGTCGAACAGCGGCTTGAGGCCGGTGACGTCGAGCGAGAGCGATACGCGGTCGATATCGCTCGACGAGGCCACGCAGAACGGCACCGTCAGGTCCGACAGCACCGCCCCAACCCCGGGGATCGGTTCGAGCGAGGCGGCAAACGTCTCGAGCACGCGCGACTTCAATCGCGGCAGGAAGCCGTGCGGCACGGTTTGCCCGAGATCGTGATAATGCTGCTCGATCGCCTTGGTGCTCCGCCCGAGAAAGAGTTCGAGCGCCTGCGCCTCACTGAGCGCGAAGCCGGATTCGGCCAGCACTTCGGACAGGCAGCGGCAGCTCAACAGCTCGCTGTCGACGAGCACGCCGTCGCAGTCGAAGATGATCAGATCGGGTTTCAGCCGGCCCTGGTGCATCCAGCCATTCGATCATATACCCAACTGACGAGCAATAGCTCAGCTGGGGCAAGCCCTCGCGGCGCGGTCTGCGCCTCAATGCGCCACCTGCCGGTCGATCGCCGGCAACGCTTGATGTTGCCGAGGATACGCAGCCGCCGCGGCGGAACAGCGTCGGCAAGTAGGATTGCGCCAATTGCGCCACCCAGATCATGGTATCACCAGAGCGCTTTGGCTCACTGCCCGAACGCGGTAAGGTTCGCGACCGCACACGACCCAATGAGTTTGCCATGCCTGAGATCATCAATCTTGGTGCGCTGCAGCTAATCTTTCTGCGGAGCAAGGACGACACCGACGGCAGCCTCGATCTGTTCGAAATGACCCTCCAACCGAACGCGCGCATGCCGATCCCTCACTATCACGATCGCTGGGACGAAACGATCTATGGACTCAGCGGCATCTCGACCTGGCGGATCGACGGAACGGAGGTCGACGTGGCGCCGGGCGAGACCGCGTTCATCAAGCGCGGCGTCGTGCACAGCTTCACCAACCGTTCACCCCGGCCGGCGACCTGCCTGTGCACACTCACCCCCGGCGTGCTTGGCCCGCAATACTTCAAGGAAATGGCGGCCCTGCTCACCGCCGGTACACCCGATCCGGCAAAGATGAAGGAGACGATGCTGCGCTACGGATTGGTACCGGTGCTGCAGTCCTGACCGACCGCGAGAATTGGTGGGCATGGGCGCTTTGGCGCCATTTGCCCACTCTACGTTCTTCGCCGCGAGCTTACCGCCGCTGATTGTACACGTCGATGCACACCGCCCCGAGCAGCACCAGGCCCTTGATGACCTGCTGGTAGTCGATACCGATGCCGAGGATCGACATGCCGTTGTTCATCACACCCATGATCATGGCGCCGACCACGGCACCGCCGACGCGGCCCACCCCGCCATAGGCTGAGGCGCCGCCGATGAAGCAGGCGGCAATGACGTCGAGCTCGAAGCCGAGGCCGGCCTTCGGGGTCGCGGTGTTGAGGCGCGCGGCGAAGACGAGGCCGGCGAGCGCGGCGAGCACGCCCATGTTGACGAAGGTGAGGAAGGTCAGCCGCTCGGTCTTGATGCCCGACAGGCTCGCCGCCTTGGCGTTGCCGCCGACGGCATAGATCTGCCGGCCGATCACGGTGCGCCGGGTCACGAAGCCGTAGAGCGCGATCAACGCCGTCATGATGACCAGCACATTCGGCAGGCCGCGATGCGAGGCGATCAGATAGGTGAAATAGAGCACGGCGCAGGCCAAGAGAACGCTCTTGCCCAGGAAGAACGCATAAGGTTCGACCTCAATGCCATGCAATTGCTCGCGCGACCGTCCCTTGGCGCTGGCATAGACCAGGCCGAGCGCGAGCACCGCACCGATCAGCATGGAGGTCGGATGCAGCGTGCCGGCCTCCGGAAGCAGTTCAGGAATGAACCCCGACGACAATTTCTGGAAGGTCGCCGGGAACGGTCCAAGCGACTGGCCCTGCAAGACCGCGAGCGCGAGGCCCTTGAACACCAGCATGCCCGCCAAGGTGACGATGAAGGACGGGATCTTGAAATAGGCCACCCAATAGCCCTGCGCCGCGCCGATGGCGGCGCCAATCAGGAGGCAGGCAATGAAGGCGAGCGTGTAGTCGATCTTGTAGGTCACCATGAGCACGGCGGCCACCGCGCCGATGAAGCCCGCGACCGAGCCGACCGAAAGGTCGATATGGCCGGTGACGATCACCAGCAGCATGCCCAGCGCCATGATGACGATGTAGCTGTTCTGGAGCACCAGATTGGTCAGGTTGAGCGGCTGGAGCAGCGTGCCGCCAGTGACGACCTGGAAGAACAGCATGATCGCGACCAGCGAGATCAGCATGCCGTAGCTGCGCAAGTTGTTCTTGATGAAGCTGCCGTGCCGGCGCTCCTCGGGCAGCGACACCGTCTTGTCGGTCATGGCTGCGATCCTCCAATCTCCGCGGCCGCACGAGCGCCGCTCCCGTTGCTTCTCTTATTGCGCATGATGGCGCGCATGATCTTTTCCTGCGTCGCCTCGGATCCCTGGAATTCCCCGACAAAGGCGCCGTCGTTCATGACGCAGATGCGATCGCAGATGCCGAGCAGCTCGGGCATTTCCGAGGAGATCACGACGACGCCGCGACCGGCTTCCGCCAGTTCGTTGATGATACAGTAAATCTCGTACTTGGCACCGACGTCGATGCCCCGCGTCGGTTCGTCCAGGATCAGCACCTTCGGATCGGTCATCAGCCATTTCGACAGCACCACTTTCTGCTGATTGCCGCCGGAGAGCTGGCCTGTCTCCTGGTAGACGTCGGAGCAGCGGATCCGCATCCGGCTGCGGTAGTCGCTGGCGACCTTGAGCTCGGCGATGTCGTCGATCACACGGCCGGGCGCGACCTGGTCGAGGCTCGCCAGCGTGATGTTCTTGCGAACGTCGTCGGCGAGGATGAGGCCGAGCTGCTTGCGATCCTCGGTGACATAGGCAAGGCCGGCATCGATCGCGGCCGCGACGCTCGGCAGCGTCATCTCCCTGCCCTCGAGCCGGAGGCTGCCGCTGATGGTGGTGCCCCAGGAGCGGCCGAACAGGCTCATGGCGAATTCAGTGCGGCCGGCTCCCATCAGGCCGGCGATGCCCACGACCTCGCCTCGCTTGACACTGAAATTGACGTTCTTGATCACCTTCCGCTCGGGATGGACGGGATGATAGACCGACCAGTTCTCGACGGTGAGCACGGGTTCGCCGATCTTCGCGCTGCGCTCCGGAAAGCGATGGGCAAGATCGCGGTTGACCATGCTGCGGATGATGCGATCCTCCTGGATCGCCTCGGCATGGCAATCGATGCTGTCGACCGTGCGGCCGTCGCGCAGCACAGTGATGTGGTCGGCGACCCTTGCGACCTCGTTCAGCTTGTGCGAGATCAGGATCGAGCCGATACCCTGCTCGCGAAATGTCATCAGCCGTTCGAGCAGCGCGGCGCTGTCGGCCTCATTGAGGCTCGCGGTCGGCTCGTCCAGGATCAGCATCCGCACCCGTTTGGACAGCGCCTTCGCGATCTCGACCAGCTGCTGCTTGCCAACGCCGAGATCGGTGATCAGCGTATCCGGCGATTCCTTCAAGCCAACCTGCGCAAGCAGTTCCCGCGTGCGCCGGTAGACCTCGTCGCGATCGATCACCCCCAACTTCGACGGCGGATGCGACAGGAAGATGTTCTCGGCGATCGACATCAGCGGAATCAGCGCCAGCTCCTGATGGATGATGATGATGCCAAGCGCCTCGGAATCGTTGATGTCGCGGAAGCGCCGCTCCTCGCCCTCGAAGACGATGGTGCCCTCGTAGCTGCCGTGCGGATAGACCCCGCTCAGCACTTTCATCAGCGTCGACTTGCCGGCGCCGTTCTCGCCCACGAGCGCGTGGATCTGCCCGGCGTGAACCGAGAAATTGACGTCGCGCAGCGCCTGAACACCGGCAAAGCTCTTGCTGACGTTGCGCATCTCCAGCATGGCGGTCATCGGATAGTGTCCTTGGAAAGTTCACCGTCGTTCCGGGGCGCCCAAAGGGCGAACCCGGAACCTCGAGATTCCGGGTTCGATGCTTCGCATCGCCCCGGAATGACTGAGCAAGACAAGCCTACTGGAACTGCGACTTCTTGTAGTAGCCGCTGTCGACCAGCACCTTCTCCCAATTGTCCTTGTAGACCACGACCGGCTTAAGCAGATAGGACGGCACCGTCTTGACGCCGTTCTCGTAGGTCTTGGTGTCATTGACGGTGACCTGCTTGCCGGCGAGCGCCGCGTCGACCATGTCGGCCGTCACCTTGGCGAGGTCGCGGGTGTCCTTGAAGATGGTCGAATACTGGTCGCCGCGCAGCATCGCCTTGATCGAGGGCACCTCGGCGTCCTGGCCGGAGATGATGGGCATCGGCTGGTCCGCGCTGCCGTACCCGACGCCCTTCAGCGAGGAGATGATGCCGATCGAGATGCCATCATAGGGCGACAGCACGGCATTGATCTTCTTGTTGCCGTAATAGGCGCTGAGCAGATTGTCCATGCGGGCCTGCGCGGTGGCGCCATCCCAGCGCAGCGTCGCCACCTTGTCCATGCCCATCTGGCCGGAGACGACGACGAGCTTGCCGCTATCGATATAGGGCTTCAGAACGCTCATGGCGCCGTTGTAGAAGAAGTAGGCGTTGTTATCGTCGGGCGAGCCGCCGAACAGCTCGATGTTGAAGGGTCCCTTGCCTTCCTTGAGGCCGAGCCCCTGCTCGATCGACTGCGCCTGGAGCACGCCCACCTGGAAATTGTCGAAGGTCGCGTAGTAGTCGACATCCGGCGTGCCGCGGATCAGGCGGTCATAGGCGATCACGGTGATGCCCTTGGCTTTGGCCTGCTTGAGCACGTCGGACAGCGTGGTGCCGTCGATCGCGGCGATCACCAGCGCCTTCGCGCCCTTGGTCACCATGTTCTCGACCTGCGAGAGCTGGTTCGGAATGTCATCCTCGGCATATTGCAGGTCGGTGCTGTAGCCGCGCTCCTTCAGCACCTTGACCATGTTGTTGCCGTCGTCGATCCAACGCGCCGAGGATTTGGTCGGCATGGCGATGCCGACTGTCGCCTTCTGAGCAAAGGCGGCGACGCCTGTGGCCATCGTGGCAGCGCCGGCCAGCGCGAGCGCGAGGAATGTCGTCTTCAGTTTCAGCATGTTTCACTCCCTTTGGGTGTCAGACTGTTCTTTCGTTTCGAGGACAGATGTCGGTTGCTTTGGGTCTCCTATGCGAGCTTGACGTCGGGCTCCGCGCGACCGCGCGCGGACGCCTTCAGCAGAAAGGTGTGGCCTGCTTGCGGATCGGCAGCACGCGTCGCCGTGTCCATGTCCTGCCAGGCGGAGGTGACGAGGAGACGCGACAGATCGGGGCCGACGAAAGCCGGGCAACTCGCCTGCCTTGCCGGCACGCTGAGTGAGCGCAGGCGCTCGCCCTGCGGAGAGTAAACATCGATGCGGCCCGCGCCCCAGCAGGCGTTCCAGATCTGCCCGTCGGCGTCGCACACCGAGCCGTCGAGGCCGCCGATGCCGGTGTGGCGCAGCAGCACCTCCGGCTCGCCGCGCGGCAGGCCGGTCCCGGGATTGAGCGGCACGGCGTAGAGCACGGCCCGCGCGCTGTCGGCGAAATAGCCAATAGCGCCGTCCGGCGAGAAGCAGATCGAGTTGGGAATGCTGATGCGGGGGAACAGCAGCGAGATCTTGCCGCGATGAAACGCGTAGATCGCGCCCGCCTCCGGCTCCGCCTTGCGGCCCATGGTGCCGATCCAGAACGTGCCGGACTGATGCACCCGCGCGTCATTGGAGCGCGTCGTCGGATTGTGGGCTTCGAGCGGGCAGAGCAGCGTCATCGTGCCGTGAGCGAGCTCGCGGACGTAGAGGCCGTCTTCCGCGATGATCAACTGACGCTCGGCGTCGATCCTGCCGAGCGCACTCGCCATCCGGCCGAGCGCATGGACGCGGACGCCACCTCCGCCGAGCTGCGCCTCAAACAGCAGCCCTTCGCGGATGTCGAACCACCAGGCCGTGTCGGTGGTCGCGTCATAGGTTGGCCCCTCGCCGAGATGGCAAGGGTGATCCGAGAGCACAGACGTCGGCACCTCTTCCATCATGGCGTCCTCACCGAAAAGCGATAGAGCGTGTGATGGCGATAGACCTCGCCAGGTGAGAGCCGCGGGCTCGGGAAATCCGGCCGGTTCGGCGCGTCAGGCCAGATGTGCGGCTCCAGGCACATCGCGTCCGACTGCCGGACGAGCTTGCCACCCTTCCCGGAGATCGTGCCATCGAGATAATTGCCGGAATAGACCTGCAGGCCGGGCTGATCGGTGAACAACTCCATGATGCGCCCCGAGTCCGGCGCCTCCAGCCGGGCCGCGAAAGCAAGCTTGCCGTCACGCGCGAGACAGTACGTGTGATCGTAGCCTCTGCCGTTGCGCAATTGCTGATTGCTCTCGCGGATGCGCTCGCCGACCGGCCGTGCTTCGCGGAAGTCGAACGGCGTGCCGGCAACGCGACGCGGCGGCTCCGGCAGCGGAATGGCGGTGGGATCAATCGCAAGAAAATGCTCGGCGGCGACCGTCAGCTCATGATCAAGGACGGGCGTACCCGACGTCGCACCCTCCAGATTGAAGAAGCTATGGTTGGTGAGGTTGACGATCGTCGGCCGATCCGTGCGGGCCTCCATGCTCAGCGATAGCTCGGTCGGACCGGTGATGCGATAGGTCAGACGCACATCGAGCCGGCCCGGATAATTTTCTTCGCCATGCGGGCTGACATAGGTGAGCGTCACCGCGGGCTCGGCGCTCTCGTTGATCTCCGCGATCTCCCAGAGCTTGCGGTCGAAGCCATCGACGCCACCGTGCAGCGCATTAGGGCAGTTGTTGACGGCGAGCTGCACAGTCTCGCCGTCAAGCGGGAACTGCCCGTTGGCGATGCGGTTGGCGTAGCGGCCGACCGTGGCGCCGAGGAACTTTCGTTCGGCGAGATAACCGGCGAAGGCATCGTGGCCGAGCACGACATCGTCATAGCCGCCCTTAGCGTCCGGCGCGATCAACGCCTGGATCACCGCGCCGTGGGTGATGATGCGCGCTTCGAAGCCGCCCTCCCCGCGCAGCACGACGCGTTCGACCGCGCGACCATCCGGCAGTGCTCCGAAAACGTCTCTTGTGATTCGCGAGCCAGCCATTGTCAGTCCACAAATGGTTCGACGATCGACCGCTTGCCGAGCAGGAAGGCATCGGCGACGAGACGCAATGGCGCCAGGTCGACATCGCTCGCGCCGGTCGCAGCGAGATTGACGAAGCGCCGGTACAGCTCCCGATATTCCTCATCGGGCGCCTCGGCAATGGTCTTGCCGTCGATCGCCATCCGCCTGCCGCCACCGGACAGCGTCAACCGGCCCTGATCGGTTTCCACGAGGATATCCCAGCTCTGCGGCCCGGTCTGGCGGAAGTCGAATTCGGCACTGACGGCCAGGCCGTCGATATCGGTCAGCGTCAGGTTCGCCGCGATCGGTGCCTGGCAGTTGGCCGGAAAGGCCAACTCGGCCGCGGTGACGAACACGGGTTGCGGGAGGATTTTGGTCAGGATCGACAGCGCATTGATGCCGGGATCGAACACGCCGAGGCCGCCCGGCTCCCAGATCCAGCCCTGCCCGGGATGCCAGACGCGGACGTCTTCCTTCCAGCTGATGTGCACGGAGGCGATGCGGCGCTCGGCGAGCCATTGCCGCGCCGGCTCGACGGCCGGCGCGTAGCGCGAATGCCAGGTTGCAAACAACGTCCGCTTCGCCTCCGCTGCCATCGCGATCAGCGGATCGAGCTCGGCGACGCCGGTGCCGGGCGGCTTCTCCAGCATGACATGCTTGCCGGCGGCGAGCGCCGCGGCCGCCTGGGCGCGGCGCACCTGCGGCGGCGTGCAGAGCGACACTGCGTCGATCGGCGGCCCCTTCTCCAGCAATTCCTCGATGGTGGCGAAATGCGGCAGCCCCGGTAGCGAGGCGTTGCGGCTGGCGACAGCCGCGAGCGTCGCATCCGGTGTCGCGGCGATTGCATCGAGGTGCTGGTCGCGCGCGATCTTGCCGAAGCCAACAATGGCGATGCGAAGTTCGGTCACGCTTGCTCTCCAGTATTCGCAGATGGCAGCGGATCCGCCGGCGCGGCCTCGATCACAGTGTGTTCGTGCCGGCTCATGCCGTTGTGAATGACGTAGACCATCGCCTCCGAGGCGCCGTCAGCATCGCCTGCCGCAATGGCATCGACGATCTTTTGATGCCAGAGCAGCACGGTGTCGCGGTCCTCCGGCGCGACCGGGGCGCTCAGCAGGAACGAGGCGCGCAGCGCTGCCTCGATGACATGCCCGATCGAGCGCATGAACAGATTGCCGGAGGCGCGCGCCACCCCAACATGGAGCGCGAGGTCGGCATCGGCAAAGCCGACGGAGTCCGACGCTTCAAGCCGCATGCGATCCATGCAGCGACGGAGCTCAGCGACGTCGTCTTCGGACCGGTGCATAGCTGCGAGAACGGCGGCGCGCGGCTCGACGGCGAGACGGATCTCGGCGAGGTCGTTGAGGAAGCGCTTGTCGATGCCGGCGTCCAGATGCCAGGCCAGCACGTCGGCGTCGAACATGTTCCAGGCGCCGCGCTCGCGCACGACGGTGCCGACGCGCGCCTTGGTGGTGAGCAGCCCCTTGGCTACCAGCGTCTTGACGCTCTCGCGCAGGACCGGCCGCGACACGCCGAACATCGCGATCATCTCGGCGTCACCGGGCAGCCGCGTCCCCTCCGCATAGCGGCCAGCGATGATATCGACGCCGATCGAGCGGGCCACCTCCGCATGATTGGAGTGGGCCCGCCGCGTCGGGATGACGACGATGCGCGAGGTCATGAGGTTGCTCCTGCACTCTTCCTCACCGGCCGTCGTGCCAGCGCGACCAGTCCCTGCTGCAAGGCGATGAAGGCGAACAGCAGAATGCCGGTCGCGATCTTGGTCCACCAGCTCGACAGCGTGCCGTCGAAATTGATGTAGGTCTGAATCAAGCCCTGGATCAGCACGCCGAGGAAGGTGCCGATCACCGATCCCTGGCCGCCCGTGAGCAGCGTGCCGCCGATCACGACGGCCGCGATGGTATCCAGCTCGACGCCGACCGCGGAGAGCGAATAGCCGGCGCTGGTGTAGAAGGAGAAGACAATGCCGGCGATGCCAGCGAGCAGGCTCGACAGCATGTAGATCTTCACCGTCATCTTGCCGACCGCAACGCCCATCAGGCTCGCGGTGGCCCGGCTGCCGCCGAGCGCATAGACATTGGCGCCGAACCGGGTGAGATGCAGCAGCAGGGCGCCGCCGATCACGATCACCAGCATGATGATCGCGATGGCCGTCAGCCGTCCGCCGCCGGGCATCCGCAGCGCGAAGTCCGACACGGTCGAGTAGACCGGCGCTGTGATCGGCACCGATTCCGTCGAGAGCAGGAAGCTCGCACCGCGCGCGAGGAACATGCCGGCGAGCGTGACGATGAAGGGCGGCAGGTCGAAGACATGGATCACGGCACCCATTGCAGCCCCGAACCCTGCCGAAAGCAGGAGGATGGCGGTGAAAGCGACCAGCGGCGGCACGCCCCAGCGCTCGATAGCCAGCGCCACGAACACGGTCGTGAAACCGATCACCGAGCCGACCGAAAGATCGATGCCGCCGGAGATGATGACGAAGGTCATGCCGGTCGCGACGATGCCGAGAAAGGCGTTGTCGGTGAGGAGATTGCCGACCACGCGGGTTGAGGCAATGTTGGGGAATTGCATCGCGCAGAGCGCAAAGCCGGCGACCAGCACGATGGCGGTGATGAGGACGGGCGGCAGGCCTTTCATGCTTTGGACCTCCGCAGTCGCGCGGCTGTCCCGGCAATGCCGGCGAATTTCGGCGATTGCAGCAAGAGCACCGCGAGCACCACCACCGCCTTGACCAGCAAATTGAACTCCGGCGGATAGCCGGACAATAAGATGCCGGTGTTCATGGTTTGGATGATCAGCGCACCCAACACGGCCAGTACCAGGCTGAAGCGGCCGCCGAACAGCGAGGTGCCGCCGATCACGACCGCGAGGATGGCGTCGAGCTCGAGCCAGAGGCCGGCATTGTTGGCATCCGCACCCATGATATCAGCGGCTGCAATCACGCCGGCGAGCGCGGCACAGACGCCGCACCAGACATAGACCGACAATATCATGGCGCGCGTGCCGACGCCGGCGAGCTCGCTCGCCCGCGCATTGCCACCGGTCGCCTCGATCAGCAGCCCCAGCGCCGAGCCGCGCACCACCGCGCCGGTGAGGATCAGCATGCCCAAGGCGATCGCGACCGGCACCGGCAGGCCGAGCACAGCGCCATTGCCGAGCCACACCAAATCGGGCGAGGAGAAAGTTACGATGCGCCCCTCGGTAATCAGCTGGGCGATGCCGCGGCCCGCCACCATCAGGATCAGCGTCGCCACGATCGGCTGCATGCCGAGCACGGCGACGAGGAAGCCGTTCCAGAGGCCGCAGACGAGTCCGGCACCAAGCGCAGCCCCCAGCACGATGGGCAGACCATGGCTGTCGGCGAGGCTCGCCGCAATCGCGCCCGAGATCGCCATGACCGCGCCAACCGACAAATCGATGCCGCGCGTGGCGATCACCAGCACCATACCGAGCGAGAGCAGCGCCACCGGCGTGCCGCGGTTGAGCACGTCGATCAGGCTGCCGAACAGCCGGCCGTCCTGAAGACGCAGGTCGAAGAATTGCGGCGACACCACGCGATCGACCGCCAGGATAACAATCAACGCGAGGATCTGGGCAAGGCCGCGGCGCGGCAACAGCGCTGTCATGCCCGCCCCTCATGCGCGATCGCGGCGCCATCGGCGGCGATGGCCGCGAGAATGTTGCCGACGTCGATCGCCTCGCCCGCGAGCTCCTCGACATGGGCGCGGTCGCGCAGCACCACGACGCGGTCGGAATAGGTCACGATCTCATCGAGCTCAGAGGAGATCACGAGCAGTGCCAGCCCGTCGTCGCAGAGTTCACGGATCAGGCGGATGATCTCGGCATGCGCGCCGACATCGATGCCGCGGGTCGGCTCGTCCAGCACCAGCAGGCGCGGCGAGGTCGCAAGCCAGCGCGCCAGCAGCACTTTCTGCTGATTGCCGCCGGAGAGCAGGCCGACCGGGCGTTCGGCATCTGCCGGGCGGATGTCGAGCATCTTGACGTAACGACGTGCGATCTCGTCCTGCTCGCGGCGCGACAGCGGCCGATGCAGCCCGCGCTTGGCCTGGAGCGCGAGCACGATGTTCTCGCGCACGCTGAGCTCGGCGACGATACCGTCGGTCTTGCGCTCCTCCGGGCAATAGCCAAAGCCGTGGCGGACACCGTCGCGCGGCGACTGGAGCCGCACCGGTGCGCCCTCCACCTTCGCCTGGCCGCGATCGGCGCGTTCGGCACCGAACACCAGCCGCGCCGTCTCGGTCCGGCCCGAGCCGAGCAGGCCGGCGAGACCAACGACCTCACCATGGCGCAGCTCGAGATTGAACGGCGCGACGTAGCCGGCTTTGCCGTAATTCTCGAAGCTCGCGCAGATCTCGCGCGCTCTGTGCTCAGTGGCAGACGCCCGCGCGCTGGTGGTCTCGGCCAGCTCGCGGCCGAGCATCATCCGGATCAATTCCAGCCGCGGCAGCGAAGCGGTTTCGCGCTCGCCGACCAGGCGACCGTTGCGCAAGACGGTGACGCGGTCAGAAATCTCGTAGACCTGGTCCAGGAAGTGGCTGACAAAGACGATACCGATGCCACGTTTGGCGAGCTGGCGCATGATGCCGAAAAGGATGTCGACCTCGTGGCGGTCCAGGCTCGCGGTCGGCTCGTCCAGGATCAGCACGCGCGCGGAGAGATCGACGGCCCGCGCGATCGCGGTGACGTGTTGCACGGCGACAGAATAGCTGCCGAGCGGCGCGGCGACATCGATGTCGAGGCCAAAGTCCGCCAGCAAGGCGTTGGCGCGGCGACGCATCTCGCCCTCGCGGACAATGCCGAAACGCATCGGCTGGCGGTCGAGAAACAGATTTTGCGCCACCGAGAGGTTCGGCAGCAGGTTGACTTCCTGGTAGACGGTGGCGATGCCGGCCTGAAGCGCCGCCTTGGCCGAGCGCGGCGCGACCTCTTCACCGCCGAGCCTGACGATGCCGGTATCGCGCGGGAACACGCCGGTCACCGCCTTGATCAGCGTGGATTTGCCGGCGCCGTTCTCGCCGAGCAGCGCATGGATCTCGCCGGCGCGAAGCGTGAAGTCGACCTCCTGCAACGCTCGCACAGCACCGAAGCTTTTGCTGATCCCGCGCACCTCCACAAGGGCCGGAGCAGGATCGGGGCTGTTTTCCATGACAACGTCACTCCCGGCAATGCCCGCTAACAATGCGGTCACCCAGCCTATTCGTTCGCGCAGCAGATTCGAAGGGCGCGGTCGGACCGCAAGACGCGGTCCGACCGGCATCCGCCTCAGTAACCGAGGCCCTTCTTGCTGTCGTAGATCTTCTGCGGATCGTCGGCGGCGGTATAGAGCTTGGATTCGGTCTGGATCCACTTCGGCGGAACCGTGCCCTTGTCCTTGAACGCCGCAATCGCATCGAGCGCGGGGCCGGCCATGTTCGGCGTCAGCTCGACAGTCGCATTGGCCTCGCCGGCGGCCATCGCCTTGAAGATGTCGGGGACCGCATCGATGGAGACGGTGAGGATCTCCTTGCCGGGCTTGAGCCCGGCTTCCTTCATCGCCTGGATCGCGCCGACCATCATGTCATCATTATGCGCGTAGACCGCGCAGATCGACTTGCCGCCGCCTTCGGCCTTGATGAAGCTCTCCATCACCTCCTTGCCCTTGGCGCGGGTGAAGTCGCCGGTCTGGCTGCGCACCACCTTCAGGTTCGCATGCTTGGCGATGGCGGTGTCGAAACCCTTCTTGCGGTTGGCGGCGACGCTCGCGCCGACCGTGCCCTGCAATTCGACGATGTTGCAGGCTTTCGTCCCCACAGTCTTGGCCAGCCAGTCGCCGGCCACCTCGCCTTCGTGCACGCTGTCGGAGGTGACAGCGGTGAGATAAAGATCCTTGCCCGAGGGATCGATGTCACGGTCGAGCAGCACGACCGGGATCTTGGCCTCCTTGGCTTCCTTCAACACCGAATCCCAGCCCGTCGAGACGACAGGCGCAAGGAAGATCGCATCGACATTCTGCGCGATGAAGGAGCGGATCGCCTTGATCTGGTTCTCCTGCTTCTGCTGCGCGTCGGCGATCTTGAGATTGACCTTTCGCTTGGCGGCTTCCTGCTTGGAGACCGAGGTCTCGGCCGCGCGCCAGCCGGATTCCGACCCGATCTGCGAGAAGCCGATGGTGAGCTCGGCGGCATTCGCCGGCAGGGCGAGCAGCAACGCGGTCGTGGCGCTGGCCGCAAAGAGGGCTTTGAGGGTCATCAGGCGTGTCTCCTAAGATGTTTATTTGGGGGCGCCGATTGGTAGCATGGCACCCGCAGGCCAGCCTTCGAGCCGGCGACAGGCACTATTTCACGGAAACCCAGCGCCGTATAGTCATATTATTTTACTATTGAGGTGAAAGGAGGAGGGATGCGGGCTTCGCGCAGACGACACGCTCAGCGGGATTTTGTTCCGGCGATACAACGGGAAGATGAAGGAAATTATACGGCTCGGCTGCCGCCGCCGGGCTGGTGCGGACCATCCACGCCTGACCCAGCGGGACAAAGGACGTGGATGCCCGGGACAAGCCCGGGCATGACGACCTTCTGCAAATTCGCTTATGCGAAATTGAAAACGCAGGGACGCTAAATCAGCTTCCGCTGCGCCAGGTTCTTCATCAGCGCACCGATTCCAAACGTCCACGGCTCGCACTCGTCGCTGGTGCGCATGCGGTTGACGAGCTTGCCGAGCTGGGGCGCGGCGATCGTGACGATGTCATCGCGCTTGTGGGTGAAGCCCTGTCCCGGCGCATCCCGGTCCTCGACGGGAGCGAACATCGTGCCGAGGAACAGCACGAAACCATCTGGATATTGATGCACCTTGCCGATGGTCTGTTCGACGAGATCTGTCGGATCGCGGCTGATCTTGCTGATCGAGGAATGGCCGTTGAGGACGAAACCGTCCTGTCCCTTGACGTTCAGACTTATGTCCAGCTTGCGCGCATCGTCGAGCGAGAACGTATCGTCGAACAGGCGCAGCAGCGGGCCGATCGCGCAGGAGGCGTTGTTGTCCTTGGCCTTCGACAATAGCAGCGCCGAGCGGCCCTCGAAGTCACGCAGGTTCACGTCGTTACCGAGCGCGCCGCCGACGATTTTGCCGCGGCTCGAGACGAACAGCACAAGCTCCGGCTCGGGGTTGTTCCAGGTCGATTTCGGATGCAGGCCCGCATCCATGCCGGTGCCGACCGACGACAATGTCGGCGCCTTGGTGAAGACCTCGGCATCAGGACCGATGCCGACCTCGAGATACTGGCTCCAGGCGTTCTGGTCGATCAGCACCTGCTTCAGATGCATCGCCTGGTCGGAGCCGGGCTTGAGCTTCGAAAGATCATCGCCGATCAGGCGCGTCACTTCTTTGCGGATCGCTTCGGCCGAAGCCGGATTGCCCTTGGCGCGCTCCTCGATCACGCGCTCCAGCATCGAGATCGCAAAGGTGACGCCGGCGGCTTTCAGAGTCTGGAGGTCGACGGGGGCAAGCAGCCACGGTTTTTGAGGATCGCGCTGGTCCGGCGGCGTATTGGTGACGATCGCCTCGAGATCGCCGATCCTCTCACCCTTGGCCGCCCTAAGCGCGTTGGCTGGATCGTCCGCTTCGCAAAGCGTACTGATGGTGGGAAACTCTGCGGTAACATCGAAGACGCCGTCATCACGTATAGCGACGACGGCGGGGCCATTCACCTGCGGGAGCCAGACGCGGCCGGCCAGCGTTCCCCGCGTACCGTCCTCGGGGAGAAGGTCTTTAACCGTCAATGTCGTCATGGCCGCGTCCTCGCTGTTTTCGGATCGGCCGCGTTGAACGCTGGCCGGTCACATTAGCGAAGACCAATAAACGTCTGGCGCGGGATGTCCAGAGAGGCGGCACGCGCTGTCACTTGAACCAATGCACCAGTGCAATGCTGATGCCAAGCAACAGCATCAGCGACAGCGTCACGGCTGCTGTCACCCTGCCCCCGACATTCGCCAACACGCGCACGTCGACGCCGAGGCCGAGGGCCGCCATGGAGACCACGGTGAGAAAGGCGGTGATCTTCGTCACCGGTCCGACCACCGTGGCCGGCACGATCTCCAGGGAGCGCAGGGTCGCCAGCGCGAGGAAGCCGAGGATGAACCACGGCACAAGCCGAAAGAAGCCGACATTGGTCTTCTTGGCATCGCTATGCCAGCGCGAGGCAACCAGCGAGAGGCCGACGACGACCGGCCCAAGCATCAATACGCGCATCAATTTCACGAGCGTGCCGATTTGCGTGGAGACGAGTCCGGCCGGCACCGTCGCCGCCAGCACCTGCGGGACCGCATAAACGGTCAGGCCGGCGAGAATGCCATATTGAGTGGCCGATAATTGCAGAAGCGGAATCAACAGCGGCAGGCCCAGCACCATCATCACGCCCAGGATGGCAGTGAAGGAGATGGAGGATGCGATCTCGTCGTTGTTGGCACCGATGATCGGCGCCACAGCCGCAATCGCCGAATTGCCGCAGATCGAGTTGCCGCAGGCGATCAGGATCGACAGCCGTGTCGACAGTCCGAGCATGCGGCTGAGCCCGAAGGAGACGCAGAGCGCGATCACGACGACGGCCGCGATTGACGCGAGCAGCGCGATGCCCGAGGCGGCAATGGCGGCGAAACTGATGGAGGCCCCCAACAGCATGACCGCGACTTCGAGGAGCTGTTTGGCGCTGAAGGCGATGCCGGCCTGCCAACGCGGCGCGGGCTTCCAGAAGCTGCGCAAGGCCATCCCGAGCAGGATCGCCATCACCAGCGCCTCGACATAAGGATGCTCGAAGACGCCGAGTTCCGCCCGCTCGAGCAGGGCCGAGACACCGGCGACTAGAACGCAGAGGAGAATGCCGGGAATCAGTGCCGCAATACGGCTCGCGGCGGTGGCCGGTTTGGCATCGGCCGGGCTGGATGCTTGATTCTGCGACACAAATCTCTCCCAGAGGAGAAAGATTTATACGCAGCGCGCTTCCGTTGGGGAATAAGCTTTCGACATATCAGGCCCGAGGGAAGTTCTATCCTCAGCCCGGAATATTCTATCCTCAGCCCGAAATAATCGACCCTAGAAGATCAGGCTCTTGGCCAGCGAAGCGACGCGGCTGAAGCCGTCATAGATGCCGGGCTCGAAGAAGGCAGCGCGGGCAAGCACGATACCCGCAACCAGCGACCAGAACAGACCGGTGCCGGCCCGCAGCAGGAGCTTTGACGTACGCGACCGCGGCTGGGTGTCCGTCGCGGACACCAATTGCTCGCCGAAGGGTTCAAATCCGGTACGTTCCATGGCTCTGGCCAACCCATCAAATTCTGATGGGAATGTCGTCTTTTCGGCCCCAAACGGCAATGGAAGCGATTGGCGTTTTTGCCCTCCGGAGGAAAAACTCCTTCCGTTCGATAACCCCGGCACAATAGTTTTCTTCTTCGGCCTATTGAGACACTGGCGGTCCGGCCTACAGGGCCAGATACCTGCGCCGGATCGCCTCATTGGCCTTCAGCTCGTCGATTCCGGCGGCATAGACGATCTGGCCCTTGTCGATGATCGTGGCGTGGCTCGCCAGCCCCAGGCAGAAATGCATGTTCTGCTCGGCGATCAGCACCGTCGATCCGAGCGAACGGAGCTGCCGCAACAATTCACCGATCCGCTGCACGATGATCGGCGCGAGGCCCTCGCTCGGCTCGTCGAGCAGCAGGAGCGCGGGATTGCCCATCAGCGTGCGCGCGATCGCGAGCATCTGCTGCTCGCCGCCCGAGAGACGTCCGGCGATGCGATTGCGCAGCGGCTCCAGAAGCGGAAAGACCTCGTAGATGCGTTTGATCGGCCACTCGTCCTGGCCCTGCGGTCCCTTCTTCCTCCCGATGACGAGATTGTCCTCGACCGTGTGCTCCGGAAAGATCTGGCGGTCCTCCGGCACGAAGCCGAGGCCGGCGCGCGCGATGGTGTGCGGCTTCAGGCCCGAGATCACCGCGCCGCGCAGGTTGACCCTGCCCCTCCGCGGCGGCGCCAGCCCCATGATCGCCTTCATAGTCGTCGATTTGCCGGCGCCATTGCGGCCCAAGAGCGCCATGGTCTCGCCTTGCCGCACCGACAGGTTGACGCCGAACAGGATCTGGCTGGTGCCGTAATAGACGTCGAGATCGGCGACTTCGATGACGGCTGCGTTCATGCCGCAGCTCCCGCATGCTCGGTGCCCAGATAGGCCTCGATCACCGCGCTGTTGCTCCGGATCTCGTCGGGCGTGCCGGTGGCCAGGATGCGGCCGTAGCAAAGCACGACGATTTTTGGCGCGATCTTGAACACGATGTCCATGTCGTGCTCGATGAAGACGACCGTAATTTTCTGCGTCTCCCAGAGCTCACGCACCTTGTCGATCATGCGCCAGCGCTCCTCCGGGCCCATCCCGGCGGTTGGCTCGTCCAGCAGCAGCACCTTTGGATCGAGCACCAGCGCGAGCGCGATGTCGAGCAGCTTCTGATCGCCGTGCGAGAGCGTCGCGGCGGTGCGATGGCGTTTGCCGGCGAGGCCCAGCAGCTCCATCACATGCTCAGCACGGTCGCGCATCTCCGGCAGCGGAAAGCGCTTGTGCAGCACCGCCGAGGTGCGCTGGTCGGCACTGACGGCGGCAAGCATGGTCTCCTGCACCGTGAGCGATTTGAAGATGCTGGCAACCTGGAAGGCGCGGCCGATACCGTGGCGCACGATCTCCGGTGGCGAGCGGCCGGCGAGATCGACGCCGTCGAGCAGCACCTGGCCGGAATCCGGCCTCAAGGCGCCGGTGATCAGGTTGAAGAAGGTGCTCTTGCCGGCGCCGTTCGGGCCGATTACCGCGGTCAGCGAGCCGTCCGGAAAGTCGAGCGAGACGTCGTTGGTCGCCTTCACGCCGCCGAACGATTTTGCGAGGTTGCAGATCTCGAGCATCGCTAGCGCCCCTCGCCTGCGTCGCGCCGCTGCGCAAACCATTCGGCGGCGAAATCCAGGAGACCTTTGCGCAGGCCCAGCGCGAAGAACAGGATGACGACGCCAAGCACGATGCCGTGATACTCGGTGAAACGTGTGACGGTATCGTTGAGCAGAAGCAGCAGCACGGTGCCGACCATCGGCCCGAGGAAGGTCGACACACCGCCGAGCATGTTGATGAAAATGCCCTCGCCCGAGATCGTCCAATAGGCGAATTCCGGATAGGCGCCGGACACGAACAGCGCCATCACCATGCCGCCCATCGACGCGAACAAAGCCGCCAGCACGAACACGGTGAGCTTGGCGCGCCAGACGTCGATGCCAAGGAAGCTCGCGCGCGCGGCGTTGTCGCGGATCATGCGCAACGTGTAGCCGAACGGTGATTGCGCGATCTGGCGCATCGCGAGCAGGCCAAGGATCAGCAGCGCGCAGCTCGCGACATAGAGATGGACGTGGTTGGCAAGGTCAATGCCGAGGAACGGCGGCCGCGGAATGCCGCCGCGCAGACCCTGGTCGCCGCCGGTGAAGGAGGCCCAGGACAATATGGTCGAGTGGATCAGCATCTGGAATGCGAGCGTCACGAAGGCGAAGTAAATCTCCTTCAGCCGCACGCAGATGGCGCCGATGATCGCGGAGACTATTGCGGTGATCGCCAGCGTCGCGACGAAGGCGACGGGAATCGGCACGCCGAGCTTCTGCATGATGAGGCCAAAACTGTAGGCGCCAAGCCCGAAGAACATGCCGTGGCCGAACGAAGTCAGGCCGGTATAGCCGACCAGCAGATTGAGCGACGTCGCAAACAGGCCGTAGGCCGAGCAGCGGATGACGAAATCGAGCAGCGCCTTGCTGCCGGTGAAGAGCGGCAGGCTCGCCAGCACGGCAAGGGCGATCAGCGCGATCAGGACGTCACGGTAGCGCCGCAGTACGGCACCGCTGCGCACCGGCGCCAGCGTTTCGGCGCGACCGGCCTCGAGCTCGGTCATGCCGCCTCCCTGCCGAACAGGCCGGTAGGTTTGGAGACCAGCACGATCACCATGAAAAGATACATCAGGCCTTCCGTAAACAGGGGAAAGCCGAGCGAGCCGAACGAGCGGATCAGCCCGAGCAGCAGCGCGCCGATCAGCGCGCCCAGGATCGAGCCCATGCCGCCGATCACGGTGACGATGAAGGACTCGATCAGCACGGAAAATCCCATGCCCGGCGTCAGCGACCGCACAGGAGCCGCCAGCGCGCCGGCAAGACCCGCCAGCATGCCGCCGAGCGCGAACACGCCGCCATAGATCAGGCCGGTGTTGATGCCGAGCGCCGAGACCATGCCGGGATTGTGCGCGGCCGCGCGGATCACCTTGCCGATGCGGCTGCGCGACAATCCGATGCCGAGCACGACGGCCGCAAGAAGCGCGACACCGATCAGCAACAGATAATAAGGCGGCACCACGCCACCGGCGATGAATAGCGGCATCACCTGGAACGCGGACGGCATGCCCATCGATTTGAACTCCGGTCCCCAGATGATGCGCACGACATCGTCGAAGATCAGCACGAAGGCATAGCAGACGAGCAGCTGCATCAGCACGTCGGCGCCGTAGACGCGGCTCATGAAGACGCGCTCGAAGATCAGGCCGAGGATCGCGGTGCCGGCCGCGCCCGCCAGCATGGCGAGCGCAAAACTGCCGGTGAGCTGATAGGCCGTCATCGCGAAGTAGGCGCCGAACATGTAGAAGGCGCCGTGGCTGAAATTGACGACCTTGAGCACACCGAAGATCAGGGTCAGCCCGACCGCGACGAGAAACAGAAGCATGCCGATGATGAGGCCGCTGGTGGTTTGCGTCACCAAGCAGGCGGAGCTGGCGAGGCAGCCGGCGAGCGCGTCGAGATCCACGAGAGCACTTTCATTGCGGCGCGCCTGACACGGCGCGGAAAACGAAAACGGCGGAGAGGGTCATCCCTCTCCGCCGCGGCGTCAGGTGTAGCCCTTGCTCTTCTTCCATTCGGCCTCCAACTCGAAGATGGTCTTCCAGTCGCCGGCCTTGACCTCCGGGACATAAGGCTCCTGCGGGATGGTGGTGCCCCAGCCGATGGCGTAGCCGACCAGGGTGTGGTCGTCGCCGCGCATTGTCACAGTGCCGTCGGCGCCGAACGGGCACCTGATGGTGAGGCCCTTCAGCACCTCCGCGATCTTCTTGCCGTCGGCGGAGTTCGCCTTTTTCGCGGCTTCACTGAGGAACATCACCGCGGTGGCGTTCTGCCACGACCAGTTGGTCGGATATTCGTTGTACTTGGCCTTGTAGGCATCCCCCCAGGCTGCGTTCTCCGGCGTGGCCGGGAACGTCTTGATGTAGCGATTACCGGAATGGATGCCCTTCGGCAGGTTCTTCACCACCGTGAGCGCTGTGTAGTCGGCCATGTTGACTGCGAACACCTCCATCTGGCTGAACATCGCGTAGATGTTGGCTTGGTCGATGTAGGAGGTGAGATCGCCGCCCCAGAGGCAGGAATACAGCGCCTGCGGCTTGGCCTGGAGGATCTTCGTCACCACTTCGGTGTAGTCGGGCTGGAACAGCTTTGGCCAGGACTCGCTGACGATTTCGACGTCGGGCGCAAAGCGCTTCAGATACAGCGTGAACTCTCCGGTGGTATCGCGGCCGTAGGCGTAGTCGGGCGAACACGTCGCCCACTTCTTCAGGCGCTTGGCTTTCGCGATCGAAGCGGCATAGCTGCCGCCGACGATGGAATCGTGGATGCCCTGGCGCACGCAGCGGAACGCATTCGGGATGTGCTGCTTGGGATCGGCCGTCAGCGAAGATGCTTCCGAGCAGGTGTGGACGCAGAGCACGCCGAGATCGCGCGCGACTTCATGCACCGCGAACGATCCGGAGGACGCCTCGCCGTCGAGCAGCAGTTCGCAGCCGTCGGTGTTGACGAGTTCGCGCGCGACGCGGGCGGCTTCCTGCGGCTGGCCCTTGGAGTCGCGGATCACCATCTCGATGTGCCGGCCGGCGAGGCCGCCGGCGGCGTTGACCTTCTCGACCTCGAGCATCACCGCATTGCGCGAGGACGTGCCGAGCTGCGCGACACGGCCCGACAGGATCGTCGGCATGCCGATCTTGATGGTCTTGGCTTGCGCACGCGCCACCCAGGGCGCGGCAAACGTGATCGCGCCGGCGCCCATCAGCGCCAGCGTGGAACGGCGGCTGATGCCCGGCGTGCGGGTTCTCGTCATTTTCCCTCCCTCTTTCGGGTCGGCGTGTCCTGATCCCTGCCGGAGATCGTCTCGTCTCCGTGATCCCAAGGATTTCAGAGGGTGGGGGGTGACGTCAAGCCAAAGATGAATTACGAGTCAGAATTCATCAAGG
The DNA here is from genome assembly GCF_023073875.1 of Bradyrhizobium sp. 154. Lineage (NCBI taxonomy): Bacteria > Pseudomonadati > Pseudomonadota > Alphaproteobacteria > Hyphomicrobiales > Nitrobacteraceae > Bradyrhizobium > Bradyrhizobium sp. 154. The sequence continues at coordinate 151,830 of NZ_JADPKG010000050.1, forward strand.
GAGGAAGTGAGGTCGGTAACCGGCCCAAAACCCGGCAAATGATCAACCTTTCGAGCTTCATCGCCTTCCATGCCCGGCGCACGCCGGACCGGCCCGCGCTGAAATACCGCGGTGAGGAGATCGCTTACGCGATGTTCGACGCGCGCATCCGGCAGGTCGCCGGCTGGCTCGCCGCGCAGGGCATCGGTGCCGGCGATGTCGTCGCCGTGCTGATGAAGAACAGCGCGGCATTCCTGGAGCTCGTCTTCGCCACCAGCCATCTCGGCGCGGTGTTCCTGCCGATCAATTTTCGCTTGTCCCGCAACGAGGTCGACTACATCGCCAGCAATGCCGGCGCGCGCCTTCTGATCGCCGACGAGGAATTGGCTGCGAATGCAGCGGGCGCGAACATCGTCGTGCTGAACGAGACCGCGCAGCAGAGCGTCACCCATCTCGCAGGCAACACGACCGCTGCGCCGATGCATGTGCGCCAGCCCTCCGACCTGATGCGGCTGATGTACACATCTGGCACGACAGACCGCCCCAAGGGCGTGATGCTCACTTACGATAATTTCTACTGGAAGTCGGCCGACCAGACGATTGCGCTGGCCTTAAGCGCCGATACGCGTCTTCTCGTCATCGGTCCGCTCTATCACGTCGGCGCGCTCGACCTGCCAGGCATCGCAGTGCTCTGGCATGGCGGATTCATTCGCATCGAGCGCAATTTCGAACCGGAGGCGGCGCTTGCTTCTATCGCAGAAGACAAGCTCAACGCTGCCTGGTTCGCGCCCGTCATGACCACCGCGATGCTCACCTGCCCCACCCGCGACCGCTACGACGTCTCCAGCCTGCAATGGGCAATCGGCGGCGGCGAGAAGACGCCGGAGGCACGCATCCGCGCCTTCGCCGAATATTTCCGCAATGCGCGCTACATCGACGCCTATGGACTCACCGAGACCGTCGGCGGCGACACCTTCATGGAGAAAGGTCGCGAGATCGAGAAGATCGGCTCGACCGGTCGCGCCATTGCCCATGTCGAGATCGAAATCCGCGACGAGAACGGCAACAAGCTGCCGCCGAACGTCAATGGCGAGATCTGCCTGCGGGGTCCGAAGATCACGCGCGGCTATTGGAGGGATCCGGAGAAGACGGCGTCCGCCTTCTTCGGCGGCTGGTTCCGCAGCGGCGACGTCGGCTATCTCGACGACGAGGGCTTCCTCTACCTGACCGACCGCAAGAAGGACATGATCATCTCCGGTGGCGAGAACATCGCCTCCTCCGAGGTCGAGCGCATCATCTACGATTTGCCCGAAGTGCGCGAAGTCGCGGTGATCGGCCTGCGCGATGCGCGCTGGGGCGAGCGGCCGGTCGCGGTTGTCGTACTGACTGAGGGCGCGAGCCTCGACCTCGCTGCCCTCACCGAGCATTGCCGCGCGCGGCTGGCGAGTTTCAAGGTGCCGAAACAGCTGGTCATCCGCGGCAGCCTGCCGCGCAATCCGTCAGGCAAGATCCTCAAGCGCGTGCTGCGCGCCGAGTTGGAGACCTCCGAATGACGCAAGCGACTGCAAAGGTTACCAAGCTGAACCGAATCGAGCGCAACGCCTGGACCAAGCAGAAGATCTTTGAGGCTGCCACGAAAGTCGTCGGCAAGCATGGCTATGCCGAGGCCTCGGTCGCGCGCATCACCGAAGAAGCCGGTGTCGCGCAGGGTACCTTCTACAACCATTTCGATAACCGCCAGGAACTGCTCGACCAGCTCCTACCAAAAATCGGCCTCGACATGGTCGAGTTCATCCGCGTCCGCACCGGCAATGCGCACGCGGCGCGGCAGGAGATCGAGCGCTTTGCCGCCTTCTTCGACTTCATCCGCGAGGTGCCTGAATTCTTGCGCATCCTCAACGAGGCCGAGTTCTTCGCGCCCATCGGTTACCAGAAGCACCTCGACAACATCTCGACCGCTTATGTGCGCATTTTGCGCCGCGCACGGCTTGCCGGCGCGATCGAAGATTACAGCAACGAGGAGTTCGAGGCCATCGTTCACATGCTGATGGGCGCGCGCGGCTATCTCAGCCGCCGCTACTCCTATTTGGGAGGCGGCGTCACCGCTGTGCCCGATCACGTCTTCTCCGCCTATCGCAAGCTGATGACGCGCGGCCTCTTCAGGGCCTGCGGAGATCAGGACACGCCATGAACATCGAATCTCCGCACAAACCGCTCGACCTCGCCTCCGCAATCGCCGAGGGCGATATCCGCTGCCTTCTGATGGTGCTGGTGCACATGACCGGCGACGAAAAGTGGCTCGAACCGCCCTATCTGCCCAAACGCGACATCCGCCTCATTCCCGATCCCGAGGCCGGCGTGCGCCCGGAGATTCAGGACGAGATCCGCACCGCCGTGGTCAGGCTCTTCGCCAATGGCACGCCAAAACCCGTGATCACCGATCCGGGCGAGGAGCTGCTGCTGAGGATGATGCGCGCTTGCCTCGGCGAGAATGTCGCGCCGGAATATGCACCTTTGATGCGCGAGGAGATGGGTTTTGTCCCGCGCGAGGCGCGCTGGACGAAGCGCCCCTCCGACGAAAAGCTTGCCGACCAGCATGTGCTGATCGTCGGCGCCGGCGTCTGCGCCATCGCGCTCGGCGTGGCACTCGGCCATCTCGGCATCCCCTACACCATCGTCGAGAAGAATGCCGAGCTCGGCGGCACCTGGTGGATCAACCGCTATCCCGGCTGCGGCGTCGACACGCCGAACCACTCCTATTCCTACTCTTTCGGCTCGCGCAACGCATGGACGCGCTATTTCTGCCAGCGTGAGGAGCTACTCGGCTATCTGCAGAAGGTCGCGGACGAATACGGCATTCGCAAGCATCTGCGCGTCAACACCGAGCTGACCTCATCACGCTGGGATGAAGAAAGGCAACGCTGGATTTCGACGCTCAAGACCGAGAACGGCGCGGAGACTTTCGAATCCACCGCGCTGGTCTCGGCCATCGGCCAGCTCAACGATCCCTCGCGCGCCCGCTTCAAAGGCGAAGAAGAGTTCAAGGGCACGATCCTGCACTCGGCACTATGGTCCGACGAAATCAACATCGAGGGCAAGCATGTCGCCGTGATCGGCACCGGCGCGACCTCGATGCAGCTGGTGCCGTCGATCGCCACCCGTGTGGCCTCAGTCATCGTCTACCAGCGCAGCGCGCAATGGGCGCGGCCGGTGAAGGGCTATGCCGATCCGATCAGTGACGGCGCGCGCTGGCTGCTGGCGCACCTGCCGTTCTATGTGCAGTGGTACCGCTTCAACATGTTTTGGCGCTATGGCGATGGCCTCCTGCCCTTCCTGCGCAAGGACCCGGCCTGGCCGCATCCCGAACGCGCCGTCAACAAGGGCAATGACCGGCACCGCCAGGAGCTGACCGACTTCATCCTGTCCGAGCTGAAAGATCGACCCGACCTGATCGAAAAATGCGTGCCGACCTATCCGCCTTACGGCAAGCGCATTCTGCTCGACAACAACTGGTTCAAGACTTTGACGCGGGACAATGTCGAACTCGTCACCGACGCAATCGACCATTTCGACCGGGACGGCATCGTCACCGCCGACGGCACACACCGCCACGCCGACATCATCGTGGTCGCGACCGGCTTCAAGGTCACCGAGATGGCGGCGCGCCTCAACATCAGCGGCCGCGACGGCAAAGATTTGCGCGATGCCTGGGCCAACGACAATCCGACGGCATTTCTCGGCCTCACCGTGCCGGGCTTCCCGAATTTCTTCTGCATGCTCGGTCCCAATTCCGGTCCTGCCCACGGCGGCAGCGTCATCTTCCAGTCGGAGTGCCAGAGCCGCTACATCTCCGCCTGCCTCGCCGACATGATCGAGCGAGATATCGCGGCCATCGAGGTTCGCCAGGACGTGCTCGATGACTATCTCCGCAAGGTCGATGCCGAGCACGAGGCCATGATCTGGACCCATCCCGGCATGAGCACGTATTACCGGAATGCAAGCGGCCGCGTATTCTCCGCGATGCCGTGGCGGTTCGTAGACTACTGGCGCATGACCCACGATCCGGATCTGAGGCAATACAAGCTGACGAAAGCGTGACCCTCCTGCGGAGGCAGATTAGGCGTCAGCGCAACCACTTCCCACGTCGTCATTGCGAGCGTAGCGAAGCAATCCAGAATCGTTCCTCGGAGACACTCTGGCTTGCTTCGCTGCGCTCGCAATCAGAAAACCACTCAGGCCGCCAGCCCAGACTCCACCGGAGCGAATTCCAGCCCCAGACTCTCCGCCACCGCTTTGTTCGTAATCCGGCCGCGATGCACGTTGAGGCCGTTGCGCAAGTGCGGATTTTCCAACACCGCGGCAAAGCCCTTGTTCGCGAGCATCAGGCCGAACGGCAGCGTCGCATTGTTCAGCGCCTGGCTTGATGTCACCGGCACCGCGCCCGGCATGTTGGCGACGCAATAATGCACCACGCCGTCGACCTCATAGGTCGGCTCCACGTGCGTAGTCGGATGCGATGTCTCGAAACAGCCGCCCTGGTCGATCGCGACGTCGACCAGCACCGCGCCCGGCCGCATCGATGTCAGCATCGCGCGCGTGACGAGCTTCGGCGCGCTGGCACCCGGCACGAGCACCGCGCCGATCACGACGTCGGCAGCGAACACCTCCTCCTCGACCGACTCGATCGTCGAGAAGCGGGTGCGCACGCGTCCGGTAAAGAGATCGTCGAGTTGGCGCAGACGAGGAATCGAGCGATCGATCACCGTGACTTCCGCACCGAGCCCTGCGGCCATCCGTGCCGCCTGCGTTCCCACCACGCCGCCGCCGAGCACGACCACCCGCGCCGGCTGCACGCCGGGAACACCGCCGAGCAGCAGCCCGCGGCCGCCAGCCGAGCGCCTGAGCGCGGCGCCGGCGGCCTCGATGGCGAGGCGGCCGGCGACTTCGCTCATCGGCGCGAGCAGCGGGAGGTGACCGCTCGCGTCCGTGACGGTCTCATAGGCAATCGCGGTGCAGCCCGAGGCAAGCAGGCCCTTGGCCTGCTCCGGGTCGGGTGCAAGATGGAGATAGGTAAACAGGACCTGGCCTTCGCGGAGCTGGGCCCATTCGCTTTTCTGCGGCTCCTTCACCTTCACGATCATGTCGGACTTGGCGAAGACGTCACGGGCGCTTTCGGCGATCGTGGCGCCTGCCCGCCGATACACGTCGTCGGAGGCGCCGATGCCGCTGCCGGCGCCGGTCTCGACCGTCACCCGGTGGCCGGCCGCGACATATTCACGAACCGCGCCCGGAGTGAGCCCGACGCGATATTCCTGCACCTTGATCTCCTTGGGCACACCGACGCGCATCTTCAGCTCCTTCCCAACGCCTTGATTCCGTTCATCATCGTAGCGATGGCGGCGGTTTGGTTTCGTGCAAATATCCGCTAGGTTCATGCCTAGCGCGCCGGTTTCCGGCGCGAAAATGCCCTTTCACGCTGGAAACGAAACCTTGGCCCTCGACCGGAAAGACCTCGCCATCCTCGCCGAACTCACGACCAATGCGCGGGCCAGCCACACCGAGCTTGCCAACAAGGTCGGACTATCGAGCACTGCGCTGGCGCGGCGGCAGAAGGCCCTGGAGGACGAGGGTTACATCCAGGCCTACCAAGCGGCGCTCGATCTTGCGCAGTTCGGCCTCACGACAACGGTGCTGGTCCGGATCGCGCTGGAGAGCCAGAGCGACGATGCGCTCAAGGCATTCGAGGCGGAGGTGGTGAAGTGCCCCTCCGTCGTGCGCTGCTTCCTGATGTCGGGCACCGACGACTACATCCTGATCGTTCTCGCCCGCGACATCCAGGATTTCGAGCGCATCCACCGTACCGAGCTGTCGCGCCTGCCGCGCGTCGCCCGGGTGCAATCGAGCTTCGCGCTGCGCGAGATCGTCAATCGCGCCGTACCGACTGTGGTGTTCGGCGAGGCGAAGCGCTAATCTCGTCCGGGCGACGGGCTAACCGGCCGGGAACCAAGCACCTCGTCATCCGTTGGGCGCTATTGGCCAGCGGCGGCAACGCATCCTCGAGTCGGCATCCAAACTTGCTCAGCTCGGCCTCTCCGCAGGGAACAGAACATGGCCGATATCACGGATCAGATCCCCGAACGCATTCCGATCAACCTTATCGTCAATGGCGTCAGGCGCACACTCGAGGTCGTGCCGTGGACCACGCTTCTGGATGCCCTGCGTGACCGTCTGGAATTGACCGGCACCAAAAAAGGCTGCGATCACGGCCAATGCGGCGCCTGCACCGTGTTAATCGACGGAAGACGGGTCAATTCGTGCCTGACGCTCGCCGTCATGAAGGATGGCGCCGAAATCACGACGATCGAAGGCCTTGCCAAGGACGGCGCCCTGCATCCCCTGCAACAAGCCTTCATCGATCACGACGCATTCCAATGTGGCTATTGCACGCCGGGACAGATTTGCTCGGCGGCCGGCCTCCTGGCCGAAGGCCACGCCAGGGGCGCCGACGAGATCCGGGAAGTGATGAGCGGAAATCTCTGCCGCTGCGGCGCCTACCCTAACATCGTGGCTGCGATCGAGCAGGCAATGAGCCGATCATGAACAACTTCCAGTATTCCCGCGCAAGCGATGTCGCCGACGCCATTCGCCTGCTGGCCGCCGATCCGAACGCGAAGCTGATTGCCGGCGGCACCAATCTTATCGACCTGATGAAGGAGAATGTCGAACGGCCCTCCCGGTTGATCGACATTTCCCGCCTGCCGCTCCGCGACATCGAGGAGACCGCCGATGGCGGCCTGCGCATCGGCGCCTTGGTGCCAAATTCGGATCTCGCCTACCATCCGCTGATCGAGCAGCGCTATCCCCTGCTCGCCAGCGCCATCTTGGCCGGTGCCTCCGCGCAACTGCGCAACATGGCCTCGGTCGGCGGCAATCTGATGCAGCGAACGCGCTGCGCCTACTTCTATGACACGACGACGCCTTGCAACAAGCGCAGCCCGGGCACCGGCTGCTCGGCACTCGATGGCCTCAACCGCAACCACGCAATCCTCGGCACCAGCTCGTCCTGCATCGCGACCAATCCATCCGACATGAGCGTGGCGCTGGCCGCGCTCGGCGCGCTCGTGCACATCGCAGGCTCGACCGGTGAGCGCACCCTCGCCCTGACCGATTTCCATCGGCTTCCGGACGACAAGCCTCATGCCGATACAAATCTCGGCAGCGGCGAGATCATCACCGCAATCGAGCTGCCGCCGCGCGGCTTTGCCAGGAACTACAGCTATCTGAAGATCCGCGACCGGCTGTCCTACGCCTTTGCCCTGGTCTCGGTCGCGGCCGCGCTCGAACTGGAGGGCAACGCAATCATCGAAGCGCGCCTGGCGCTCGGCGGCGTGGCCCACAAGCCTTGGCGAAGCCTCGAGGCCGAGGCGGCGTTGCGCGGCCAAGCGGCAACGCCGGATCATTTTGGGCGCGCCGCCGATCTGCTGCTGCAGGGAGCAACCGCTCGTTCGCATAATGGATTCAAGATCGAACTCGCGCGCCGAGCCGTCGTTCGCACGCTGATGCAGGCGACAAGCGCCACGCCGCAATCACAAGCTCACAAGAAGATCGCATGAGGGCCCGATGAACGCCTATGTCGGAACACCAACGTCGCGCGTCGACGGCCGGGCCAAGGTCACTGGCGCCGCCAAATATGCCGGCGAGTTCGCAGCAGACCGTCTCCTCCATGGCTTTGTCGTCGAGGCCACCATTCCGCGGGGACGCATCGTTCGCCTCGACAGCAGCGACGCACTGAAGGTGAAGGGCGTGGTCGACGTGCTCACCCACACGCATCGCCCGCCCCTCGCCGACAAGGACGAAGCCTGGAAGGACGAGGTGGCGCCGGAGAAGGGCTCGCCGTTCCGCCCACTCTATGACGACAGGATCAGGTTCAACGGCCAGCCGATCGCGCTGGTCGTGGCGGAGGACTGGGAAACCGCCAAATTCGCCGCAACTCGCATTCGCGTTGAATACGAGCAGGAGGCGTTTGCGACCGATCTCGAATCCGAACGCGGCACGGCTGCCAAAGTGGATCAGCCACACAAGCCGCGCGGCGACGCCGCAGCAGCGCTGACGCGGGCGGCCGTCCGTCACGAAGCGGACTATGTCATTCCGAGCGAGCATCACAACCCGATGGAGCTCTACGCGACAACGGCCGTCTGGGAGGGCAACGGCGGGCTTACAGTCTATGACAAGACCCAAGGCGTCCAGAACGTCCAGAAGTTTCTCTGCGGTGTCTTCAGAAAGAAGCCGGAAGACATCCGCGTGATCTCGCCCTATGTCGGCGGAGCGTTCGGCTCGGGCCTGCGGCCGCAGCACCAGGTGGTCCTGGCAACACTTGGTGCGCTCGCGCTGAAACGATCGGTCCGTGTCGTCCTGACACGACAGCAGATGTACAGCCTGGGCTATCGTCCCATGACCATCGAGCACGTTGCGCTCGGCGCAAAGCCCGACGGCACACTCGATGCCGTTACCCACGAAGCCATCGCCGTCACCTCGCGGTTTGAGGATTTCTCGCGCAACGATACCGGCTGGGGGGAGCAGCTCTACAAGAGTCCCAACAGCCGCCTCTCCCACAAGCTGGTCCACCTCGACCTCGCCACCCCCTGCGATATGCGCGCGCCGGGCGCGGCAACGGGCGTCTGCGCGCTCGAATGCGCCATGGACGAATTGGCCGTCGCGCTCAAGCTCGACCCGATCGAGCTGCGGCTGAAGTGCTACTCGGATCGCGACCAGAGCGGGGACCTCCCCTACACCAGCAAGCAGCTGCGCGAATGCTACGCCAGGGGCGCGGAAGCCTTCGGCTGGGCCCGGCGCAATCCCGCGCCGCGCTCCATGCGCGACGGCAAGGACCTGGTCGGCTGGGGCATGGCGACAGGCGTCTGGGAGGCGCTGCAGATGCCGGTCGCCGTTCGCATCGTTCTGACATCGAACGGCCACGCGGAGGTCTCATGCGCCGCGTCCGACATCGGCACCGGCACCTACACCATTGTGGCGCAGGTGGCGGCCGACGCTCTCGGGCTGCCGATCGAGAACATCAGCGTCAGGCTCGCCGATTCGACCTTGCCGCAAGCGCCCGTCGAGGGCGGCTCCTGGATGGCGGCGTCCAGTGCGCACGCCGTGTTGGGAGCGGCCGAAGACATTCGCCAGGAGCTCGCCCGGCTCGCCAAGGCGATGCCCGGCTCGCCGCTCGCTGACGTCGATGCCGCCACCGTCACTTTGGTCGACGGCATGATCGCCAGCAACGGCAGGAACGGCCCCGCCCTTTCGATTGCGGATGTGATGCGCCACAGCAAGCTCGAGCGGATCGAAAAGGAGAAGCTCAACCAGTTCGCGGAGGACAAGTCGCATGCCCGCAATACGCATTCCGCCGTCTTCGCCGAGGTAAAGGTCGACGAGGAGCTCGGCGTCATCCGCGTTACGCGGGTCGTGAGCGCGGTCGCGGCCGGGCGCATCCTGAACACCAAGACTGGCCGCAGCCAGATCATGGGCGGCGTGGTCTGGGGAATCGGGATGGCGCTGCATGAGGAGACGGTGATGGATCACCGCTTCGGTCGCATCATGAACGCGAACATCGCCGAGTACCACATTCCCGTGAATGCCGACATTCACGATATTGACGTCATTTTCGTCGACGAGCCCGACGACCGGATCAACAAGCTGGGTGTCAAGGGTCTCGGCGAAATCGGCATCGTCGGCGTGCCTGCGGCGATTGCGAACGCCGTCTATCATGCCACCGGCAAGCGCATTCGGCGCTTCCCGATCACGCTGGACAAGCTACTGGAGTGAGCGCCTCGCCGCACCTTTGTTCGACGCCAACGAGACCTGCTTCAACACGTTGTCGCTCGGCGCAGGAGCGACGGCGCCCCGCCTGTCACGGCTCCTCCCGGGCTTCACGACGGAAGATCGGCCGGTCTGACCTGGATGCGGTCGGCATGCAGTGACCAATGGTGCAAGGCTTGATCCTTGCAAAACCTCGCCTTGGCCCGCTCTCTGGCTTCGTCCTCGTCGGAGGCGTCGATCTCGAGCGTGCCCTGGCACACCTCGATCTGCCGGCCATACTGGCCAAGCACGTCCTTCATGAACTTGACGACATAAGTTGACATGAGACCTCCTGCCTGCCCCGGCGGCACTCTAATCCCATTTGCGCGGGATGCGGGAGAGAGATTTTGACGCGGATGAAGGCCGGGACGCGGTTTCTTCGCTCCGTCATTTCCGGGGCGGCTCGAAAGGCCGACCCCGGAAATGACGGGAAGAAAGGGTAGCTGTCCTATCCCGGCGTCACGCCGAACGCCTGCTTGAAACGCTCGGCATAATGCGGCCAGACCTCCGGATTGATGATGCGCGGCGGACGTTTCCCGTCGAGCGTCTCCAGCACCTGCTCGGCAGCGATGCGGCCCATGTTCTGGCGCGCCTCGATCGTCACGCCCGCCGTATGAGGGCTCGCCAGCACGTTGTCGAGCTGGAGCAGCGGATGCTCCGGCGGCGGCGGTTCCTTGGACCAGACGTCGAGGCCAGCGCCGGCGATGCGCTTGTCGCGCAACGCCTGGAGCAGCGCGTCCTCGTCGTGGATGAAGCCGCGCGCAGTGGTGATGAAATAGGCATGCGGCTGCATCAGCGCGAATTCGCGCACGCTGATCATGTTGCGGCTGCCCTTGTTGAGCGGACAGGAGATCGAGACGAAATCGGCGCGGCGCAGGAGCTCGTCGAGCTCGACCTTCTCCCCGCCCCGCTCAGCCATCACCTCGGCCGACAAATACGGGTCATAGGCCAGCACCTTCATGCCGAGCAGGCCCTTGCACAGCGCGGCAATCCGGCGGCCGACATTGCCGAGCCCGATGATGCCGACAGTCTTGCCCTCGACCTCGTTGCCGACGAGCTCGTTGCGGTTGACGTCGCGCTCGCGGCGCAGCCGGCGGTCCGACTGGATGATGCGCTTGGAGAGCGTCAACATCATCGCCAGCGCATGCTCGGCAACCGAATGGGCGTTGCCGCCGGACTGGTTGACGACCACGACGCCGGCGGCCGTGCAGGCCTCGACGTCGACTGGATCGAAGCCGGCGCCGTTGCTGGAGACGAGCAGCAAATTCGGCGCGCGCTTCAGGAAAGCCGCATCGACATGGAAATGCGGGGCGAGCTCGTCGCGGGCAGCGCCAACCTGGTAAACATGGGCAGCGCCGAGGAGCGGCGCATAGGCGTGTTCGGGGCTCCCGTTCTCGATGCGATCGAGCCGGACGTCAGGCCGTGCCTTGAGGATGTCGATATAGATCGGATTGGCCAAGTAATTGGAGTAGACGACACGCTTGCTGTTGACCGACATCAGGACCCTTCCGGCTCTCCAGGGATCAGCAAGGCCAGCGCAGCGCGCGCCCCTCCGTGCTTCCTCCCACTCTTTCGTTGCCCACATATGACATGGCGCTGCCAGCCACGGCAGGCCGTCTGGCGCAGATCACGGTGCCGGCTCGAACAGTTGACAATCCGGCCCGCTGCGTCAAGTTCAGCAGGGCGCCGCGACGGCCGAAGACCAATAAGCATACGACGCGGCTCAAGGGAGAACGCAATGGCGATTGCGGAGCAGCAGACCTCGCCGCAGGCGACGCAGGCGGCCGGTGAAAGAAGCTGGCACGGCATCATCCTGCACACCCTGAAGCGGAACGAGATCAGCCTCGTCCCTTACGTGCCGGATCGCGTGCTGACGCCGCTGATCAGGAACCTGCACGCCGATCCTTTCTTCACCACCTTTGCCACCGCCCGCGAGGAGGAAGCGGTCGGCATTGTCTCGGGCGCCTGGATGGGCGGCCGCCGCGGCGCGGTGTTGATGCAGACTTCGGGTTTTGCGACGCTCGCCAACGTGCTGGCCTCGCTCGCAGTGCCTTACCAGATCCCGCTGATCATGTTCGTGTCCGAGCGCGGCACGCTCGGCGAGTTCAATTACGGCCAGTCGCTGGTCTGCCGCACCATGCGCCCCGTGCTGGATTCGCTGGCGCTGGAGCATCACACCATCACCCGGCTCGATGAACTCGAATTCATCACGGACCGCTCGATCAAGCAGGCCGTCACCACGCAGGCGCCGGTGGCGCTGATCCTCAACCCGCTGCTCACCGGCGGCAAGGTGTTTGACAAGTGAGGCCGACCAAATGAGCTCAAATCTGAGTGCGCGCAACACCAAGGTGATGAACCGTTTCGACGTGACCTCGCGCCTGATCGCGAAGCTCAAGCACGAAGAAGCCGTGATCGGCGGCATCGGCAACACCAATTTCGATCTCTGGGCTGCCGGCCACCGCCCGCAGAACTTCTACATGCTGGGCAGCATGGGCCTTGCCTTCCCCATCGCGCTCGGGGTGGCGCTGGCGCAGCCCGACCGCCGCGTCTTCGCGCTTGAAGGCGACGGCTCGCTGCTGATGCAACTCGGCGCGCTCTCGACGATTGCGGCCCTGAAGCCGAAGAACCTTACGATGATCGTGATGGACAATGGCATCTACCAGATTACCGGCGCACAACCGACACCGGCCGCGCACGTCGCCGACATCGTCGCCATCGCCATCGGCTCCGGCCTCGCCAACAGCGCCTGGGCCGCGGACGAGGAGGATTTCCAGCGGCTGGTCGAGGACGCGATGACCGCTGCCGAGCCGAGCCTGATCGCCGTCCGGATCGACGACAAGCCTGGCGTCGGCACCACTCGCCGCGATCCCGTACAGATCCGGGAACGATTCATGCACGGCCTTGGCGTGCGCGAACCACTTTAACATTTCGTCATTAACTACACGTCGATCTGATAGCGGGACTATACGGCCGGTTGCAAATCTGTGCTAAGCGAGCCGCATGTCCATTTTGGTTCGTTCCTTTGCCTGGCTGCTGGCAGCCGCCGTCACATTCGCAACTCTCGGTCCACCGGGCCTGCGGCCCCATTCCGATTTCGGCCAGGACGGCGAACATGCGCTCGCCTTTGTCCTGGTGGGACTGGCCTTTGGTCTCGCCTATCGGCAGCGGCGCCTGCTGACCGCAACGGCCGCGATCGTGCTGATCGGCGTGCTCGAATTGATGCAATTTTGGGCACCCGGCCGCCATGCGCGGCTGGAGGATTTTCTGGTGGACGCGCTCACGGCCTGCCTCGGCTTTGCGCTCGCGGCCGCCGCCGATTGGGCCATGACCCGGCTTCGCACCAATTCGGTCCTGACGAGCGAAGGCCCCGCGGAGTGATGCTCCGCAGGGCCCGGTTTGTCAGCGGCTAGGTTGCGCAGATCAGTCGATGATCTTGACGACCCGGCGCGTGCGCGGCTCGACGATCACGCGGCGATCGTTCACGACCGCATAGCGATACTCCGTGTAGTTCGGCACCGGACGCAGCACCACGGTCGGCGGCAACGGCTCGCCAACCACGACGCGCTCCCGGATCACCACTGACTCATCGCGCGGAAGTCCGCCTAGAATCGCATTCGGAATTTCCAAACCGGCGCCAACGGCCGCACCGACGGTGCCGCCGACCATCGCGCCGACCGGGCCGCCGATGTCGCCGCCCGCGCGCGCGCCGTCCGCCGCGCCCTGGGCGGTCGTCGACTGAGCAAAGGCTGCACTCGACGCCAGCAGCGAGGCGGCAGCCAACGAAATCGCAAGACGGGTTTTCATGTCCTTATGTCTCCAGTGATTGTCATGCGCCTTCAACCGCGGGGCCGGAGCATTGTTCCGGTTCCGCGGCGGCGAAAGACGCTTCAAGGCTGGAAACTGTTACCTCGTAACACTTACGCTGGGGCGATTTCGTGCCCCGCCATCAGTTCCAGTGCACGTACGATCGCGGAATGATCCCAGCCCTTGCCGCCATGAGCGGTGCAAGATGAGAACAATTGCTGCGCCACAGCCGTGCTCGGCAGCGAGAGGCCGAGCGTACGCGCGCCTTCGAGCGCGAGGTTGAGATCCTTCTGGTGCAGCTCGATGCGGAAGCCCGGATCGAAATTGCGCTTCACCATGCGCTCGCCATGGACTTCGAGAATCCGCGAGGATGCAAAGCCGCCCATCAGCGCCTGCCGCACCAGCGCAGGGTCGGCGCCGGCCTTCGACGCAAACAACAGCGCCTCGCTCACCGCCTCAATCGTCAGCGCAACGATGATCTGGTTGGCGACTTTCGTCGTTTGCCCGTCGCCATTGGCCCCGACCCTGGTGACGTTCTTGCCCATCTTGTCGAACACCGGCTTCATGCTGTTGAAGGCGCGCTCGGGCCCGCCGACCATGATGGTGAGGCTCGCCGCCTTGGCGCCGACCTCGCCTCCGGACACTGGCGCGTCGAGATAATCGGCGCCGAGTGCCTCGATCTTCTTGGCAAACTCCTTCGTCGCGAGCGGCGAGATCGAGCTCATGTCGACCACGATCTTGCCCTTGGAGATGCCGCTCGCCACACCGTTCTTGCCGAACAACACGGCTTCCACATGCGGCGTATCCGGCACCATGATGATGACCGCGCCCGCCTCCTCCGCGACCTGCTTGCTGGACTTGCAGGCGACGCCGCCGGCGGCGATCAGATCGGGCGCGACCGGTGCGACGTCATGCAGGAGAACCCGATAGCCGGCCGCCAGGAGATGGCCGGCCATTGGCCGTCCCATGGTGCCAAGTCCGATGAACCCGATATTGGTCATGTCTCTAACTTTCTCTCAGTTGCATAAGCGGAATTCATCCGCGTGCTCGGCGCAACCTCTCCCGCTTGCGGGAGAGGTCGGCGCGGAGCGCCGGGTGAAGGGCTTTATCCCCTTGAGGATTTTCTCGGTGCACCTCAACAGTCCCAACGCGGAAACACCCTCTCCCCAACCCTCTCCCGCAAGCGGGAGAGGGAGCGCACTGTCATCGCTGCCGCATCTGGTCCCCGACGCTCACGTCTCAAACGTCTGCGCCGCGTGCCATGAGAGTCCTTCCAGCGTCGTGGTGCGCGGCTTGTATTCGCAGCCGATCCAGCCTCGATAGCCGATCGCGTCGAGGTGGCGGAACAGGAAGGGATAGTTGATCTCGCCGGTGCCGGGCTCATGGCGCCCGGGATTGTCGGCAAGCTGGATGTGCGCGATCTGGGGAAGGTATTCCTGCATGGTGCGGGCGAGATCGCCCTCCATGATCTGCATGTGATAGATGTCGTACTGGATGAACAGGTTGTTCGATCGTACCTCTGAGATCAGCTGCACCGCCTGCTCGGTCCCGTTGAGATGGAAGCCGGGAATGTCGAGCGTGTTGATCGGCTCGATCAGCAGCTTGATGTTCTCCCGCGCCAGCGTCGAGGCGGCAAAGCGCAGATTGCCCACCAGCGTCTCGTTGAGCTCGCGCCGGTCGGCATCGGCAGGCGCGATGCCGACGAGGCAGTTGAGCTGCTCGCAATCGAGCGCCTTGGCGTAGTCGATGGCCCGGAATACGCCGTCGCGAAATTCGGCGGTGCGATCGGGCAGGATCGCGATGCCGCGCTCACCCGCTGCCCAGTTGCCGGCCGGCAGGTTGTGCAGCACCTGCGTCAGGCCGTGGGCCTCGAGCTGCTCGCGCAGCTGCGCCTTATCGAAATCGTAGGGAAAGAGATATTCAACCCCGGAAAATCCCGCCGCCTTCGCAGCGGCGAAGCGGTCGAGGAACGGCATCTCGTTGAAGAGCATGGTGAGGTTGGCGGCGAATTTCGGCATGATGCTGTCCTCCCTATTCGGCCGGCTGAAGCACGCCGGGCCGCGCCGCGTCGACCTCGTCAAGTGGCAGGTCCAGCACCTCCTCGAACTCGACGATGTTGTCGATCTCCGTGCCCATGGCGATGTTCGTGACGCGTTCGAGGATGAACTCCACCACGACGGGCACGCGGTGCTTGGCCATCAATTCGCGCGCCGTCGCGAACGCCGCTTGCGTGTCCTTCGGGTCGGTGACGCGGATCGCCTTGCAGCCGAGACCTTCGGCGACGGCGACATGGTCGACGCCGTAGACGCCGATCTCGGGCGCGTTGATGTTCTCGAAGGAGAGCTGAACGTGATAGTCCATGTCGAAGCCGCGCTGGGCCTGCCGGATCAGGCCGAGATAGGAATTGTTCACGACGACGTGGATGTAGGGCAGATTGAACTGCGCCCCGACCGCAAGCTCCTCGATCAAGAACTGGAAGTCGTAGTCGCCTGACAGCGCGACGATCTCTCGCTCCGGACACGCTGCGCGCACGCCGAGTGCGGCGGGCAGCGTCCAGCCGAGCGGCCCGGCCTGCCCTGCATTGATCCAGTTGCGCGGCTTGTAGACGCCGAGGAATTGCGCGCCGGCGATCTGCGACAGGCCGATCACGGTGACATAAGTGGTATCGCGGCCGAACGCCTTGTTCATCTCTTCATAGACGCGTTGCGGCTTGATCGGCACGTTGTCGAAATGGCTCTTGCGCTGCATCGTTCTCTTGCGATCGCGGCAGGATGCGGGCCACGCCTGGCGCTCGCGGAGCCTGCCTGAACGGCGCCACTCCCTGGCGACGGTGACGAACAATTCGAGGGCGGCCTTCGCGTCCGAGACGATGCCGAGATCGGGATTGAACACGCGCCCGATCTGGGTCGGCTCGATGTCCACGTGAACGAATTTACGACCCTTGGTGTAGGTCTCGACCGAGCCGGTGTGACGATTGGCCCAGCGGTTGCCGATGCCGAGCACGAAATCCGACTCCAGCAGCGTCGCGTTGCCATAGCGGTGGCTGGTTTGAAGCCCGACCATCCCGGCCATCAGCACGTGATCGTCGGGAATCGCGCCCCACCCCATGAGCGTCGGCACGACAGGCACGTTCGCGATTTCGGCGAATTCGACCAGCAGATCCGAGGCATCGGCGTTGATGATGCCGCCGCCGGCGACGATCAACGGCCGCTCGGCGGCATTGAGCATCTCCAGCGCCTTCTCGACCTGCTTGCGCGACGCAGCCGGCTTGTAGACCGGCAGCGGCTCGTAGGTCTCGTCGTCGAACTCGATCTCGGCAAGCTGCACGTCGAGGGGCATGTCGATCAGCACCGGACCCGGCCTTCCCGAGCGCATCACGTGAAACGCCTGGCTGAACACGCGCGGCACCAGCGCCGGCTCGCGCACCGTCACCGCCCATTTGGTCACGGGCTTTGCGATCGACTCGATATCGACGGCCTGAAAGTCCTCCTTGTAGAGCCGCGCCCGGGGCGCCTGTCCGGTGATGCAGAGGATCGGAATGGAATCGGCGATCGCTGAATACAGCCCGGTGATCATGTCGGTGCCGGCCGGTCCCGAAGTGCCGATGCAGACGCCGATATTGCCCGCCTTGGCCCGCGTGTACCCTTCCGCCATGTGCGAAGCGCCCTCGACATGGCGCGCAAGGATGTGGCGGATCGAGCCGCGCTTCTTCAACGCCGAGTAAAGCGGATTGATCGCTGCCCCGGGAACCCCGAAGGCGGTGGAGATGCCTTCCTTCTCCAGAATTCGGACGGCTGCATCGACGGCTCGCATCTTCGCCATATCGGACCTCGCTTGGTTGCGTCAGCGAGCGAGATCATCCGGCGTGCAAGATGCGATCTCAACGAGATCGATTTTATTTTCCACGATGCGGCAGCCGCGGAAAAATAGCGGCAGGCTCAATCGGTTAGATCGAGATGCACGTGAAAGGAGATCACTCGAACAGCGGCGCCAGCTCCATCTGCGGCACGAGAACGATACCCTTGTCGGTGATACGAATTTCCGGAATGACCGATAGCGGAATCAAATTGAAGCCCATGTAGGGGATGGTGCAGCCGGCCTCCGCCCATTCTTTCTTGAGCTCCTTGACCTCTTCGGCCACCTCGGTGACGCGCTTGTCAGAGAGCAAGCCTGCGATCGGCAGCGGAACCAATGCCCTCACCTTGCCATCAGCCACCACACAGACGCCGCCCTGACGCTCCCTGATCGCCGATATCGCCACCTGCATGTCGCCCTCGTTGGTCCCGGCGACGATGATGTTGTGGCTGTCGTGGCCGACGCTGGAGGCCACCGCACCGCGCTTCAAGCCAAAATCCTTCAACAGGCCGTACGCGACGTTGCCCGCGGACTTGCCGTGGCGCTCGACCACCGTGACGAAGCACAGGCCGTAGCGAGCAAACAGCTCCGGCCAGTCATTGGCGGGCTCGACCCTGACCTTCTCGTGAATCAGCGTAATGCCCGGCAGCGCAGTCTTGATGGCATTGACGGTGCAAGCCTTTGCCGGCAGTTCCGGCGTCAGCTTGACCTTCTTGGGCAACTTCACGGTGGCATAAGCGGCCTTCGGATATTGATAGCGCTGTGACAGCGCCTGATCGAGCCTGGAGGTGATCTTGCCGTGCTCGACCACGAGCTCGCCGCCATACCAGGTGCATTGCGGCTTGAGATTGTCATCCATCAGCACGAGATCGGCGCGGCGGCCGCCGCCGAGCCCACCGATATCGCTCTCCATGCCGAAGCGGGTGGCACCATGCAGCGAGCCCATCGACCAAGCCTGCTCCGGCGACATCCCCGCCTTCACGGCTTCCCGTACCACCCAGTCGAGACCGAACAGCAGCAGATCGTCGGCATCCCGGTCGTCGGTGCACACGGCCGTGCGCTTGTGCGACGCCCCGAGCTCGGTGATGGTGCGGATCGCCTGCGGCAGCGAGTGCCAGGGCGTCGTCGGCGGACCACCGCGCAGGAACACCCACACGCCGGCGTCGAGCAGGTCGTCGGCGATGTCGCGGTCGATCGCCTCGTGCGTGTCGGTGACGCCGCTCGCCGCATAGGCCGCGACGAATTCGCGGCCATAGACATGGCCGGACACCGGGCGCCCGCGCTTCAACGCAGCGGCAAGGATCGCATGGCTGCGCTCGTCGCCCATCGTCACCGGGACAAAATCCATCTTCTCGCCGAGCGCCACCGCTTCGGGCCAGCGGTCGAACAGGGCCGCGATCTTGTCCGGTGTGAGGTCGCCGCCCGCGGTTTCCAGCTCCGCGGACGTTGCCGGCACGGTGCTCGGCACCGTCAGGAAGATCGAGAGCGGCGCCTCGCGCGCATCCTCGAGCATCGCCTCGATGCCGGCGACGTCCATGACGTTGCCGATCTCGTGGCTGTCGCAGAAGATCGTGGTGGTGCCGTTGAGCAGCGCGGCCTCCGCGTAGGCGCAGGCCGTCACCATCGAGGATTCGATATGGATGTGCGGATCGACGAGGCCTGGCGCGATGATGCCGCCGGCCGCGTCGTAGCTCGTGACGTCGCTCCACGCCTTCCTGGCTGTTCCGGCCGGCTTCACCGCCGCGATGCGGCCGCCGGTGATCCAGACCTCGCGGCTCGCGTGGACGCGCTCCGAATAGGTCGAGAGCACCCGCGCGCCGGTGATGACCAGATCCGGCGCGGCGCGTGCGGATGCGACGTCGGCGAGGCACCGCGTCATGCTGTGCAGCGGCGCGACGGCAAAACGAGTGAGCTTGGTCATGGGGGCTCTCGCGTGGGAATGGACAGCCCAGTGATGGTTGCCCCCGATGGCGGCAGGGGCAACTCAAATAATGCGGCACCCATGCTTACGCATTGGGCAGACGGGCCCCGCCTTCTAAGCTCCGCTAGTCCTCGTTCGCCTTGAAACGCCCGAGCCCCTTCAGCACGAAGGGCGCCAGCAGCGCGATCAGCGCGATGCCGAGCAGGGTCGCCGAGATCGGGCTCTGCAGCAGCGTCATGGGATCGCCGAGGCTGATCGCGAGCGCCCTGCGCAATTGGCTTTCGGCGATCGGGCCGAGGATCAGGCCGACGACCACGGGCGCGATCGGAAAATCGAACCGGCGCATCAGGAAGCCCAGCACGCCGAAGCCGGCCAGCATCGACAACTCGACCACCGACGGCTTTGCGGCGATGGTGCCCATGGTTGCGAACACGAGGATGCCGGCATAGAGCCAGGGCTGCGGGATCGCGAGCAGCCGCACCCACAGGCCGACCAGCGGCAGATTGAGCACCAGCAGCATCGCATTGGCGATGAAAAGACTGGCGATAAGGCCCCACACCAGGTCGGGCCGTTCGGCGAACAGCAGCGGTCCCGGGTTGAGGCCGTATTGCTGGAAACCTGCGAGCATCATCGCGGCCGTCGCCGAGGTCGGCAGCCCGAGCGTGAGCAGCGGCACCAGCGTGCCGGCGGCGGAGGCATTGTTGGCGGCTTCCGGTCCCGCGACGCCTTCGATCGCGCCCTTGCCGAACTCTTCCGGATGTTTCGTCAGCCGCTTCTCGGTCGAATAGGACAGGAAGGTCGGAATCTCCGCACCGCCCGCAGGCAACGCGCCGATCGGGAAGCCGAACATGGTGCCGCGGAGCCACGGCTTCCACGACCGCTTCCAGTCCTCTGTCGTCATCCACAACGAGCCATGCACCGGCTCGAGCTTCTCCTCGGTGTGGTGGCGGCGCGATGCGACGTAGAGCGCCTCGCCCACCGCGAACAGACCGACCGCAAGCGTCGTCACCTCGACGCCGTCGAGCAGCTCGGGGATGCCGAACGCAAGCCGCGCCTGGCCGGTCAGCTTGTCGATGCCGATAAGACCGAGCGTCAGGCCGATGAACAGGCTGGTCAGGCCGCGGATCGGGGAATCGCCGAAGGTCGCCGACACCGTGACAAAGGCGACGCACATCAGCGCGAAATAATCCTCCGGGCCAAAGCGCACGGCGAAATCGACCAGCCACGGCGCGAGGAATGCCAGACCGATCGTGGCGATGGTGCCGGCGACGAAGGAGCCGATTGCGGAGGTCGCAAGCGCCGGCCCGCCGCGGCCGGCCTTGGCCATCTTGTTGCCTTCGAGCGCGGTCGCCATCGAGGCGCTCTCGCCGGGCGTGTTGATGAGGATCGCGGTGGTCGAGCCGCCATACATGCCGCCGTAGTAAATGCCGGCGAACATGATCAGCGAGCCGCCGGGATCGAGCTTGTAGGTGACCGGCAAGAGCAGTGCGACCGTGAGCGCCGGGCCGATACCGGGCAGCACGCCAACGGCGGTGCCGAGGAACACGCCAATCAGCGCATAGAGCAGATTCATCGGCTGGATGGCGACTGCCATGCCATGCGCCAGCGCGGCAAAAGTGTCGATCACAGCAGTCGCTCCAGAGGGCCAGCCGGAAGGCTCAGCGTCAGCAGCCGATCAAATGCGAGATAGATGAGCGTCGACATCACGAGGGCGATAATGGAATCGGCAAGGATGGCACGGCGTCCGAACGCGGCTGACGTCGTGACGAACAGTGCCGACGTCGCCAGGATGAATCCGCCACCGAAGCCAATGATGGCGATCAGCAGCGCAAGGCCGACGAGGATCAGAACCACGGGGACAGGATCGGCACTTTCGCGCGCCGGCAGATTGCCACGTAGCGCGTCGATGAAATTGCCGATCGCCAGCAGCGCAAGCCCGGAGGCGACCACGACGGGCATCGCTTCGGGCCCCATCCCGTACATCCCGGTGGACGGCAGGCCGCGTGCGTCCCAGACCAGCACCGCGGCGAGACCTGCGAGCAGTGCGGCGATGACCAGACCGGCACGATCGACGCGCCGCCGCGAGTGGGCCGGATCGACTGAGGTCATGACTTGACCAGGCCGACCGATTTCAGCACGTCGGTGACGCGCGCCGTCTCCTTTTTCAGGAAGTCGGCGAACGCGTCGCCGCCGAGATAGGCATCCTCCCAGCCCTTCTGCTTGAGGATCTCCTTCCAGGCGTCCGATTTCACCATCTTCTCGACCGCATCGCTCAAAGTCTTGCGCTGCTCCGGCGTGATGCCGGGAGGTGCGACCACCGAACGCCAGTTGGCGATCACGAGGTCGATGCCCTGCTCCTTGAAGGTCGGGATGTCGCTGCCCGCGATGCGCTTCTCCGAGGTTACGCCGATCGCACGCAGCTTGCCGGACTTGATCTGCCCTTCATATTCACTCAGCCCCGAAATGCCCGCAGTGACCTTGCCGCCGAGAATCGCCGCCAGCGACTCGCCGCCCCCGGAGAATGG
This sequence comes from Bradyrhizobium sp. 154, assembly GCF_023073875.1. Taxonomy (NCBI): domain Bacteria; kingdom Pseudomonadati; phylum Pseudomonadota; class Alphaproteobacteria; order Hyphomicrobiales; family Nitrobacteraceae; genus Bradyrhizobium; species Bradyrhizobium sp. 154. The sequence continues at coordinate 173,772 of NZ_JADPKG010000050.1, forward strand.
GATGTAATTGATCTTCTTCGCGTCGGCCCCGACGGCGCCGGCGAACAGCGCCGCCATCACGTGGTCGACGCCGCCGGCCGAGCCGCCGGCGAAGGTCACCTTGGCGATATCGGCCTTCACCGCGGCGGCGAGATCCTGCGCATTCTTGATCGGCGAATTGGCGGGCACCACGATCACCTGGATTTCCTCGGTGAGGCGCGCGATCGGCGTCACCTGCTCGAGCGTGACGGGCGACTTGTTCATGGCGAGGGCGCCCACCATGACGAAGCCGTTGACCATCATCTGGTTGCCGTCGCCCTTGGCCCCGTTGACGAACTGGGCGATGCCGACGCTACCGCCGGCGCCGGGAACGTTGGTGACCTGCACGCTGCGCGCGACGCCCGAGGCCACCAGCGCCTGCTGCATCGAGCGCGCAGTCTGGTCCCAGCCGCCGCCCGGCGCCGCCGGCGCCATCAGCTTGAGCTCGAGCTGCTGGGCAAAAGCCGGATTGGCTGCCGCGAGGATCAACGCGACGGCTGCGCCGATAACGCGCGCGGGAAATTGAAACATGGGGGCATCTCCAGGCTCATGCGGACGTTTGCCGCATTGTGTCGTTTGGTCGCATATCAGCCAAAACGGCCGATGCTGTCCAGTGACATCACCCCGGGGTCCTGGTTAGCGAGGCATCGGGATGACCCCGCCGAGCGCTGCCGTCAGTTCGGCGGCGACATCTCGCACGATTTGTCCGATTTCCGGCAACCTCTGGTCGGTCAGCCGGCTGGTCATGCCGGAGACCGAAATCGCCGCGAGCGGCTCGGCGCAGTCATTGTAGACGACCGCGGCGACACAGCGCAGACCCATGCAGGCCTCTTCATCGTCGAGCGCGTAGCCCTGCTTGCGGATCTTTTCGAGCTCTTTGAACAGGTCGCTCGGCCGCACGATTGACTTTTCGGTCAGGCGGGGCATGCCGTGGTGGCGGATGACGGCGCCGACGTCCTCGTCGGAATAGGTCGCGAGCACCGCCTTGCCGACACCGGAAGTCACCATGGGGACACGGCCTCCGACCTGGGTCAGCGATCGCATGATCTCGCGGCTCTCCATGCGGGTTAGGACGATGATGAACTCGTCGTCGACGACGGCGAGATTGGCGGTCTCGCGGGTGAGATCGCGCAGCTTGCGCAAGTAAGGGATCGCCTGCGTGGAGAAATTGCGCCGCCGCGCGAAGCTCGCGCCGACTGTGAAGCTGCGCACGCCGACATGCCATTTGGATTCGGCGCGGTCGAACTGCACGAAGCGTCGGCTTTCCAGCGTCGCCAGCAGGCGGTGCACGGTGGAGGCCGACAGGCCGGTGCGGACGGCGAGATCGCTGAGGCGATAGCCTTCATCGTCCTCGGCGAGGGTCTCAAGGATCGATAGTGCGCGGTCGACGGACTGCACGCCGCCGTCGCGCACCTCGTGGTCGGCCTCTGCGGTCGACCTGGGCTCGAGCGATTTGCGCCGGATCACGTTCTTGCTCATCGCGACCTGCCGCTCATGCGTCCCACATTCCGGGATGGTGCGCCGGGACTGCGCGCAGCGCGGGCCTGGCGTACCAGACCCGGAACCTCGAGATCCCGGGTCTGACCCTCCGGGCCGCGCTTGCGCGGTCCCGTCGCGTCGCCCCGGGATGACAGATAACGCTTAGAGCAGCCCTGCCCCGCGCGCCCATTTGTACTTGGCGCCCAGCACCTCGACCGGCAGCTCGGTCGAATAGGCGTAGGCCGGGATGCCGTTCTGGTAGAGATATTCGGCGGCTTCCTCGACCTCGACGTCGCCGGCGAGCGAGGCGACCATCGGCTTCACGAAACCCTTGGCCTCCATCTCCTTCTTCACCTCGACCATGTTGCGGGCGAACACCATCGGCGGGGTGACGATGGTGTGCCAGTAGCCGAGGATCAGCGCATGGATGCGCTCATCCGACAGGCCGAGCTTGACCGTGTTGACGTAGGTGATCGGCGGCTCGCCGCCGGTGATATCCACAGGGTTTCCGGCCGCGCCGAACGGCGGGATGAACTTGCGGAACGCCGCATCGAGGTCCGGCGGCATCGACATCAGCGACAGTCCGTTGTCGACGCAGGAGTCCGACAGCAGCACGCCCGAGCCGCCGGCACCGGTGATGATCAGTACGTTCTCGCCCTTCGGCGTCGGCAGCACGGGTACGCCGCGGGCGAATTCGAGCAACTGGCGCAGGGACCGCGCGCGGATCACGCCGGATTGCTTGAACACGTCCTCGTAGATCCGGTCGTTACCGGCGAGCGCGCCGGTGTGCGAGGACGCCGCCTTCGCGCCTGCCGAGGTGCGGCCGGCCTTGAGCACGACGACCGGCTTCTTCTTGGAGACGCGTTTTGCCGCTTCCGCGAAGGCGCGGCCGTCCTTGAGGTCTTCGCAGTGCTGCGCGATCAAATTGGTGTTCGGATCCTGCTCGAAGAAGGCGAGCAGATCGTCCTCGTCGATGTCCGACTTGTTGCCGAGGCCGACGATCGCCGACACGCCCATCTTGGCCGAGCGAGAGAAGCCGATGATGGCCATGCCGATGCCGCCCGACTGCGACGACAGCGCCGCGTGACCCTTGACGTCATAAGCCGTGCAGAAGGTCGCGCAGAGATTGGCCGGGGTATAGTAGAAGCCGTAGATGTTCGGCCCCATCAGGCGAATGTCGTACTTCTTGCCGACCTCGACGATCTCGGCCTGGAGCTCGGGCGCGCCGGCCTCCGCAAAGCCCGACGGGATCAGCACCGCGCCCGGGATTTTCTTCTCTCCGCATTCGGTCAGCGCCGCCGCCACGAACTTCGCGGGGATCGCGAACACCGCGACGTCGATCACGCCGGGCACGTCCTTGACGCTCTTATAGGCTTTGTAGCCCAGGATCTCGGCAGCCTTGGGATGGATCGGATAGATCTCACCCTTGTAGCCGCCGTTGATGAGATTCTTCATCACGGAGTTGCCGATCTTGCCGTCTTCGGCGGAGGCGCCGACCACCGCGACCGCCTTCGGCTGCATGATGCGGTTCATCGCCGCGACGATCTCTTCGGTCGGGCGCGGCTTCGGCTTGGGAACGTAGGCGAAGTCGACGACGATACGGACGTCGGCGGCGGTTGCGCCCTTCGCCGTCGCGAACACCGGGTTGAGGTCGAGCTCGACGATCTCAGGGAAGTCGGTGACGAGCTGCGAGACCTTGACGATGACGTCGGCGAGCGCCGTGCGGTTCACCGGCTCGCCGCCGCGCACGCCCTTTAGGATCTCATGCGCCTGGATGCCGTCGAGCATCGAGAGCGCGTCTTCCTTGGTCGCAGGTGCGAGGCGGAAGGTGATGTCCTTCAAGACTTCGACCAGCACGCCGCCGAGGCCGAAGGCGACCAGCTTGCCGAACGAACCGTCGGTGATCGAGCCGACGATGACTTCGGTGCCGCCGGCCAGCGTCTGCTGCACCTGGATGCCCTCGATCTTGGCATCGGACTTGTATTTCTTGGCGTTGGAAAGAATGGTCTCGTAGGCCTTTTCGGCTTCCTCGGCCGTCTTGAGGCCGACGATGACGCCGCCGGCTTCGGTCTTGTGGAGAATGTCCGGCGAGACGATCTTCATCACGACGGGGAAGCCCATTGCGGACGCCATCTTGCCGGCTTCGCCCGCCGACTTGGCCACGTCCTCCTTCGGCACCGGAATGCCGTAGGCGTCACAGACCAGCTTGCCTTCCGGCGCCGTCAGGCTGGTGCGGTTGTCCGCCTTGACCTGGTCAAGCACCTTGCGGACGGCATCTTTGGAATTGGACATGTGGCTTCTCCCTTGACCTTAGTTCGTTCTTTGCAAAGCGCGCGCGTGGTTAGCGGCTGCCGGTGATGCGTGCCATTCGCCGCGCTCTGTTCCAGGGCGGAACGGAGTGGCATAAGCCCAAGACTACTCCGCCGGCTTGGATCAAAAATGGCTGGCGATGGCATTTGGTATGCCAGAAGCCAACTTGTCAAGCCAGTGCACCCCTTAGAACGCCGCAAAAAATCGCCGGCTTGACATTCTGGCATGTGGTATGCCAAAAACTTTCCCGTTAATATTCCTGTAAAAGACGACTCCCACCTGGAGGAGATTCGTCGTGTCACTACGGAAACCAACCAAGGCGTTGCCGAATATGGCCGAGGCAGACATCGCAATCGTTCGCATTGCCCCGGAGAGCAGCTTCAAGAACAAGGCGTATGACGCCTTGAAGGAAGCCATCCTCAAGATGGACATCTACTCGACGCCCGAGCCGGTGATGCTCGACGAGCGCGCGCTGTCCGAACGGCTGGGCGTCAGCCGCACGCCGATCCGCGAAGCGATCGCGATGCTCGAGCAGGACGGATTCGTGAAGACGGTGCCGCGCCGCGGCATCATGGTGGTGCGCAGGACCAAGACCGAGATCGTCGACATGATCCGCGCCTGGGCAGCGCTGGAAAGCATGGCCGCCCGCCTCATCACCACCACCGCGCGCAAGAAGGACATCACGGCGCTGCGCGACTTCTTCAAGGACTTTGGCAAGGACCGCCTGCCCGAGGATCATGTCGAGGAATATTCGCGCGCCAACATCGCCTTCCACCAGGCGCTGATCTCGCTGTCGGAATCACCCGTGCTGGTCGATCTCACCAACGACCTGCTGCTGCACGTGCGCGGCTATCGCCAGTTGACCATCGGACGCAAGGACCGCACCGCGACGTCGCTGCCCGAGCATCTCGGCATCATCGAAGCGCTGGAAGCGCGCGACACCGAGCTCGCCGAGAAGCGCGCCCGCGACCACACCCTTGGCCTTGCCGCTTACGTCGAAGCGCACGGCCAGGAACTATTCACGTAGCTCTTTACCTAGCAAACGTTCACCAGAAGGGCGAAGCACTCGCCCCACTACGAGAGATCAGGGAGACAAGGCCCATGCTGAACACCGCGACCAAGTCCGAAGCACCGGGCACCGAGCAGGAACTGACGGATGGCTTCCATCTCGTCATCGACGCGCTCAAGCTGAACGGCATCAACACCATCTATAATGTGCCGGGTATCCCGATCACGGATTTGGGCCGCATGGCGCAGGCCGCCGGTATTCGCGTGATCTCCTTCCGTCACGAGCAGAACGCCGGCTACGCCGCAGGCATCGCCGGCTATCTTACCAAGAAGCCCGGCGTGTGCCTCACGGTCTCCGCGCCCGGCTTCCTCAACGGTCTCACTGCGCTCGCGCATGCCACCACCAATTGCTATCCGATGATCCTGATCTCGGGCTCCTCCGAGCGCGAGATCGTCGACCTCCAGCAGGGCGACTACGAGGAAATGGACCAGCTCGCGATCGCAAAGCCGCTGTGCAAGGCGGCCTACCGCGTGCTGCACGCCCAGGACATCGGCATCGGCTTTGCCCGCGCCATCCGCGCCGCAGTCTCCGGCCGTCCCGGCGGTGTCTATCTCGATCTGCCGGCAAAGCTGTTCGGCCAGGTGATGAACGCCGATGCCGGCCAGAAGTCGCTGGTCAAGGTGATTGACGCTGCACCCGCACAGATCCCCTCGCCCGCTTCGGTGAAGCGCGCGCTCGATGTGCTCAAGAGCGCCAAGCGCCCGCTCATCATCCTCGGCAAGGGCGCGGCCTACGCGCAGGCCGATGAGGAGATCAAGAGCTTCGTCGAGAAGAGCGGCGTGCCGTTCCTGCCGATGAGCATGGCCAAGGGCCTCCTCCCCGACACGCATCCGCAATGCGCCGGCGCCGCCCGTTCGACGGTGCTGAAAGAGTCCGACGTCGTCATGCTGATCGGCGCGCGGCTGAACTGGCTGCTGTCGCACGGCAAGGGCAAGAGCTGGGGCGAAGCGCCGAAGAAGTTCATCCAGGTCGACATCGAGCCGAAGGAGATGGATTCCAACGTCGAGATCGTCGCGCCCGTGGTCGGCGACATCGGCTCGGTCGTCTCCGCCTTCAACCAGGCGATGGGCTCAAGCTGGACCGCCCCGCCCGCCGAATGGACCAAGGCGATTACGTCCAAGCGCGAGGAGAACGTCGCCAAGATGGCGCCGAAGCTCATGAACAACAAGTCGCCGATGGATTATCACGGCGCACTCGGCGTGCTGAAGAACGTGATCAAGGAGCACCCCGAGGCGATCCTCGTCAATGAAGGCGCCAACACGCTCGACCTCGCGCGCGGCGTCATCGACATGTATCGCCCGCGCAAGCGTCTCGACGTCGGCACCTGGGGCGTGATGGGCATCGGCATGGGCCAGGCGATCGCGGCCGCACTCGAGACCGGTCACCCCGTACTCGCAGTGGAAGGCGACAGCGCGTTCGGCTTCTCCGGCATGGAGGTCGAGACCATCTGCCGCTACAATCTTCCGATCTGCGTCGTCATCTTCAACAATGACGGCATCTATCGCGGCACCGACGTCAACGGCGCCAACTCCGATCCCGCGACGACGGTGTTCGTCAAGGGCGCTCGCTACGACAAGATGATGGAAGCTTTCGGCGGCGTCGGCGTGAATGCCACCTCGCCCGACGAGCTCAAGCGCGCAGTCAATGAGGCGATGGAGTCCGGCAAGCCGACGCTCATCAACGCGGTGATCGATCCGGCCGCGGGGTCGGAGAGCGGCCGCATCGGCAACCTCAATCCGCAGAGTGTTCTGCAGAAGAAGAAGTAACTCCGGGTCATTCCCCGCGCAGGCGGGGAATCCAGTATTCGCCGGACCATCCATTGTGGCGAGCACTGAGCCCAACCGAAACGATCGCGAATACTGGATGCCCGCCTTCGCGGGCATGACGGAAACAGAGTGGTAACAGGAGCAACACGATGACCAAAGCGCTCGAGGGCGTTCGCATTCTCGACTTCACCCACGTCCAGTCCGGACCGACCTGCACGCAGCTGCTCGCCTGGTTCGGCGCCGACGTGATCAAGGTGGAGCGTCCGGGCGTGGGTGATATCACCCGCGGCCAGCTACAGGACATCCCGAACGTGGACAGCCTGTATTTCACCATGCTCAATCACAACAAGCGCTCGATCACGCTCGACACCAAGAACCCCAAGGGCAAGGAAGTCCTGACCGAGCTGATCAAGAAGTGCGACGTGCTGGTGGAAAACTTCGGCCCCGGCGTGCTCGATCGCATGGGCTTCCCCTGGGAGAAGATCCAGCAGATCAACCCCAAGATGATCGTCGCCTCGATCAAGGGCTTTGGCCCTGGCCCGTACGAAGACTGCAAGGTCTATGAGAACGTCGCGCAGTGCACCGGGGGCGCCGCCTCCACCACCGGCTTCCGCGACGGCCTGCCGCTCGTCACCGGCGCACAGATCGGCGATTCCGGCACCGGCCTGCATCTGGCGCTCGGCATCGTCACCGCGCTCTATCAGCGCACCCACACCGGCAAGGGCCAGCGCGTCACCGCAGCGATGCAGGACGGCGTGCTCAACCTCTGCCGCGTCAAGCTGCGCGATCAGCAGCGCCTCGCCCACGGCCCGCTCAAGGAATACAGCCAGTTCGGCGAAGGCATTCCGTTCGGCGACGCCGTGCCGCGCGCCGGCAACGATTCCGGCGGCGGCCAGCCCGGCCGCATCCTGAAGTGCAAGGGCTGGGAGACCGATCCCAACGCCTACATCTACTTCATCACGCAAGCCCCGGTCTGGGAGAAGATCTGCGACGTGATCGGCGAGCCGACCTGGAAGACCGATCCGAACTACGCCAAGCCGGCTGCCCGCCTACCGCGCCTCAACGAGATCTTCGCCCGCATCGAGCAGTGGACGATGACCAAGACCAAGTTCGAGGCGATGGAAATCCTCAACAAGGACGACATTCCCTGCGGCCCGATCCTGTCGATGAAGGAAATCGCCGAGGATCAGTCGCTGCGCGCGACCGGCACCGTGGTCGAGGTCGATCACCCCACCCGCGGCAAATACATCTCGGTCGGCAACCCGATCAAGCTGTCGGATAGCCCGGCGGAAGTGACCCGCTCGCCCTTGCTCGGCGAGCACACCGACGAGATCCTGCGCTCGGTGCTCGGCTTCAGCGACCACCAGGTCGCCGATATCCACAAGTCCGGCGCACTCGATCCGCCGCAGAAGCAGGCCGCGGAGTAAGCGGAAAGCAGTTCGCCGCGAGACAAAGGGCCGCCCGTCGAGGCGGCCCTTTTTGCATGAGAATGCCTGCCGTCACGGGGCATCAACGTAAAAAGTCGAAAAACAACCCCATGCACAGTAGCTAACTCCTCGGTCGAAAAGGGATTGCTGATTTTGCGAAACTTTCTTTGACCCGTCGGGCAAAACAGGAGTATTATGCCATGGTCCAAAGCTACGGAGGCAAGCTCGGCTAAGAGCTTGCACCCTTCACCCGCCCTTCGCCCTCGTCTGAAACCAAACTGCGAGTGTCCAGGACGACTTCGCCGAGCAGTTGCAGCGTCTTGGCTTTGAATCCGCGGAATGTTCGGCCAAACCAACGTTGAATTCAGATTGGTCATCGAGGAACCGATACGGTGACCCACGGTTATTATCCTGACCGGTGCGCTCTCAGAAGTGCGGGCGCGCCTCCTTCACGGCGAGTGACTGAGCGCCTCGCAAGAGATCTGTTCAACGCTGAAGACTTGGCCGCCTTTCTCGTCCGGAGGGTGTCTATCCTTGTCAGCGTGGGCGCCGGAGGCGTGGCATTCAGCTATCGTCCGGACCACGCTCGTTGATCAAATCGAGGTCGAAATGTTGAAAGATCAATCCTCTGATCGCGCCAAGCGCGAAGCCAACAAGGCGTTCAAGCCTGTCAAAGCCCAAAAGCCGATGAATGACTATGCGAAGGACCAGCAATCCTTCAACGAGAATCGCGAGCGATTGAAAGCGGAGCGATTGGCCCGCGAGGCCAAGCCCAAGAGCCACTCCGAATAGCAGCGTTGTGGACCAGTTCCGGATCGCACTGGGCGAGCTGCATCGAAATGGACGCCCGACGCCGGCCTAGAGCAAGATCCGGACCCGAAGCGCCGCGTTAGCGCGAGTGTGAAGCGGCTTTCCGAAAAGATCACGGTCAAACAATGACCTAGGCACGATGGCGTTTCATCCCGATCTCATCGCACTTTAGAGCATCGAGAGCACGACGACCCCGTCCTCGAGCTCCCCCGAAGCGAGCCGCGTTCGCGCGATGCGCTCGAATTCCGTCCGGTATTTCTGAAGATAGCTGAAGGCCTGCTTCTGCGTCTGAAACGTGGTGGCCAGTCGGCACATCTGCCGGCCCGCGCCGAGCGCGAGAAAGAAAGTGATGGTGCCACCGCCGTCCGATTTAATTCTAGGCACGACCCGCATCCTTTGCATGTGACCGGCCCTCCGGATGCCGTCGGCAGTATGGAGCCGACTATCGCCGCAGCTTCTTGTTGCGCTTGGCCGTTACAGGCGCCGGCAACGATGCTTGAAGGGTTGCGTCGGCGACTTCCTTGGCTTCGCGCAGCTCTCGAAGCCGCGCCATGTTCTTGCGAACGTCCACGGCCTGCTTTTCGGCGTCCGCCATGGCGCGCGCGCCTTCTTCAGCGGCCAAACGCTGGCGATTGGAGCGTGCGACGGCTTCAGGCGACGGTTCAGCCGATCTCTTGGCGCTCATTGTTCACCTGCTCGACAACGGACAAAACCCGCTCAATCGGGGGATCGAGCGGGTAGCGTGGCCGTTTCAGTACATCCTTGAAACGGCGCCAGGGCCTTTATGCCAGCGAGAGATTTTCTGCGCTGACCTTGCCCCGCATCTTGTCGGTCTTGAGCTCGAAGTTGACCTTTTGGCCCTCAGCGAGACCCGCAAGACCAGCCCGCTCGACCGCGCTGATGTGAACGAACACATCATTGCCGCCGTCGTTAGGCTGAATGAATCCAAAGCCCTTTTGGCCGTTGAACCACTTCACAGTACCTGTCGTCATGTTCTTCTCCAAAGCGCACACGCGCACATTCCGCGTGAACGTCACGCAGAAAGAATTCATTTCGTCGATGTCTCTGGAAAAGGAGCCCGCAGGCGCATTCAACAAGGCACAGCGGCTGAACGAACAGCCTCAACATATACCTCATCATCATCAATTGCAAGGCTTGGCGGAATTTAATGCGCGCATGAGATCGGCGGACGTTTTCGGCTTTGAAGATTGACGCCGTACGGTGTCCGCGGCGAAGTGAGCTACGCCATTCGCAAGCGTCGATCTGACGCTAGCAGGCTCAATTGGCCGAGAGTGTCAACGGATGGCCGCTATCGAACGCCCACCGCGCGCTGCCGGCAAGCTGTTCACCGAAGAACTTCACCACGTCTGCCTCTCCCGCGGCCTGCGCTGGCGAACCGAGACAAACGAGAACGACGGTGACAGCCCAAAGCGTGCGCAAAGGAAGCCCTAGGGTGCGTACTCATAAAATCTGCTGCTAAGAGTAGGCGCGCGTGATGTCCGCTGTCCTCCAACAGCGGCACGAAAGCGGACGTTGTCGGACTTCCGAGAATGGCAACTCCGGACTCATGCGCTGCAGAAGAGTACCGACATTTGATCGCCTTGTGGACATTGGAAGTTATTCGGGCAACCCCGCTTTGCGAAAGCCCTCAATCATCAGCTTCGCGGTTTTTGATAGCTGGCTCCTGTCGATCCACGCCGAAATCGTGAAACCAGGATCGATCTCAAGCATGCGAGCCACCGCCTCACGGGCCTCGGCGTCGCGTCCGAGATAGGCGAAAGCGGATATGAGGCAGCGATATGGTCCTGGATAGTAGGGGTTGAGACGTAAGGCTTTCTTCGCTGCAATGATGACCTCGTCAAAGCGACGAAGCTCGATAAGGGCAAACCCTATCCCGGTCAGCGCTATGAATGCTTGCGGGTCTACCGGGCTCATTCGCATGGAGTGTTCAAAGCTCCGGATCGCTTCCTCTGGCTGCCCCGCAATCTTATAGACCCAGCCTCTGCGGTGCCATGCGTAGTATGAATTCGGGTTGAGCTTGACCGCCCGGTCGGACATCTCGATCTCGCTCTCGCAATCGCCGACAAGGAGCGCCGAAATCAAGGCAACACCCGCTAACGTGTCGGGATCACCATCGTCGAGGCTCAATGCCAGGCGCATGAGCCGAACGGCTTCCATGCGTTCGAATTGAGGATCGATGGCATAATTCCTGACCACGTTCTCCGAATGACAGGCACCTGCCAGAGCGGCGGCACCAGCAAATCCGGGATCAAGTTCCAAGGCGCGCTTGACCAGTCGGAGCCCCTCGGCCAACCCTTCGCGGGTCGATGGGACCGTTTGCTGTATGGCCCGGAGATAGAGATCATACGCGGTGAGGTCTTCCGGTCGTCGCCGCGATGCCAGTGCAAGTTCGGCTTGAAACAACTTTGGCCGAATGGCTGAGACGACGGCGAGCGTGATGTCGTCCTGCAGCGCGAAAATGTCCGTCATGTCGCGCTCGAACCTGTCCGCCCAGATGTGGGTACCTGTAGCTGCTTCAATCAACCGGCCCGTTATGCGAACTTTCCCCGAGGCCTTGCGAACCTCACCCTCCAGGACATAACGCACGCCAAGCCGGCGCCCGACGTCCTTAATGTCGACCGCCTTGCCCTTGAAGGTGAAACTTGAATTGCGCGCGATCACGAACAACCCTTTGAACCGCGAAAGCGCGGTCGTGATCTCACCAACCATCCCGTCAGCGAAGTACTCTTGCTCGGGATCGCCAGACATGTTCGCGAACGGCAGCACGGCAATGGAGGGCCTGTCGGGTACTGCAGGAGCACTCACGGGCGAATCGACCGGATCTGGGCTCGCAACATCTTGCACCTCCCGCACCTGTCCCACGAAACGGAATCCCTTGCGCGGAAGCGTCCTGATGAGGCGCTGCTCCTCGCCAGTATCGCCGATGGCAGCGCGGGCAGCATTGAGGCGGGTCGTCAGCGCGGCATCGGACACAACGCGGCCGTGCCAGATGGCGCCGATGAGATCGTCCTTGCTGACGACGCGCTCCCGGTTCCGGATCAGGTATTCGAGCAAATCGAACACCTGTGGTGTAATGGAAACGACAGTTGCTCCGCGATGCAACTCGCGCCAGTCAGTGTCGAATACGTACTCTGCAAAGAGATAGCGCAAAATGCGAATCCCGTTGGATGAAGGCTCCCATGACGGGGTAGCGTTCTGGCCTCACCGGAAATCGCGAGAATAAGCCGCCGGTACGGAAAATGTAAGCTGCCGGTTAAGCGTCCGCGCCAATCCCGCGGCACTCTCCGGTCGGTGCAAAAACACCGTCCTGGAGACGCCGCAATGACCCGACGCATGGCACTACATGGCTGGAATGGACATCCGAATCGACCCGGCATGTCACCGGCTTCATCTGGAAATATTGGGCTGCCGTTCAGGAGCGCCGCAAGGGCCAAAAACTGCGCGCCACCTTGTCCAACTTGAGCGACACGGAGCTGATGGATATCGGCACCACGCGCGGCGAGATCGACTACGTCGCCTCGCACCAAGGTATTGACCCTCGAGGCATCCGATCCGGTGAATGGCTGCGATATCTGCCAACCGGGACGGCCAGATTGGGCCTACCGACTTCCGATAGGAGTCACGTGCGCCGTATTGCTGCGCCTGAAGTCCTTTCTGATCTTCCTCAGACACCACATTGGAACTGGTCGCGGTAAGGTCCAGAAGGGGCCATTTCCGGATGTAAGCACCGCAACAACAAAGAGACGAAGCCTCTTGCTTTAACGAAACTGCGCAACGGATCCCACTGGTGGACCAGACCATCGATCTTGGATCATGCGCGGGGTTCACTAGACGGTGAACGAGGTATCACGTCATGCTGCCCGGAATGAAACAGCGGACACGAGGATGTCCATCGATGTAGTGCTTCCAGACCATGGTCCGTCCGGCAAGATTTGGTTGCTTGATGACAGCGCCGTCTGGCACGAGCACCCATTCGTCGTCGATGCGAACGCGATATTGTCCGTGATCGGACTTCCAGTTCGGTTCGGAGACCACGTAGGCGTCGGAGTCCTCACAGCACTTCCCGAATTCGCTTTGCAGACTCTCGAACCAGGGCTTCAACGGGGAATTCGCATAGCGGCCGTCATCTCGCGCAAATGTCGCGGTCGACACCAGCAGCATGAGGCAAATTTGAGCTGCCAAGCGCTTCATCGCTCTGATCGCCAGCATTTCGTCACCTCGGCCATCTCGGAAAATCAGTTTCGATTCAGCGCAGCTGGCGTAATGGGCAAGGAGCGCAGGAATACGAAGCGGGAGGTCACTGGTATTTCCGCGTCGGCGCGACCATCCTGGCCGATGAGAATGAGACCAGCTCCCCCATTTGCGACGGTCAGGATGACCTCTTCACCAGTCCACGTCCGGATCGGGTTCATCCCGATGACGAGAAACTCACCTACGGGCTGGTCCAGATATTGAAGCCTGAGCTGCGGAGCGATTTCGGCCGGTGCAAGCTCGAAGCCCAGTTGCTGCGCGAGTTCGTAGATTTGCCGCAATGGCACCGTCTCACCTCTGAAGCCCAGATCGGCCGCGGTCACTGTCAGAAGTGTTACCGCCCTTCTGGTACCGCTGAGCGTAAACGCAGGTCGGGCAAGAGCCTCCGCAGCCGAGTTACCGACGCCGCAACCAATCGCACTCAGCGCGGTCAGGAGAGAAAACGTATCCGGGAACGTCCCGATACTGATTGTTTTCCATTCGGCAACATCCGAAACGGACGTTACTGGACCCATGCGTGTCGGGGCAACGGGCGCCGCCTTGAGCACTAACTGCCTCTGCAACACATCGCGCGCCGAGCACTGAGCGTGAGCGCGGTTCGCAGAGGCGAGAGCGCATACGACGCAGATCAAGAGCCTCGCTGCAGTGGCAGCCCAAGTCAGTGCAGCCGTCCGCTTCATGGCATCCTCCCTCGTGACGCGAAATTCGCAAGCAGTTCATACTGTTGCCGCGCACGAGGATGCGCCAAGGTCATGAGAAGCGCTTTACAGGCGCCTTCCATTCTTCTTACCGTCTGCTTACATATCAGCTCCGCTGGGGTGCGATCGTACCGCAGGAGGATGCAATTGCTTTACTCCTTTTCGGATTTCACGCTGGATACGGAGCGACGCGAGCTGCGGCAAGGAGCCGAGATAATCTCTGTCGCGCCACAGGTATTCGATCTTCTGAACTATTTGATCCGGAACAGGGAACGCGTTGTCAGTAAGGACGAGCTCATCGCCGGCGTTTGGAATGGTCGCATCGTCTCGGATGCCGCTCTGACGACGCGCATCAATGGTGCGAGGTGTGCAATCGGCGACACTGGCGAGAAACAGGACCTCATCAAGACGCTCCCGCGCAAAGGTTTCCGTTTCGTGGGTGCAGTGCAGGAAGCCGGGAGCTCCGCAATAGAGACGGTTGGCTCAGTCGAGCGAACCGGCGACACGCCGCCGCGCCTATCCATCGTCGTGCTACCCTTCACGAACCTTAGCGCTGATCGTGAGCAGGACTATTTCGTGGATGGTGTAACCGAGAGTTTGACCACAGACTTGTCGCGCATCGCCGCTTCATTTGTAATCGCACGGAACAGCGCCGTCTCATACAAGGGTAGAGCAGTCGATGTACGGCAAGTCGGCCGCGAATTGAACGTTCGTTACGTGCTCGAAGGTTCAGTGCAACGCAGCGGCAAGCGGCTTCGCATGAACGTGCAGTTGATTGATGCTATCAGCGGCCAGCATCTTTGGGCCGAGCGCTTCGAGAAGGCTGTCGTTGACCTGTTCGACATGCAGGACGAAATCGTATCCAGGCTTGCCAATACGTTGGGTAGCCGGCTCATCGAGGCTGAGGCGCAACGAGCCGAACGTACGCTGAGTCCCGATGCAATGGACTTATACTTCCAGGGCCGGGCCTGGCTGATGACGGGGTTTAGCCTTGAATGCTTAACGCGAGCGCGGAGCTTCTTCGAACGCTCTCTAGCGTGCGACCCCGGCAACGTCGAAGCAATGATTGGCCTGGCAAATGTTGATACGGCAGTTGGAGCCAGCTTTACGACGGATGATGGGCCTGCGCGGTTTGAAGTGGCCGAGGCGATGGTGAATAAGGCATTGTCGATCAGGCCGAACCACACTTCAGCCCACTTGGCTCAGGGTCGGGTCCAGATCTTTACGAACCGGGCCGCCCAAGCCATCCGTGAATTCGAGCATGCGTTGGCGCTGGATTCGAACAGGGCCAACGCTCATGCTGCCCTTGGTTTTGCCAAATTCTATATGGGGCGCGCTGCCGAGACCGAAGGCCACATATTCGAGGCTTTACGTCTCTCCCCTCGCGACGTTGAGGCCTACCAATGGGCGTGTTTTGTAGGCGTGGCCAAGCTACAGCTGGGTTCGGACGTCGAAGCGGTCAGTTGGCTACGACGAAGCACTGAGGCGAACCGCAACTTTCCTCTCGCTCATTTGGCGCTCGCCGCTGCGTTAGGCCTGACCGGCGCCCTCGATGAGGCGCGAACTGCTGCAAGAACGGGACTTGCGCTCAACTCAGGTTTCACCATCCGTCGCTTCCGCACTGCTCAACCAAGCGACAATCCGACTTTTCTTGCTGGGCTGGAGCGCGCGTGTGAAGGCTTCCGCCTCGCTGGCGTGCCGGAAGGGTGATGGACGTTTCCGGTCAAAAACCGACTTTAGCGCGTTCCTGCGCTACGTCGGCTTCGGGTCATGAACGACAAAAAGTGAGCATAATAGGTCCGCTTTCGGGTGCATAGCGACCAGTTGAGCCTGCCAGCCGAGCCATGATTCAAGCCATCCATCGGAAGGGGTCGAATCATGCGCTACGAACTCACGGACTATGAGTGGTTTGCCATTAAGCCGATGCTGCCGAATAAGTCGCGCGGCGTGCCACGAGTGAATGACCGTCGTGTCCTCAATGGCATCTTCTGGGTCTTGCGATCCGGGGCACCGTGGCGCGACCTGCCGGAAAGCTTCGGTCCGTACACGACCTGCTACAATCGGTTCGTTCGCTGGCGACGGGCGCGCGCGTGGTCCAAGCTCATTGAGCGTACTGGCTGGTGCCCATGATGCTGCCGTGCAGCGATCTGGGGCTTTGCCGCGCTTGCTTCGGACCTTGCCGGCAGCCTTCCAAGCCTAATCGGTCGTCCGTGAAGAACCCTGAATTCAGGCTGGATTGATTTGGGGTCGGGCGAAGAGGATGGCCAGGATTTGCCACAACGAGAGCCTGAGCCAGCAGAT
>NZ_JADPKG010000053.1:0-178186 GCF_023073875.1 Bradyrhizobium sp. 154
AACCACAGACCCCATCAGGCCTTGGCAGGACAAACTCCCAAGGCCTTCGCCGCTACCAAGACCACCGCGATCCAATCAGCGAATTATTGAACATCGACAATTGCGAGCGCAGCGAAGCAATCCAGAGTCTTTCCGCGGAGGGATTCTGGATTGCTTCGCTCCGCTCGCAATGACGCGGAGAGGCCGGTCGGCCGCTCCAGCATTCCTGCCTGGCTCACATTCGCGACGACAACGGCGGGCCTACACCCCCGCCATCATCACGTATTTGATCTCGACATATTCGTCCATGCCGTGATGTGAGCCTTCGCGCCCGAGGCCGCTCTCCTTGACGCCGCCGAAGGGGGCCACTTCCGTGGTGATGAGGCCGGTGTTGACGCCGACCATGCCTGATTCCAGCGCTTCGGCGACGCGCCAGACGCGACCGAGATCGCGGGAGTAGAAGTAAGAGGCGAGGCCGAACGGCGAGGCGTTGCACATCGCGATGACATCCGCTTCGTCCTTGAAGCGGATGACGGGCGCGAGCGGACCGAAGGTTTCCTCCTGCGACACCAGCGAGTCCGGCTTGACGTCGGCAAGCACCGTCGGCTCGAAGAACGAGCGTCCAAGCTCGCTGCGCTTGCCGCCGGTGACGACCTTTGCTCCGCGCTTGACGGCGTCGGCGATATGGCGCTCGACCTTGTCGACCGCCTTCATGTTGATCAGCGGACCCTGCATGACACCGCTCTCGGTGCCGTCGCCGATCTTCATCGCCGCGACCTTCTTCGACAGTTTCTGCACGAACTCGTCGTAGATCCCGTCCTGGGCGTAGAGTCGGTTGGCGCAGACGCAGGTCTGGCCCATGTTGCGGTATTTCGAGACGATGGCGCCTTCGACTGCCGCGTCGATGTCGGCATCGTCGAACACCACGAACGGCGCGTTGCCGCCAAGCTCGAGGCCGAGCCGCTTCACGCCGACGGAGGCCTGCTGGTAGAGGATCTTGCCGACGGCGGTCGAGCCGGTGAAGCCGACGAAACGCACCGCCGGATGCTCGCACAGCACCTTGCCGATCGGCGGCGCGTCGCCCGTGATGATGTTGAACACGCCTTTGGGCACACCAGCCTTCTCGGCAAGCGCCGCGAGCGCCAGCGCCGAGAGTGGCGTTTCGTTCGCGGGCTTCAGCACCACGGTGCAGCCGGCCGCGAGCGCCGGCGAGACCTTTCGCGTGATCATCGAGTTCGGGAAATTCCACGGCGTGATCGCGCCGCAGACGCCGATCGGCTGCTTGATCGCGAGCAGCCGCGCATCGCTCCGCTGCGTCGGAATGGTCTCGCCATAGACGCGCCTCGCTTCCTCCGCGAAGAACTCGACATAGGCGCCGCCGATATCGACCTCGCCGAGCGCCTCGGCGAGCGGCTTGCCCTGCTCGGAGGTGAGGATCAGCGCCAGGTCCTCGCGGTTGGCGACGATCAGCTCGAACCATTTGCGCAAGATGTTAGAGCGCTGCTTGGCGGTGAGCTTGGCCCAGGCCGGAAACGCGCGCTCGGCGGCTTCTACCGCCTTGGTGGTATCGTCCGCGCCAAGTTGCGGGACTTTTGCAAGCTCGATGCCGGTGGCGGGATTGTTGACGGCGAAAACCGGCGAGCCGACCCAGACGCCATCGATGTAGCAGGCTTCCTTCAGCAGCGACGGGTCCTTCAACCGGTCGCGCAGATTGGACGAGGCTTGCGGGGCGCGGGCGGCGGCGGTCGGGGTCATGGCGTTACTCCTCAGGGGGCGATCGGATCGGCCCGGAATATAGGGACAGACGGCGCGCAATGCACCGCCCGGCAACGCACATCTGCTGGGAGTTAAACTGAGAGCCGCAGGTCCCTTATCTCTCTCCAGCCGGGAGAGGTAAGGCATCGCGATCGCCGACATAGCTAGGCCGCGCCGCTCAGGTAAGTCTCGCGGCGGCCGATCATGCGCTCGGCTGCGGCCTTGGCGTCGGCCTTCGAGGATGTCGCACAGGTGCGGTATTCGAGATCGGGGACATGAGAGGTGTCGCGGCGACCGAACCAGGATTTTGAACCGACCGGCAGCAATGCGAGCGCCTGCGCCAGGTTGTCGACCGCGCCGAAGGAATACAGCGCGCCGGTACCGGCGATGCGGACTTCGTAGATCCCTGGCGAAATAGGCGCCTCCAGATTCTCGCCCCGTCCGGGACGGGGATAGCGCTTCCATTCACTCCAGGTCGAAATCATCTGAGGTCCCCCTCGCCGGTCGGCAACATTTGCATCAAGTCTTAATCGGTCCATCGATCGGGCCGGGTGCTGAACGCGACAGCTCACGAAATGTTTCAAGCGCTCGAAAACTCACGAACATATTGCCTGAAGCCATTCAAGGTGAGCGCGAAGTGCGGTCGTCCACCGCAGATTGTGTCACCGTTCAGCCGCTGTCGTGCTGCGCTGGTCGGGGGCCGTCAAGTCACGACATCGCGACCGCCGCGGCAGTTGAGATGCTTGCTGCACGCGACCTCCGGGAGGACAATCGATCACTTCCAACAATAATCAAACCGGAGGAAACCCGCATGCAAAGCCAAGCCCAGATCGACGAAGTTCTGCGTCAGAAGAGCGACGCCAAGGAAATTCCCGGCGTCGTCGCCATCGCCGCCAGCGGCAACGACGTGCTGTATCAGGGTGCGTTCGGCAAGCGCGACCTATCGAAGCCCGACGCGATGACTGCGGACAGCGTGTTCTGGATCGCATCGATGACGAAGGCGGTGACCACTGCCGGCGCGATGCAGCTCGTCGAACAGGGCAAGCTGTCGCTGGATGCGCCGATCGGCGAAGTGCTGCCCGACCTTGCCGAGCCGCAAGTGCTCGAAGGTTTCGACGCCAAGGGCGAGCCGAAGTTGCGGCCAGCTAAGGGGCAGATCACGCTGCGCCAGCTCATGACCCACACCGCCGGCTTCTGCTACAACATGTGGAACGGCGATCTCGCGGTCTATCTGGACAAGACCGGCATTCCCGCCATTACCACCTGCCAGAACGCGGCGCTGAAGACGCCTATCATGACCGATCCCGGCACGCGCTGGGAATACGGCACCAATATCGATTTCGTCGGCAAGGCGGTGGAGGCCGTCAGCGGCAAGCGGCTCGATGCCTATTTGCGCGATAATATGTTCGCGCCGCTCGGCATGAGCGACACCGCCTTCAAGATCACCGACAGCATGCGCAAGCGCCTGGTCGGCATGCATGCGCGCGGCGAGGACGGCCAGTTCGCATCGATCCCGTTCGAACTCGAGCAGGAGCCGGAATTCCACATGGGTGGCGGCGGCCTCTATTCGACCGCCGGCGACTATATCAAATTCACCCAGATGATTCTCAACAAGGGCCGCGGCAACGGCAACCAGGTGCTGAAGGCGGAGACGGTCGCGACGATGGGGCAGAACCACATCGGCGATCTTGCCATGGGCAAGATGACCACGGCGGCGCCGATGTACACCAATGACGTCGATCTCTACCCGGAGCAGATCAAGAAGTGGGGTCTCAGCTTCATGATCAACACCGCCAAGACCGCGGAAGGGCGTAGCGCAGGCAGCCTGGCTTGGGCGGGCCTCGCCAACACCTATTACTGGATCGACCCTTCGCGCGACGTCACCGGCGTCATCCTGATGCAGCTGTTGCCGTTCGCCGACGCGAAGTGTTTGGAGGCGTTCGCGGGCTTCGAGCGAGGGGTTTACGCCGGGCTCGATGCTGCTGGGAGCGGGCAGAAGGCGGCGTGAGGAGCTGATGCTCTCGCCATTCGCGGCGGATCGGCTGTGTCGAAGTGAGACGGCGGCAGAGACGTGAACTCCCATCCTGCCCTGGAGGGGGAGGATCGGTTCGCATGTAGCAAGGCTGCATGCGAACCGAGGTGGGGTGAAACCGCGGCGAAGATCTCATGTAGAAGGCCATGTAAAGGCCGCGAATGCACGCGAGCCAGAACGCACCACCGAACGCGCTGAAAGACCTTCACCCCACCCCGCTCGCGCTGCGCGCGATCGACCCTCCCTCTCCAGGGGAGGTAGGAGCTACCCCGTCACCCCGCGCTGCTCCGCGAGCTCCTTCAGCGATACCTGCGGGCGGGCGCCGATATGCTGGATCACTTCGGCGGCGGCGAGCGCGCCGAGCTGGCCGCACTGCTTGTAGGGCAGGTTGCGCGCCACGCCATAGAGGAAACCCGCGGCGAAGAGGTCGCCGGCGCCGGTGGTGTCGACCACCTTGTCGACCGGGAATGCCGGCGCGGCAACGGAATCTTCCGCTGACACCACCATGCAGCCCTTCTCGCTGCGGGTGACGACGCCGAGATTGACGTCGTTGCGCAGCTGCTTCAGCGCGGCATCGAAGTCGGACGTCGTGTAGAGCGAATGCAGCTCGGCCTCGTTGGCGAACACGATGTCGACGGTGCCGTTACGCATCAAAGACAGGAACTCGTCGCGATAGCGATCGACGCAGAAGGAATCCGACAGCGTCAGCGCCACCTTGCGCTTGGCGTCATGGGCGATCTTGGCCGCCTTGACGAAGGCGTCCTTGGCGTTCTTGGGGTCCCAGAGATAGCCTTCGAGGTAGACGATGCTGGCGCCAGCGACCTCGGCTGGATCGATATCGGCGGGCGACAGATCCTGCGCCGCGCCGAGATAGGTGTTCATGGTGCGCTCGCCGTCGCCGGTGACCAGGATGTAGGAGCAGCCGGTGGCGGGGCCGTCCGTTGCGGCTGGCGTGTTGAAAGCGACCCCGGCGGCGCGGATGTCGTGGATATAGAGCTTGCCGATCTGGTCGTCCTTGACCTTGCCGACATAAGCGGCGCGTGCCCCTAAGCTGCCGATGCCGACGATGGTGTTGGCGGCCGAGCCGCCCGAGACTTCCGTCGCCGGGCCCATGTCCTTGTAGATGGCGGCCGCCCGTGCCTCGTCGATCAGGGACATGCTGCCCTTGGTCATGCCATGCTTGGCCAAAAAGGCCTCGTCGGTCCTGACCAGCACGTCGAACAGCGCGTTGCCGATGCCGAGAACGTCATATTTCACGTCAGCCATTCACCTTGATCCTGTTGCCCGATTGCGATTACCGGGGAAATCCGCTTCCTGTCGGCCTGAAATCCGGTTCGCGGCCTATCACGACCAGCCCTTCGCGGGCAAGCAACGGTATTATTGCGCCCGATGATCCGCTCCTTCCTGACCGTCTCGACGGGAACGCTGGCCTCGCGGCTGCTGGGCTTTGCCCGCGATTCCCTGATTGCGGCGCTGCTCGGCACCGGCGCCGTGGCGGACGCGTTCCTGGCCGCGTTTCAACTCGTCAACGTGGTGCGCCGGCTGCTCAGCGAGGGGGCGCTGAATGCGGCGCTGGTCCCGGCCTGGTTGCGCGTCCGCGACCGCGATGACGAGACGGCTGCGGCGGCATTCGCGGGACGGGTGCTCGGCACGGTCTGCGCGGCCCTGGTCGCGATCTCGATCGGCATTGCAGTGTTGATGCCGCTGATCATCACGGTGATCGCGCCGGGATTTCTCGGTAGCGGGACGCTCGATCTCGCCGTGCAGAACGCGCGGCTGATGCTGCCTTATCTCGCTTTCGCCGGCCCCGTCACCGTGCTGATGGGGCTGCTCAACGCGCAAGGGCGGTTTGCGCTGACGGCGTTCTCGCCGCTGCTGTTCAACATCGCGCTGATCGCCGCGATCGCGGCGCTGTTGCTGTGGCACGCCGATGCGGCCCTCGCTGGGTGGATGCTCGCCGCCACCGTCGGTATTGCCGGTCTGCTGCAATTGCTGATGCTGCTATCGCAGCGAAGCGCGCGCCTTGCAACGCCACTGCGCGTGAGTTTTGACAAGGAGATGCGGGCCTTTTTTGCCAAAGCTATTCCCGGCATGATCGCAAGCTCGGGCCCGCAATGGCTGATCGTCGCGGGCGCGATCATCGCCTCCGCAACACCGTCGGCCGTATCCTGGCTCTATTTCGCCAACCGCTTGGTCGAGCTGCCGCTTGGCATCGTCGGCGTCGCCATGGGTACGGTGCTGGTGCCGGAGCTGACCCGCGCGGTCGGTAGCGGCGACCACGTCGCGGTGGCGCACGCGGAATCGCGTGCGCTGGAGCTGGCGACTGGCCTCGCCGTGCCGGCCACGTTCGGTCTGATCGTGCTGGCCGACCCGATCGTACGGCTATTGTTCGAGCACGGCGCCTTCAGCGCCGATGACAGCGCGGCCACCGCGCAAGCACTGGTGTGGCTGGCGCTGGGCCTGCCGGCGCATGTGCTGATCAAGGCGCTGTCACCGGCCTTCTATGGCCGCAGCGACACGATGACGCCGCTGCGCGCAATCGCCAACGGTTTCGTGGTGACCGTCGTACTCGCGCTCCTGCTCGGTCATGTCTTCGGCGCGAGCGGGATCGCGGCGAGTATCGCGGCCGGTGCCTGGAGCAGCGCGCTCTCGCTGCTCCGGAAAGGCACGAGCGAGTTCGGCTTCTCGGTTGACGCGAGCGCCCGCACGCGATTGCCGCGGATCGTGCTGGCCGCCTCGGCGATGGGCGCCCTGCTCTGGCTGACCAGGGGTCTCGTACCTGCCGAGACCCATGGCTTCATCAAATTCGTCGCGCTGGGTGTGCAGATCGCGACCGGGATCGTCGTCTACGGCCTGCTCCTGCAAATTCTCGGCGCAGCCTCCTGGCGCGAGGCGGTTAACGCGTTGAAACGACCGGCCTAAATCGCGAGCCGCCCGAATTGCCCTTGACGGGGCTGCGCCGCTGTTGGAAACGACGGCCGAATAGCTTCAGGAAGGCTTGCCAGGAAAACTAACCATGCCATTCGTTGAACGGGTATTTTCGGGCGTCCAGCCGACGGGCAATCTGCATCTCGGCAATTACCTCGGCGCGATCGTCAATTTCGTGAAGATGCAGGAGACCCACAACTGCATCTATTGCGTCGTCGACATGCACGCGATCACGCAAGGGGTCGACGTCTGGGGCGGGCCGGCCGAGCTCACGCGCAACACCCGCGAGGTGACCGCGGCGTTCATCGCTGCCGGCATCGATCCCAGGAAGCACATCGTGTTCAACCAGAGCCAGGTCTCGGGACACGCCGAGCTCGCCTGGATCTTCAATTGCGTCGCGCGCATGGGCTGGCTCGGCCGCATGACCCAGTTCAAGGAGAAGGCCGGCAAGGACCGCGAGAACGCCTCGGTCGGGCTGTTCGATTATCCCGTGCTGATGGCGGCCGACATCCTGCTCTACCGCGCCACCCACGTGCCCGTCGGCGAGGACCAGAAGCAGCATCTCGAGCTGTCGCGCGACATCGCGCAGAAGTTCAACAACGATTTCGGCGACTCGATCCGCAGCCAGGGCGGCAATGACGGCCTGTTCTTCCCGCTGCCGGAACCCCTGATCACGGGTCCGGCAACGCGCGTGATGAGCCTGCGCGACGGCACCAAGAAGATGTCGAAGTCCGATGCGTCGGACAATTCGCGCATCAATTTGACCGACGATGCCGACACCATCGCGCAGAAGATCCGCAAGGCGAAGACCGATCCGGAGCCGCTGCCGACCGAGGAGAAGGGCCTGGAGGCACGCCCCGAAGCCGACAATCTCGTCGGCATCTTCGCCGCGCTCTCCGGCCGCTCCAAAGCCGACGTGCTGCGCGATTTCGGCGGCGGCCAGTTCTCCAGCTTCAAGAACGCGCTGGCCGAGCTGTGCGTGACCAAGCTCGCGCCGATCGCGGGCGAGATGAAGCGCCTCGTGGCCGACCCCGGCCATATCGACGCGATCCTGAACGAAGGCTCGGACCGGGCCCGCGCCATCGCCGACGAAACGATGAAGCTTTCGAAAGACATCGTCGGCTTCATCCGCCGGCGCTGATCAACGCGTCTGGCCGGCGTCATAGCGCCGGCCACTCCCCTCTCCCAAACATTGCGGGAGTGTGGCAGCATGCCAGCCGTGCACACGCCGGGACATGCATGACCAGCAAGCGACTTTGCTTCGAGCCGGGTCACAAGCCCAAATGCCTCGTCGTCGTCGATGACACCGCCGAATGGGATCGCGCGGTTTATTACGCCAGCCGCTGGGCGATCCGCGGCGGCGGCGGCGTGGTGATGCTTCGCATCATCGAGCCCGACCAGCAGAGCCAAGAATGGCTGGGCGTCGCCGACATCATGCGCGCCGAGGCGCATGAAGCGGCGGAAGCCGCGCTCGACCGCGCCGCCGGGAGAGCCAACGGGATCGCGGCGATCACGCCGGAACGGGTGATCCGGGAAGGCGCCGCGATGGAACAGCTGCTCGCAGTGATCGACGAGGACCCCGACATCGCCATGCTGGTGCTGGCCGCAAGTCCTGGTGCGGAGGGACCGGGGCCATTGGTCTCGCTGCTTACGCATGCGCTTGGAACGTTTCCCGTTCCTGTGACGATCATCTCGGGTGCGCTGAGTGACCAAAGCGTGGACTCGCTGTCGTAGCGGTGCCTCTTACCCTCCCCTGGAGGGGGAGGGTCGGCACGCGATCGAGCGAAGCGAGACGGGTGACGGGGTGGGTGATCTCTCCGCTCGGGCACCGCATCCCTGGAGAGACACCCCGCTATGCATTGCGCTTCGCTTCATGCGTAGCGACCTTCCCCCTCCAGGGGAGGGTAAATGGCCCAAGTCTCTGATTTTCATTAACTAATGTCTCTTCTCCCCTTGATCGTGCGTTCCCCATCGCCATCTGCTAGGGAAGAGAGCACGCGCCGGCCTTGAACCGGCGACGTCTGGAGAGAACCATGTTCATTCAAACCGAAGCCACCCCCAATCCCGCCACGCTGAAGTTCATTCCCGGCCGCGTCGTCGTCGACGGCAGCCCAATGGAATTTTCGAGCCGCGAAGCCGCAAGCCGCTCGCCCCTCGCCGAAAAGCTGTTCGACGTGCCCGGCGTCACCGGCGTGTTCTACGGATCGGACTTCATCACCGTGACCAAGGCGAGCGGTGAGTGGCAGCAGCTCAAGCCCGCAATCCTCGGCGCCATCATGGAGCACTATATGTCCGGCGCGCCGCTGCTCGCCGACGGCACAGCGCAAAGCGATGCCGAGCTCGACGACGAGGACGAGTTCTTCGATGAGGCCGATGCCGAGACGGTCGACATGATCAAGGACCTGATCGAGACCCGCGTGCGGCCGGCGGTCGCCAATGACGGCGGCGACATCACCTTCCGCGGCTTCAAGGACGGTATCGTCTATCTCAACATGAAGGGCGCCTGCTCGGGCTGCCCGTCGTCCACCGCAACGCTCCAGCACGGGATCCAGAACCTCTTGAAGCATTTCGTGCCCGACGTCATCGAAGTCCGGCCGATGTGAGTTGCACGGTCTGCGCATCGATTTCGCGCCGTCATGCCCGGGCTTGTCCCGGGCATCCACGTTTTTTGGGGCCGCAAAGTCGTGGATGGCCAGGTCAAGCCCGGCCATGACGGCCAGAACTTTAGGCATCATCCAATTGCCAATGCTATGATCGCGTTATGCTGATCCTCGCCATCGATACTGCGCTCGACGCCTGCGCGGCCGCGGTGCTCGACACCGAAACGGCCGAGCTGCGCGCGCAGGAATCGGTGCCGATGAAGCGCGGGCATGCCGAAGCGCTGATGCCGCTGATCGCGCGGGTGATGAAATCGGCAGAGCTCAGCTTCACCGTGCTCGACCGCATCGCGGTCACGGTCGGTCCCGGCAGCTTCACCGGCCTGCGCGTCGGTATTTCGGCGGCGCGCGGCTTTGCGCTCGCGGCGAAGCGGCCGGCCATCGGCCTGACCACCTTGTCGGCCTATGCGGCCGCCGTCGTCGGCCAGAACAGATCGGCGCCCGTGATCTCCGCGATCGACGCGCGGCACGACCATGTCTATTTCCAGATCGTCGCCGGCGACGGCAGCCAGCTGGTGCGACCGAGGGTCGCCGGCATCGATGAGGCGATCGCGGCCTCGCAATTCGGCGCGCCGCATCTAGTCGGCAATGCCGCAAACATTCTCGCCGAGCGCTGGCCGAAGGATGCACCGCAACCCGTCGCGGTCGACGCACAGGCTGCGCCTGATATCGGCTGGGTCGCCTGGCTCGGCGCCGCGGCCAATCCCGACACGACCCCAGCGCGGCCGTTCTATCTGCGCGCGCCCGATGCCAAGCCGGCCGCGCAGCCACAGCTCGCAGCAAAAGCCGCAACCTCATGATGAGATGGTTATCGCAATGGTGGCGCGGCGGCACCGCCGCCGTTGAGCCCGCGTCCGCGCGCGATGCCGCACGGCTGGCGCAGCTTCACGGCGCCTGCTTCGCACGCGGCTGGGGCGAAGGCGAGTTTGAGACCATGATCAGCGAGCGCAACACGCTGGTGCATCGCTTGCGTCTCGGCCGCAAGACGATCGGCTTTGCGGTGTCGCGGATCGGCGCGGACGAAGCGGAAATCCTCTCGATCGCGGTCGATCAGGCTCATCGCGACCGGGGTCTCTCCCGCACGCTGCTGATGACCCATCTCGGCCATCTCGCGGGACGCGGCGTGCGCACAATATTTCTCGAAGTCGAGGAAAATAACCAACCGGCGCGCCGACTCTACGATCGGGCCGGATTCACGGTGGTCGGACGGCGCGAACGCTACTATAAGCAGCCGACCGGGGAACAGCTGAACGCCCTTCTGATGCGACGTGACTTGGCGTAACATTGATGGCAGAAAGCGCCCCGTCAGGCAGACAATCATGACCGCACTGAAAACTTCTTCCGCATCCAAGGCGTCCGGCATCGAGGCACGGTGCGCCGCCACCGGCATGCGCATGACCGAGCAGCGCCGCGTCATCGCCCGCGTGCTCGCGGAATCGGTCGATCATCCTGACGTCGAGGAACTGTACCGGCGCTGCGTCGCCGTCGACGACAAGATCTCGATCTCGACGGTCTACCGAACGGTGAAGCTGTTCGAGGATGCGGGCATCATCGAACGCCACGATTTCCGCGAGGGCCGCGCGCGCTATGAGACGATGCGCGACAGCCATCACGACCACCTCATCAACCTGCGCGACGGCAAGGTGATCGAGTTCACCTCGGAGGAGATCGAGAAGCTCCAGGCCGAGATCGCCCGCAAGCTCGGCTACAAGCTGGTCGATCACCGGCTCGAGCTCTATTGCGTCCCGCTCGACGACGACAAGCCGACGTCTTAGTTTAGTGCCTATCGATCTCATCATCTTCGACTGCGACGGCGTGCTCGTGGACAGCGAGGTGATCTCCTGTCGTGCGCATGCGGATGTGCTGACCAGGCACGGCTATCCGATCACGTCGGATCAGGTGTTCGAGCGCTTCCTCGGCCGCTCGACGCGGCAGGCCAATCTCGAGATTGAGACCGAGCTCGGTCGCAAGCTGCCCGAGGCCTATCACGGCGATCTGCAGGACGAGCTATTCCGCTCCTTCGAGGCCGACCTCGAAGCGATCCGCGGCATCCATGATGCGCTCGATATCGTTACCCAGCACGTCTGCGTCGCCTCGAGCGGCTCGCACCAGCGCATGCGCGTGAGCCTGGGGAGCACGGGCCTCTACGAACGCCTCGCGCCGAACATCTTCTCGGCCTCGCAGGTGAAGAACGGCAAGCCGGCGCCGGACCTGTTCCTGTTCGCGGCAAAGCAGATGGGCGTGCCGCCGGGGCGCTGTGTCGTGATCGAGGACAGCCTGGCCGGGATTGCCGGCGCCCGGGCGGCCGGGATGGCGGTGTTCGGCTTTTACGGTGGCAGCCATTGCCGCGACGGCTACGCCGAAACGCTGCGCCAAGCCGGCGCCGACCTGCTCTTTGCCGACATGCATCGGCTGCCGGAGCTGATCCGGCGGGCCGAGGCGAAGGCCCTGGCGGGCTGATTTTCGGTCTCTGACCGCCATCCGGGTCGGCGCGAGGCGCGTGAACCCGGAATCGCGCCAAAACCTCTGGATTCCGGACTTTGCGACTGCGTCGCGCCGGAATGACGGCCCAAGGGGGCGCCATTCGCTGGATTTTCGCCGCTCCAGCCTATATCTGAGGGCCGTCCTCCACCTCAATTCCGGGTTCCATGACGCCGCCGCGCAAGCTGCACATCAAATCATATGGCTGCCAGATGAATGTCTACGATGCGCAGCGCATGGTGGACACGTTGGCTCCGGAAGGATTCGTGGAGACGGCCAGCGTTGATGACGCCGACCTCGTTATCCTCAACACCTGCCATATCCGCGAGAAGGCCTCGGAAAAAGTCTATTCCGAACTCGGCCGGCTGCGCGTGGCCAAGGACGAGGCGGCGCGGGGCGGCCGCGCGATGCAGATTGCGGTCGCGGGCTGCGTGGCACAGGCCGAGGGCGAAGAAATCGTGCGCCGCGCGCCCGTCGTCGACGTCGTGGTCGGACCACAGAGCTATCATCATCTGCCCGAGCTGTTGAAGCGCGCGAGCGACGAGGGTCGCGCGATCGAGACCGAATTTCCCGCTCAGGACAAGTTCGGCTTCCTGGCGCAGCCGAAGCCCGACGCGATTCGCGCGCGCGGCATCTCCGCCTTCGTCACTGTGCAGGAAGGCTGCGACAAGTTCTGCACGTTCTGCGTCGTGCCGTATACGCGCGGCGCCGAAGTTTCCCGTCCGGTGGCAAAGATCGTGGAGGACGTGAAGCGGCTCGCCGACAACGGCGTGCGCGAGCTGACGCTGATCGGGCAGAACGTCAACGCCTATCACGGCGAGGGGCCGGACGGAAAAACCTGGCCGCTCGGCCGGTTGCTCGAGCATCTGGCGCAAATCCCGGGCATCGCGCGGCTGCGCTATTCGACCAGCCATCCCCGCGACGTCGATGACAGTTTGATTGCGGCCCATCGCGATCTCGGCCCGCTGATGCCGTTCGTGCACCTGCCGGTGCAGTCGGGCTCGGACCGGATTCTGGCCGCCATGAACCGCAAACATACCGCCGATGATTACCGGCGGGTCATCGATCGTTTCCGCACCGCACGCCAAGACATTGCTTTTTCATCAGATTTTATCGTCGGCTTCCCCGGCGAGAGCGAGCAAGATTTTCTCGCCACTCTCGCGCTCGTCACGCAAATCGGCTACGCTGCGGCTTATTCGTTCAAATACTCCGCCCGGCCGGGAACGCCGGCCGCGGATATGCAGGAGACGGTGTCCCCCGCCGAGATGGACCAGCGATTGGAGCGGCTCCAGGAACTGATCGACAGCCAGCAATCGGCCTTCAACAAGGCTGCGATTGGCTCAACGGTGGACGTGCTGTTCGAGCGTCCAGCCCGCAAGGAAGGCCAGATCGTCGGCCGCACCGCTTACCTCCAGCCCGCGCATGTGATGGCCTCGGCCGACATCATCGGACAGATCCTGTCGGTCCGGATCGACAGCCTCGAACGCTACAGCTTTCTCGGCGAGCTCGTGACGCCGCGCAACGCGCGCGAGCCCGCTTTATCGCAAGCCACTGGAGCCTGAACCCTTGCCAAAAAGCGCATCGGATTCGCCTTCGTTCGCTCCCAGCCGCAAATTTGACCGCGACATGCAAGTTCCGCCCGAGACCCAGGTCGTCATCGACTTCGACGACAACCGTGCCGCTTCCGCGCTGGTCGGCCCCTACGGCCAGCATCTCGCGCAGATCGAGCGGCGCCTCGGCGTGGTCGTGGACTCCAAGGGCAACCACATCACCATCGGCGGCACGCGCGACGGCTGCGATGCCGCACGCCGCGTGCTGGAGACGCTCTACGCGCAAGCCGTGAAGGGACAGGATCTCGACCAGGGCGAGGTCGACGGCGCGATCCGGGCCGTGATCGCCCAGGGCTCGCTCTTCGAGTTCGACGCCAAATCGGCCAAATCGACCTTCGACAGCATCAATTTGCGCAAGCGCCCGGTGCGCGCGCGCACGGCCGCGCAGGATTCCTACATTCGCGCGCTGAAGCGCCACGAGCTGGTGTTCGGCATCGGTCCCGCCGGCACCGGCAAGACCTGGCTCGCGGTCGCGCATGCCGCGCAGCTGTTCGAGCGCAAGGAGGTCGACAAGATCATCCTGTCGCGTCCGGCGGTGGAAGCCGGCGAGCGGCTCGGCTTTTTGCCCGGCGATCTTCGCGAGAAGGTCGATCCCTATCTGCGGCCGATCTACGACGCGCTCTACGATCTCATGGATGCGCGCATCGTCGAGCGGGCGCTCCAGACCGGCGAGATCGAGATCGCACCGCTCGCCTTCATGCGCGGCCGCACGCTCACCAACGCCGCCATCATCCTGGACGAGGCGCAGAACACCACGTCGATGCAGATGAAGATGTTCCTGACCCGCCTTGGCGAGAACAGCCGCATGATCGTGACGGGTGATCCCTCTCAGATCGACCTGCCGAACGGCCAGACCTCGGGACTGGCGGAAGCAACCCGGCTCCTGAACGGGGTCGAGGGGATTGCGCAAGTGCATTTCAAAGCCGAGGACGTGATCCGCCACGAGCTCGTGGCGCGGATCGTCGCCGCCTACGAAGGGTCGCCGCAGCGGCCGGCCACCGGTCAATCCTGACGAGACAACAGCCGGACCAAGCGGGCGCGGACGGCGCCTTTTCGTCCCAGACAGCACAATGTCCCATCCCAACCTTCCCATCACCGAGGTCCTCGTCGTCGCCGATTGCTGGCAGAGCGAGCCCGATTCCGAGACCGTGATCCAGCGCGCGCTTGCGGCAGCCGCCGAGAGCGTCGACGAAGACGTCGCCGACGCGGAAGTGGCTGTGATGCTGACCGATGACGCCGGCATCCGCACCCTCAACGGCAACTGGCGCGGCATCGATAAGCCAACTAATGTGCTGTCATTCCCCGCGCTCCAGCCCGAGGGCGAATGGAAGCCGGGCGATGCGCCGCGCATGCTTGGCGACATCGCGATCGCCTACGAGACCATGCGGCGCGAGGCGGACGAGGAACACAAGCCATTCGATCATCATTTGAGCCATCTCGCCGTGCACGGTTTCCTGCATCTGATCGGCTACGACCACGAGGACGACGACGACGCGGAGGAGATGGAAGCGCTGGAGACGCAGATCCTGGCGCATCTCGGCATCCCCGACCCCTATGCTGACCGCCCGGGGACGAACTGAGATGCCGGATTCCGATCCAATCCAGGACAACCCGCGCAACACGCGCAATTTGCCCGCCGTCGTGACCCAAGGTGAGGTGATGCGGCCGACCGCGGAAGGCTGGCTGCTGCGCGCCATCCGGACGCTGTTCGGCTGGAAGGCGGGATCGGTGCGCGACGATCTCCAGGTCGTGCTCAACGCGGCCACCCCTGACGACACCGGCTTCTCCGCGGTCGAGCGCACCATGCTGCGCAACATCCTCGGCCTGCACGAGCGCCGCATCGCCGACGTCATGGTCCATCGCGCCGACATCATCGCGGTGAAGCGCGACATCCCGCTCGGCGAATTGATGGACCGCTTCGAGAGCGCCGGCCATTCGCGTCTCGTCGTCTACAACGAGACGCTGGACGATCCCGTCGGCATCGTCCACATCCGCGACCTGCTCGCCTTCATGACCGCCCGTGCGCGCGTGTCGGAGGCCACCAAGACCAAGCGCAAGAAACCGCTGCCGGCCGGGCTCGATTTGCGCGCCGTCGATCTCGCGCTGCCGCTTCACGATGCGCGCATCATCCGCAAGCTGCTGTACGTGCCGCCCTCGATGCGGGCGATCGACCTGCTCGCGCAGATGCAGGCCACGCGCATCCACCTCGCGCTGGTGGTCGACGAATATGGCGGCAGCGACGGGCTGGTCTCGCTCGAGGACATCGTCGAGCAGATCGTCGGCGAGATCGACGACGAGCACGACAGCGACGAGCCGCCCTCGATCGTGCGCCTGCCGGACAACGCCTTCATCGCCGATGCCCGCGCCAGCCTCGACGATGTCCGCTCGGTGATCGGCGAGGATTTCGTCACCGGCGAGGCCGGCGAGGAAGTGGAGACGCTGGGCGGCTATCTGGTCAGCTTCGTCGGGCGCCTGCCGGTGCGCGGCGAAGTGATCTCGGGCCCCGGCACGTACGAGGTCGAGGTGCTCGATGCCGATCCGCGCCGCGTCAAGCGGCTGCGCATCTCGACGCGGAAGGAACGTCCCGCGCCCCGCACCCAGCGCGAGAGCCGACGCCGCGAGGCTGCGCCGGAGAGCGGCCAACCACCGGCCAGTGACACGCCCACCCCGCCGCCAAGCGACGGGACCGGTCCGCAGTGAGCCCATTAGAACGATTTTGGCAGATTGCGCTTGCCGTCATCCTCACCTGGGGATGGAAGCGCGCCGTCATCGCCATGGCGGCCGGGGCACTGTCGGTGCTGGCGCTGGCACCGTTCAACCTGTTTCCGGTGCTGTTCCTCACCTTCCCGGTGCTGGTCTGGTTGATCGACGGCGCCGGCGCCGGACGATATGGCGGCGTTCCGGCCGCCGCGCTGACCGGCTACTGGTTCGGGCTCGGCTATTTCGTCCCCGGTCTCTACTGGATCGGCTACGCATTCTTCGTCGACGCCGACGTGTTCGCCTGGCTCACACCATTCGCCGTGCTGGGCCTGCCGGCCTATCTCTCGATCTTCACGGCAATGGGCTTTGCGCTGGCGCGCCTGCTCTGGACCAAGAACGCCACGCGCGTGCTGGCGCTCGCAGCAAGCCTCACCATCAGCGAATGGCTGCGCGGCCACGCGCTGACCGGGTTTCCCTGGAACGCGTTCGGCTACGCGCTGTCCGAGCCGCTGCCGCTGGCGCAGACGGCATCGCTGATCGGCCTGTGGGGCATGACGTTCCTGACCGTCGCGATCTTCGCGAGCCCTGCGACGCTGATCGATCGCGCGCCCGATCGCCGCCTGCAATGGCGCGCACCGGCCGCCGCAATCGCGCTTCTGATCGTCATGAGCATCTTCGGCGCGATCCGCCTGTCGCTGCATCCGACCACGATGGTTGCTGGCGCCAAGCTGCGCCTGATGCAGCCGAACCTGCAGCAGGACGCGAAATTCAACTACGCCGCCAAGGCGGAGGTGATGAAGAAATATCTGGCGCTGTCAGACCGCGCCTCTGGTCCGCAATCGACCGGCGTTCGCGATGCCACCATCCTGATCTGGCCGGAATCCGCCTTTCCCTTCTTCCTGACCCGCGAAGCCGACGCGATGGCGCAAATCGCCGATCTGCTGCCGAAGGGCACTGTGCTGATCACGGGGTCGGTCCGCGCGCCGGACCTGCCGCGGGGCACACCGATCACGCGCGCCTATAATTCGATCTACGTGATCGACCACGATGGCAGCGTGCTCGCAATGTACGATAAGCTGCATTTGGTGCCGTTCGGCGAATTTCTTCCCTATCAGGAGCTGATGGAGAAGCTCGGTTTCGAGCAGCTGACGCGCGTGCGCGGTGGCTTCATTGCCGGCACCGTGCGACATGCGCTGCCGGTCGCCAGCGCGCCGCCCGCGCTGCCGCTGATCTGTTATGAAGTCATTTTCCCCGGTGAGGTGGCTGCACGCAGCGAACCTCCGGGCTGGATCGTGAACCTCACCAATGACGGCTGGTTCGGCATCTCGACCGGCCCCTATCAGCATCTCGAGCAGGCGCGGATGCGCGCGATCGAACTCGGCCTGCCGCTGGTCCGCTCCGCCAACACCGGCATCTCCGCAGTGATCGATCCGATGGGACGCACCATCGCCAGCCTCGGTCTCGGAATCGAAGGCATTTTGGATGCAAACCTGCCCGCCGCGATCCCATCGACTGTCTATGCGCGCGTCGGCGACGTGCCCGCGGCCATGCTCGTCGCGCTCGCGGTGATTGTGGCGGTCCGCCGGCGTGTCGCCAAACGGCACCCCTGATCGCCTCGCCGCGGACGTGGCTGTATCCTTGACAACCGTAGTCCCACGGTTGACAGACTGCAGGCGGGCTCCTCAATCTGCGCCGGCTGCGAAAGACAGCGGTACATTGCTAAATTTCTCCGCAATGTTTCCCAATAAGAGGGTTCGATTTGACGGTGCTGGCACCCGAGGCAGGCCTGATGATTGCGCCGAGGGTGATGTTTGGAGGGCTGAGGAAATGTCGAAAGCGCCCAACCCTGTTGACAAATATGTCGGCAGTCGCGTGCGTATGCGCCGCATCATGTTGGGCATGAGCCAGGAAAAGCTCGGTGAAGCTTTGGGCCTGACCTTTCAGCAGATCCAGAAATACGAGAAGGGCACCAACCGGGTCGGCGCGAGCCGCATTCAGCAGATCGCCGAGATTCTCCAGGTACCTGTGTCGTTCCTGTTCGAGGGCGGGCCGAGCGGTGTGCCGGGCCCGGATGGCTTCAGCGAAGGCGCCTCGCCCTCTTACGTCTCTGACTTCCTCGCGACATCAGAGGGACTCGCCTTGACCAAGGCGTTCACCCGAATCACCGATTCCAAGATGCGCCGCTCCATCGTCGATCTCGTCGAGCAGATCGCCGCGCGCGAAGGCCCCGACAAGCGCTGACGTGCCCATCGCAATTGGCGATTTGAGACTGCGCCAAATCTGGCCTATGTCGTCATTTCCGACCGCGCCCTCGATGCGCGTTCTCTCCGATGATGCAGTTCAAGGGCATAGATGCGTTCATGGCCAGCTCCAATTGGTTCGATTCCCAAACCATTCTCGATGGCATCCGCCGCTGGGTTGAGATCGAGACGCCGACGGAAGCGCCCGAGCAGGTCAACAAGCTGATCTCCGTGGTCGCCGAGCAATACCGCGGGTTGCCCGCCACGCTCGAGCGCGTCGCTGGGGTCAATGGCTGCGGCGATCATCTCGTGGCGCGCTCGACCTGGGGCCAGGACCGGCCGGGCATCCTGGTGCTGAGCCACCTCGATACCGTTCATCCCCTGGGCTTCATCGAGCGCCTGCCCTTCAAGGTCGAAGGCGACAGCGCGTTCGGTCCCGGCATCTACGACATGAAGGGCGGCGCCTACATCGCCTACCATGCCTTTCGCGCGCTCTGCGCCGCCGGCGACCGTTCGCCGCTCGGCATCACCCACATGTTCACCTCCGACGAGGAGATCGGCAGCCCGACCTCACGTGCGCTGATCGAGCAGGAAGGTCGCCTGGCCAAATACGTGCTGGTGACGGAGCCGGCGCGCGACGGGGGCAGGATCGTCACCGGACGCAAGGGCGTCGGACGCTTCCAGGTCCTCATCAAAGGCGTGCCCGCGCATGCGGGCTCCCGGCCGGAGGACGGCCGCAGCGCCGTCCGCGAGCTCGCCAACGTGATCCTGGCGCTGGAAGGGATGAACGACCTCAAGCGTGGCGTCACCGTCAATGTCGGCGTGGTGCGCGGCGGCACGCGCCCCAACGTGACGCCGGAAGAGGCCTATGCCGAAGTCGATCTGCGCGTGTTGAGCCTCAAGGATGCGGACGAGTTCGTCGGCAAGATCCTCGCGCTCACGTCGAAGACCGACGGCGTCACCGTTGCGGTCGCCGGCGAGCTCAATCGCCCGCCTTACGAGAAGAGCAATGCCGGCGCGGCGCTCTACGAGCATGCGAAGACGCTTGCCGCCGAGATCGGCTTCGAGCTGATCGACACCCACACCGGCGGCGGCTCGGACGGCAACTTTACCGCTGCGCACACCGCGACGCTCGACGGGCTCGGCGTCGACGGCAAGGGCGCACACACGCATTATGAGCAGCTCTACGTCTCCTCGCTCGCGCCGCGCGCGCGGCTGCTCCATCGCCTGTACCAGACGCTGCGATGAGCGAGCGCAAATCAGATCCCGCGCGCGATGACAGCGAGCGCGCCTTCTTCGGACGCCGCAAGGGTCACAAGCTCAGGCAGCACCAGGCCGGGCTGATCGATCAGCTGCTGCCGCATCTTGCGCTCGACATCGCGAGCGAGGCACCGGCGAATGCCGGCGAGATCTTCGACCCCGCGGCGAGCGAGGTGCGGCTCGAGATCGGCTTCGGTGGCGGCGAGCATCTGGCGGCCGAGGCGCAAAGCTTTCCCGCTACCGGCTTCATCGGCTGCGAGCCCTATGTCAACGGCATGGCCAAAATCCTCGCGCAGATCGAGGCGGCCAACATCGGCAACATCCGCCTGTTCGCCGGAGATGCCGCCGAGCTCTTGGCCTGGCTTCCGCAGGCCTCGTTGTCGCGGATCGACCTGATCCATCCCGATCCCTGGCCGAAACGGCGGCACTGGAAGCGGCGCTTCGTCCAGGACAGGACCATTGCCGCAATGGCGCGCGTGCTGAAGCCTGGCGGCGAATTCCGTTTCGTCTGCGACATCGACGATTACTGCGCCTGGACGCTGTCGCATCTTGCCCGCTCTTCGGATTTCGTTTGGCTTGCCGAACGCGCCGACGATTTCCGGCAGCCATGGGTGGGCTACACCATGACCCGCTACGGCCGGAAGGCCGCGCGCGAAGGACGTAAGGCGGCCTATCTGCGGTTCAGGAGAGTGTAGTCCTCATTCCCGGGCGCGCGCAGCGCGAACCCGGATCTCGAGGTTGCGGGTTCGATGCTGCGCACCGCCCGGGGACGATAGGACCTCAAATCGTCTGCCGGTTGCGCCAGAAATTCACGACGCGCTCGGCGGTCGTCGGCATGAGGCGCGTGAAGTTCATGCGCGCGGCCTCGATGTCGGCATCGGCCGGGGTGCGATGCGGCCCGTACCACAGCAGGATGAGCGCGCGCACCGTGGGCCAGCCGAGATTGAGCACGCGCCCCAGGATCAGAATCGGATCGTAGCGATCGCCCGCGATCAGGCGGTCGAGAATCGCGAGGCGGACGCCGGTCATCGCCGAGAGCGAGGCGATCGATTCCTCGTATTTGAGTGCCTTGGCGAAACCGAGCAGCGCGCTCTCACCGAGATGGCCCTCGCGATGCAGGGCCGTCACCGTTCGCTGTGCCGCCGAGAAGTCACGGCGCGGCCCCGGCGGCCGCGCCGCCTCCTCGATGGCCTCCATCGCGCGCTTGATCTCGACCTGGCGCGCGGGATTGACCACGCTGGAGAGGCGGCGGCGGATGACGTCGAGCGTGCCGTTGAGAAGCTCCTTCAGGTGCTCGCCGGAGAGATCGTTGCGCTGACCGATCTTGAGCGTCAGCACGCCGTCCTGCGCGGCTCGCTTGATCAGCTCGGAATAGCTGCCGGGCGAGAAGACAGCACCTGCATTGCCGGCTGCGCGACGCACCACGTCGCGATCACCCCGCTCGACCAGCACGTCGGTGACGACGGCCGGCAAGGTGGGGCGCTCCGTTATTGCCAGCAGATGGCCCTGACCCTTCAGCCGCGCGATCTCGACCAGGGCGCCCTCGTCGAGCACGGGCGAGCGGCGCAGCACGGGGCCGGCCACCGTGATCTCGTTTTCGCGTGCGAACTGGTTCACCAGATGCGGCGGCGCGTTGCCGAGGCGCGAGAAGCGCTCGGCGAGATCGGCGCGCGAAGCGAGTTCGGCATGCGGGACGAGATCGATCAGGAGATTGTCGAACAGATCGATCAGCTCGGGACGGAGTTTTTCGGCATCCCGGAAAAATAATGCGGAGATGGCCCGCGCGATCTCGCCGCGACGTCGGGGGTCGCCGCGTTTGACGATATCGTCCAATCCAGGAATCAGCGAGGTGGCAACGGTCATGGAACGCAACTCGGGGATCTGGCACGCCGTGGGCGCGCCATAGCTCAAGCCGCCCCACAATCGGGGAATCTAGGCCTGCTTGATGAAGGAAGCGTTGCGGGGCGAGCCGCCCAAAGGACGCAAAAAGCGTCCTCTGCCCTGCAATGGGCCTTGTCCGGGAGGGGCGAAAGGGCTATATCAGCGGCAATTCATCTTCTCATACGATCCGCGTAGTGAGAGTGGGCCCGAAAGGACCCGCTCTTTTTTATTACCTGAACGCGGCTTGGCGGAGGATGCGGCCCGACGCGTTGTCGGGAGAGTTCCGAAGCGGGCTTTGACATTAACCCAGCCTTAACCAATCGAGCGCCTGACCCCTGCTATGACCGAACCGAACTCTGGTTCCACGGATGCCGAATTGCTGTCCGAGCCGCGGCTCGTGGTCGAGCCGGGCGTCGCGGCCCGGGTGTCCGCGGTCGCAGCTCCCGTGCTCCAGGGCATGGGCTATCGCCTGGTGCGTATCCGTATCTCCGGAGAGGCCGGCTGCACGGTGCAGATCATGGCCGAGCGGCCGGACGGCTCGATGCAGATTGAGGATTGCGAGGCGATCTCGCGGGCGCTGTCGCCTGTGCTCGACGTCGCCGACCCCATCGATCGCGCGTACCGGCTGGAAATCTCCTCGCCGGGAATCGACCGGCCGCTGGTGCGCCGCTCCGATTTCGAGCGCTATGCTGGACATCTGGTGAAGGTCGAGATGGCGGTCGCCCATGAGGGGCGGAAGCGGTTCCGCGGCACGCTCGGTGCTGTCGAAGGCGATCGCGTGCATCTGCATCGCGACGACGTCAAGGCTGGCGATGACGCCGACGTTCTCCTGACCATGGAGGATATTGGCGAGGCGCGGCTGGTGCTGACTGACGAGCTGATTGCGGAGTCCATGCGCCGCGGCAAGGCCGAGGCGCGCGAGATGCGTCGCAATCTTGGCCTCGAGCCGCCTCCGGCGCCGCACGCCCAGATTAGCGAGAAGATCACCAAGAACACCAAGCCGAAAAAAAAGCCGGCACCGACCAATACAAAGAAACATCGCCTGGCCGCCGAACGCGCGCGACGGGGCGAGATCGAGCCTGACGAAGGAGACTAGCCATGGCAGTCAGCGCCAATCGACTTGAATTGCTCCAGATCGCGGACGCCGTTGCGCGCGAGAAATCGATCGACCGCGGCATCGTCATCGCCGCGATGGAGGACGCCATCGCCAAGGCGGCGCGGGCCCGTTACGGCAGTGAGACTGACGTTCACGCCGAGATCGACCCGAAGAAGGGCGAGCTGCGGCTGTCGCGCCACATGCTTGTGGTCGAGAAGGTCGAAAACCCTTCAAACCAGATCTCGCTGGTGGATGCACAGCGCGCCAATCCCGGTGCCCAGGTCGGCGACACTATCGCCGACACGCTGCCGCCGCTGGAATATGGCCGCATCGCCGCCCAGTCGGCCAAGCAGGTGATCGTGCAGAAGGTGCGCGAGGCCGAGCGCGACCGGCAATATCAGGAATTCAAAGACCGCATCGGCGACATCGTCAACGGCGTCGTCAAGCGCGTCGAATATGGCAGCGTGATCGTCGATCTCGGCCGTGGTGAAGCCATCATCCGTCGCGACGAGATGCTGCCGCGCGAAGTCTTCCGCAACGGCGACCGTGTCCGCGCCTATATCTTCGACGTCCGCCGCGAGACGAGAGGCCCGCAGATCTTCCTCTCCCGCACCCATCCTCAATTCATGGCGAAGCTGTTCGCGCAGGAGGTGCCGGAGATCTATGATGGCATCGTCGAGATCAAGGCGGTCGCCCGCGATCCCGGCTCGCGCGCGAAAATCGGCGTGATTTCCCGAGATTCCTCGGTCGATCCGGTCGGCGCCTGCGTCGGCATGCGCGGCTCGCGCGTGCAGGCGGTGGTGAACGAATTGCAGGGCGAGAAGATCGACATCATTCCCTGGTCGCCCGACATCGCGACCTTCGTGGTCAACGCGCTGGCACCGGCCGAAGTCTCGAAGGTCGTCATCGACGAAGACCGCGAGCGCATCGAGGTCGTCGTGCCCGACACCAACAACCAGCTCTCGCTGGCGATCGGCCGCCGCGGCCAGAACGTGCGTCTGGCTTCGCAGCTCACCGGCTGGGACATCGACATCCTGACCGAGCAGGAGGAATCGGAGCGTCGCCAGGCCGACTTTGAAAACTCCACCCGCGTCTTCATGGAATCGCTCAACGTCGACGAGGTTGTCGGCCAGTTGCTGGCGTCCGAAGGCTTCACCTCGGTCGAGGAACTCGCGATGGTGGACGTCAAGGAACTCGCCAGCATCGAGGGCTTCGACGAGGAGACCGCGCAGGAGCTGCAGAACCGCGCCCGCGAATATCTTGAGCAGCAGGAAGCCGAGCTCGAGGCCAAACGCAAGGAACTCGGCGTCGAGGACGCCCTCAAGGACGTGCCCGGCGTGACCTCGAAAATGCTGGTGAAGTTCGGCGAGAACGACATCAAGACCGTCGACGATCTCGCCGGCTGCGCCACCGACGATCTGGTCGGCTGGACCGAGCGCAAGGAAGGCAGCGAGCCAACCAAGCACGCTGGTGCGCTCGACGGCATCGACATCTCCCGCGACGATGCCGAAGCGATGATCATGCAGGCCCGCGTCAAGGCCGGCTGGATCACCGAGGCCGATCTTGCCAAGCCCGCTGAGGAGGCTGAGGCGACCGAAGATCAGCCGGCTTAAGGGCGAAGGAGAATGTCACCCGGATGCTCGCCAGCACTGACAGCGAACTCGACCATGGGCCGCGGACCGAAAGGTCCGCGACCATGCGCATGTGCGCGGTCAGCCGCAAGGTCCGGCCGATCGACGAGCTGATCCGCTTCGTCGTCTCGCCGCAAGGCGACATAGTTCCCGACCTCAAGCGCAAGCTGCCCGGACGCGGCATGTGGATCACCGCCTCGCGGCAGGTGGTTGCGGAAGCCGTGCGGCGTCACCAATTTAACAAGGCCTTCAAGCGCGAGCTGCGCGCCCCTCAGACGCTTCCCGCCGACATCGAAGCGCTCCTGGTTCGGAGCGTGACGGAAGCCCTTGGGATCGCCGCCAAGGCGGGCCAGGTCGTGGCCGGCTTCGGCAAGGTCGAGAGCGCCCTTCGGGAAGGTACGGTCGAGGTCCTGATCCACGCCAGCGACGGGGCCGCGGACGGAATCCGCAAATTGGACATGCTGGCGCGTCAAAATGCCGGAAATCGCGGCGCCAAGCCGCAGATTCCCGTCGTCACCGCGCTGAAATCGATAGAATTGGATTTGGCACTGACCCGGTCAAATGTGATACATGCTGCGCTGCTCGCGGGCCCGGCGAGCAGGTCATTCCTGTCACGTAGCCAGATGCTGGTCCGATACCGGATGGCGGACGATGACAAGACGGCCGAAAAACACGGCCAGGATTTCTGAGAGACAAGACGAACCGATATGACGGTGCGGCAACGCACAACGACAACAGATCAGGATTAGGACTGCTGAATGGTTGATACCAAGACCCCTGGCGACAAGAAGCTGAGCGTTCCGAGCAAGACGCTATCGCTCAAGCCGCGCGTCGAAACGGGCACCGTGCGCCAGAGCTTCAGCCACGGCCGGAGCAAGCAGGTCGTGGTCGAGAAGCGCGGCAAGCGCCGCATTGGCGACGGCCCCGAGCCGCACACGCCTGAGGTGACGGCGAAACCGGCCCCGGCCGCACCCGCGCCGTCGCGCCCTGCCCCGCCGCCCGCCCCACCGCGCAACGCCGGTTCCGGGGTGGTGCTGCGTACCCTGACCGAAGACGAGCGTTCGGCCCGCGCCAGCGCGCTGGCCGATGCCAAGCTGCGCGAGGTCGAGGAACGCCGTCAGGCCGAGGAAGAGGCGCAGCGCCGCGCTGCCCGCGAGGCTGCCGAACGCGCCGAGCGCGAAGCCGCCGAAGCCCGTCGCAAGGCCGAGGATGAGCGTCATCGCCACGAGGACGAAGCCAAGCGGAAGGCCGAGACCGAGGCCAAGAAGCGTTTTGGCGAAGGCGAACAGCCTTCTGCCGCACGTCCCGCAACGGCAGCTCCGGCGACTAGCGCTCCCCGCTCCGCGCCAGGTACGGCGCGACCTGCGGCGACCACCACTGCGCGCCCGACAACGACCACTCAGCGGCCGGCCGGCCCGGCGGGGCGCGCTCCCGCGGTTGCGGCCGGACCCGACGAGGACGATGGTCCGCGCCAGATCCGTCGCGGTCCCGGCGGTGTTGCGCGTCCTGCGGCCGCCCCCAAGACCACCCACAAGCCCGGTCCACAGAAGGAGCGCGGCCGCCTCACCGTCGTCACCGCGCTCAATGCCGATGAGGTGCGCGAGCGTTCGATCGCCTCGTTCCGCCGCCGCACCCAGCGCCTCAAGGGCCACGCCTCGAACGAGCCCAAGGAAAAGCTCGTCCGCGAGGTGACGATTCCGGAAGCGATCACCATCCAGGAGCTCGCCAACCGCATGT
This sequence comes from Bradyrhizobium sp. 154, assembly GCF_023073875.1. Classification (NCBI taxonomy): domain Bacteria; kingdom Pseudomonadati; phylum Pseudomonadota; class Alphaproteobacteria; order Hyphomicrobiales; family Nitrobacteraceae; genus Bradyrhizobium; species Bradyrhizobium sp. 154. Next base: position 25,988 of record NZ_JADPKG010000053.1, read on the forward strand.
CCGAGCGCGCGGTCGACGTCATCCGCATGCTGATGAAGCAGGGCGCGATGCACAAGATCACCGACGTGATCGACGCCGACACCGCGCAGCTGATCGCGGAAGAGCTCGGCCACACCGTCAAGCGCGTTGCCGCCTCGGACGTGGAAGAGGGCCTGTTCGACCAGGTCGACGATTCCACCGACACCGAACCGCGTTCGCCTGTCGTGACCGTGATGGGTCACGTCGACCACGGCAAGACCTCGCTGCTCGATGCGCTGCGCCATGCCAACGTGGTTTCCGGCGAAGCCGGCGGCATCACCCAGCATATCGGCGCCTATCAGGTGCTGTCGCCGGAGAGCGGCAAGAAGATCACCTTCATCGACACGCCCGGCCACGCTGCGTTCACTGCGATGCGCGCCCGCGGCGCCAAGGTCACCGACATCGTCGTGCTGGTGGTCGCGGCCGATGACGGCGTGATGCCGCAAACGGTCGAAGCCATCAACCACGCCAAGGCGGCAGGCGTGCCGATCATCGTTGCCATCAACAAGATCGACAAGCCTGATGCCAAGCCCGAGCGCGTCCGCACCGAGCTGCTCCAGCACGAGGTTCAGGTCGAATCCTTCGGCGGCGAAGTCGTCGACGTCGAGGTGTCCGCCAAGAACAAGACCAATCTCGACAAGCTGCTCGAGATGATCGCGCTGCAGGCCGAAATCCTCGACCTCAAGACCAATTCGGAGCGTCCGGCCGAAGGCACCGTGATCGAGGCCAAGCTCGATCGCGGCCGTGGTCCGGTCGCGACCGTGCTGGTCCAGCGCGGCACGCTCCGTGTCGGTGATATCATCGTCGCAGGCGCCGAGATGGGCCGCGTCCGCGCGCTGATCTCCGATCAGGGCGAGACGGTGCAGGAGGCCGGTCCTTCGGTGCCGGTCGAGGTGCTCGGCTTCAACGGTCCGCCGGAAGCCGGCGATCGTCTCGCGGTGGTCGAGAACGAAGCCCGCGCCCGCCAGATCACCAGCTACCGCGCGCATCAGAAGCGCGAGAACGCGGCTGCCTCGATCTCCGGCATGCGCGGCTCGCTCGAGCAGATGATGTCCCAATTGAAGACCGCGGGCCGCAAGGAATTCCCGCTGATCATCAAGGCCGACGTGCAGGGCTCGCTGGAAGCGATCCTCGGCTCACTGGAGAAGCTCGGCACCGACGAAGTCGCAGCCCGCATCCTGCATGCCGGCGTCGGCGGCATTTCGGAATCCGACGTGACGCTCGCGGAAGGCTTCAACGCCGCGATCATCGGCTTCTCGGTTCGAGCCAACAAGGAAGCGGCCGCGGCGGCCAAGCGCAACGGCATCGAGATCCGCTACTACAACATCATCTACGACCTCGTGGACGACGTGAAGAAGGCGATGAGCGGCCTGCTCGCGCCGACCTTGCGCGAAACCATGCTGGGCAATGCCGCGATCCTGGAGATCTTCAACATCTCCAAGGTCGGCAAGGTCGCCGGCTGCCGGGTCACCGACGGCACCGTGGAACGCGGCGCCAATGTGCGCCTGATCCGCGACAACGTGGTCGTGCACGAAGGCAAGCTCTCGACGCTGAAGCGCTTCAAGGACGAAGTGAAGGAAGTCCAGTCGGGCCAGGAATGCGGCATGGCCTTCGAGAACTATCACGACATGCGAGCCGGTGACGTAATCGAGTGTTATCGCGTGGAGACGATCCAGCGCTCCCTGTAAGTCCAAATCTTACCGAAGCGTTCGGATCTTTTTGAACTGAGATTGCGGGAGTGCGATGGCCGGATTTTTCCGGCCCTCCACCCCTCTTCGTTTCAACAAGACAAACGACAATGCCCGTGTCCCAAACACGGGCATGACGAGGTGATTTTCGAGAATGCCACGCCATCATCAGAAGAAGAGTTCCGCGCCCGGCGGAGGCTCGCAACGCCAGTTGCGCGTCGGCGAGCAGGTTCGCCATGCGATGGCCGAGATTCTGGCGCAAGGCAACGTGCATGATGCGGATCTCGAAGGTCACAACATCACCGTGCCGGAGGTGCGGATGTCGCCCGACCTGAAGCTCGCAACGATCTACGTGATGCCGCTCGGTGGCCGCGACACCGAGATCGTCATCAGCGCACTCGAGCGCAACAAGAAGTTCCTGCGTGGCGAAGTCGCGCGGCGCGTTAACCTGAAATTTGCACCTGACATTCGCTTCCGCGTCGATGAGCGATTCGATGAAGCGGAACGGATCGAGAAGCTTTTGCGAACACCTGCGGTGCAGAAGGACCTGGAACAGGATCCGGATTCGGATCGGGAAGAAGAACGATGACGATGGACCCGGCTCACGACACGATCAGCGGCGAACAGGCCGATCAACGCGACGTGCAGACAAATAATTTTGCGGATCTGGGCAGCAATTCTCAGCCGCACCAGGAGCCGCGCCGCGTCAACAATGATCCCCGCGCCAAGCAGCAGCAGAAGGGCAACCAGCCGCGCCGCGACCGGCGCGACGTCCACGGCTGGGTCGTGCTCGACAAGCCGATCGGCATGACCTCGACGCAAGCGGTCGCGGTGCTGAAGCGCCTGTTCAACGCCAAGCGCGCGGGACACGCCGGCACGCTCGATCCGCTCGCCTCGGGCGGCCTGCCAATCGCACTCGGCGAAGCCACCAAGACCGTCCCCTTCGTGATGGACGGCCGCAAACGCTATCAGTTCACCGTGTGCTGGGGCGAGGAGCGCGATACCGACGACATCGAAGGGCGGGTGACCGCGACCTCCGACCAGCGCCCGACCCGGGAAGCCATCATGGCCCTGTTGCCCCGGTTTACCGGGGTGATCGAGCAGATCCCGCCGCGCTATTCCGCGATCAAGGTCCAGGGCGAGCGCGCCTATGACCTCGCGCGCGACGGCGAGGTCGTAGAGCTGGCGCCCCGCCCCGTCGAGATTCATCATTTAACCCTTGTCGATCAACTGGATACCGACCGGGCCGTGTTCGAGGCGGAGTGCGGCAAGGGCACGTATGTGCGGGCGCTGGCCCGCGATATGGGTCGGATTCTCGGCACTTTTGGCCATATCTGCGCGCTGCGGCGGACCCTGGTCGGCCCATTTGGCGAAAACGACATGATTCCGCTGGATCAGTTGGAGGCTTTGTGCCATAGAGCCGCGTCCGGCGAGGGCAGCCTCGCCGACGCGCTTTTGCCCGTTGAGACCGCGCTGGACGACATCCCGGCACTGGCCGTCACTCGGGCTGATGCGGCAAGGCTCCACCGGGGCCAGGCCGTTTTGTTGCGCGGACGGGATGCGCCCACTTGTAGCGGCACAGTCTATGTCACGGTGGCAGGCCGTCTTTTGGCGCTTGCCGAAGTTGGCAATGGCGAAATCATCCCCAAGCGTGTGTTCAACCTGACCGGCCTGACTGCCAGCCCCGGTCGCAACGAGAGAAATTGACGATGTCGATTGCCGCAGAACGCAAAGCGGAAGTCATCAAGACGAATGCCACCAAAGCCGGTGACACCGGCTCGCCTGAGGTTCAGGTCGCGATCCTGTCGGAACGCATCAACAACCTCACCAACCATTTCAAGACCCACGTGAAGGATAACCATTCGCGTCGCGGCCTCTTGAAGCTGGTCTCGACCCGCCGCTCGCTCCTCGACTACCTCAAGAAGAAGGACGAGGCGCGGTACAAGGCGCTGCTCGAGAAGCACAACATTCGTCGCTAAAGAGTTCCTGCGCGCGCCACTGGCGCGCGTTTTCGCGCGTGGTTTCGAACGAAAGCGCTTCTTTAAAGGTTTTTGATTGAGGCTGCGTGCGCGTCGGATGCGAGCCGTTGACGGTTGGCATCCGGGCATGATGGCGAAGACCACGGTTCGGTGTTCGCGTTCGTACCGACTGACAGTCCAGCAGCAATCCGGCGGCTGGGCACAACGGGCAAGGCGCCCGTATGACCCGAAAGGATGGACGCCATCCGAAATTCAAAAACCATGGCAGGATCGCAGGCCGCTGGTCATCACGCCGATCAGCGTCCCGCAATCTTGCGCATGGTTTTTGTTTTTCGAAGCGTCCCTTCTTTCGAGAACCCATGAAAGAAGACCTCCTATGTTCAATAAGCATTCAGTCGAGATCGACTGGGGCGGACGCCCTCTCAAGCTTGAAACCGGCAAGATCGCCCGCCAGGCCGACGGCGCCGTCGTCGCCACCTATGGCGAGACCGTGGTGCTTGCCACCGTCGTCGCGGCGAAGACACCGCGCGAAGGCGTCGACTTCCTGCCGCTCACCGTCGATTACCAGGAGAAGACCTACGCTGCGGGCCGCATTCCCGGCGGCTATTTCAAGCGCGAGGGCCGTCCGACCGAGAAGGAGACACTGGTCTCCCGCCTGATCGACCGTCCGATCCGCCCGCTGTTCGTCGACGGCTGGCGCAACGAGACCCAGGTGATCGTCACCGTGCTCTCGCACGACATGGAAAACGATCCCGATATCGTGGCGATGGTCGCGGCCTCCGCCGCGCTGACGCTGTCCGGCGCGCCCTTCAAGGGCCCGATCGGCGCAGCCCGCGTCGGGTTTGCCAATGACGAATTCGTCCTCAACCCGACCCTGGACGAGATGGTCGACACCCAGCTCGACCTTGTCGTCGCCGGCACCGCCGACGCCGTGCTGATGGTGGAATCGGAAGCCAAGGAGCTCAACGAAGACATCATGCTCGGCGCGGTGATGTTCGGTCACCGCCACTTCCAGCCGGTGATCAACGCGATCATCGAGCTCGCCGAGAAGGCCGCGAAGGAGCCGCGCGAAGTCACCGTGATCGACAATTCGGCGATCGAAAAGGAAATGCTCGGCTTGATCGAGCAGGAGCTGCGCGCCGCCTACGCGATCCCCGTGAAGCAGGAGCGCTATGCCGCCGTCGGCCTCGCCAAGGAAAAGGTGATGGCCCACTACTTCCCGGAAGGGCAGGAGGCGAAATACGACAAGCTCCGCATCGCCGGCGTGTTCAAGGAGCTCGAGGCCAAGATCGTCCGCTGGAACATCCTCGACACCGGCAAGCGCATCGACGGCCGCGACTCCAAGACCGTGCGCAACATCGTCGCCGAAGTCGGCGTGCTGCCCCGCGCCCACGGCTCGGCGCTGTTCACCCGCGGCGAGACCCAGGCGATGGTCGTGACCACGCTCGGCACCGGTGAGGACGAGCAGTACATCGACGCGCTGTCGGGGACGTACAAGGAAACGTTCCTGCTGCACTACAACTTCCCGCCCTACTCAGTCGGCGAGACCGGCCGCCTCGGCGGCACCAAGCGCCGCGAGATCGGCCACGGCAAGCTCGCCTGGCGCGCGATCCACCCGGTGCTGCCGCCGCATCACGAGTTCCCCTACACCATCCGCGTGGTGTCGGAGATCACCGAATCCAACGGCTCCTCGTCGATGGCATCGGTCTGCGGCGCCTCGCTGGCGCTGATGGACGCCGGCGTGCCGTTGAAGCGGCCGACCGCGGGCATCGCGATGGGCTTGATCCTCGAAGACAAGCGCTTTGCGGTTCTCTCGGACATCCTCGGTGACGAGGACCATCTCGGCGACATGGACTTCAAGGTGGCCGGCACCGAGCTGGGCATCACCTCGCTCCAGATGGACATCAAGATCGAGGGCATCACCGAGGAGATCATGCGCGTCGCCCTCGGCCAGGCCAAGGATGGGCGTATCCACATCCTCGGCGAAATGGCCAAGGCGCTCACCAATGCCCGCGCCGAACTCGGCGAATACGCGCCGCGTATCGAGACCTTCAAGATCCCGACCGACAAGATTCGCGAAGTGATCGGCACCGGCGGCAAGGTAATCCGCGAGATCGTCGAGAAGACCGGCGCCAAGGTCAACATCGAGGACGACGGCACCGTGAAGGTCGCCTCCAGCGACGGCGAGGCGATGAAGGCCGCGATCAAGTGGATCAAGTCGATCGCGTCCGAGCCGGAAGTCGGCCAGATCTATGACGGCACCGTCGTCAAGGTGATGGAATTCGGCGCCTTCGTGAACTTCTTCGGCTCCAAGGACGGCCTCGTCCACATCAGCCAGCTCGCGTCCAACCGCGTGCAGAAGACCTCCGATGTGGTGAAGGAAGGCGACAAGGTTAAGGTCAAGCTGCTCGGCTTCGACGACCGCGGCAAGACCCGCCTGTCGATGAAGGTGGTCGACCAGACCACCGGCGAGGACCTCGAGGCCAAGGAGAAGGCTGCCGAGGGCGAGAAGGCCCCGCGCGAAGCGGCGGGCGAGTAAGTCTCGCCACACGGACAAAAACACGAAGGGCGGCCGAGAGGCCGCCCTTTTTCTCGCCCCTGGGGAGCGCTGCGCTCCCTCTCCCGCAAGCAAGCGGGAGAGGTGCAGAGCCTCAAGCCGTGAGATCGAACCGGTCGAGATTCATCACCTTGGTCCAGGCCTTGGCGAAGTCCTTGACGAACTTCTCCTTGGAATCCGACGTGGCGTAGACCTCGGCGAAGGCGCGGAGCTGCGAGTGCGCGCCGAAGATGAGATCGACGCGCGTGCCGGTCCACTTGACCGCGTTGGACTTGCGGTCGCGGGCCTCATAGGTGCCGTCAGCGCCGGCCGGCGTCCACTGCGTGCTCATGTCGAGCAGGTTGACGAAGAAGTCGTTGCTTAGCGTTCCCACCTTGGCGGTGAAGACGCCGTGCTTCGAACCGTTCGCATTGGCGCCGAGCACGCGCAGGCCGCCGACGAGCACCGTCATCTCCGGGCCGGTGAGCCGAAGCAGCTGCGCACGATCGACGAGCGCCTCCTCGGGCATCATAAACTGATGCCGCTTGCCGATATAGTTGCGGAAACCATCGGCCCGCGGCTCCAGCGGCGCGAAGGAAGCAGCATCCGTCTGCTCCTGCGAGGCATCCATGCGGCCCGGCGTGAAGCCGACCTTGACCTCGACGCCGGCATCCTGGGCGGCCTTCTCGACCGCGGCGGTGCCGCCGAGCACGATCAGGTCTGCGAGCGAGACCTTCTTCGCGCCGGACGAGGCGTTGAAGTCCTTCTGAATCGCTTCGAGCTTGCCGAGCACCTTGGAGAGCTGAGCGGGCTGGTTCACCTCCCAGTCCTTCTGCGGGGCGAGACGGATGCGCGCGCCGTTGGCGCCGCCGCGCTTGTCCGAGCCGCGGAACGTCGAGGCCGACGCCCAGGCGGTCGAGACCAGCTCCGATACGGACAGACCCGAGGCGAGGATCTTCGTCTTCAGCGAGGCGATGTCCTGCTCGCCGACCAGCTCGTGATTCACGGCCGGAATCGGGTCCTGCCAGATCAGCGTCTCCTTCGGCACCAGCGGGCCGAGATAGCGCTGGATCGGACCCATGTCGCGGTGCGTGAGCTTGAACCAGGCGCGGGCGAAGGCGTCCGCGAACTGATCGGGATGCTCGAGAAAGCGTCGCGAGATCTTCTCATAGGCCGGATCGAAGCGGAGCGAGAGGTCCGTGGTCAGCATCGTCGGCCGATGCTTCTTCGACTTGTCGAAGGCATCAGGAATGATCGCCTCGGCATTCTTGGCCGTCCACTGGTGCGCGCCGCCGGGGCTCTTCGTCAGCTCCCATTCGTACTTGAACAGGTTCTCGAAGAAGTTGTTGCTCCACTTTGTCGGCGTGGTCGTCCATGTCACCTCGAGACCACTGGTGATGGAATCGCCCGCGAGGCCCGTACCGTGCTTGCTCTTCCAGCCGAGGCCCTGATCTTCCAGCGCGCCCGCTTCCGGCTCCGGACCGACCAGCGACGGATCGCCCGCGCCGTGGGTCTTGCCGAAAGTATGGCCGCCGGCGATCAGCGCGACGGTTTCCTCGTCGTTCATCGCCATGCGGAAGAAGGTCTCACGGATATCCTTGGCCGCGGCGATCGGATCCGGCTTGCCGTTCGGACCTTCCGGATTGACGTAGATGAGGCCCATCTGCACTGCGCCCAGCGGCTCGGCGAGCTGACGCTCACCGCTGTAGCGCTCATCGCCCAGCCAGGTCCCTTCGGGACCCCAATAGAGCTCTTCCGGCTCCCAAACGTCGGCGCGGCCACCCGCAAAACCAAACGTCTTGAAGCCCATCGATTCCAGCGCGACGTTGCCCGCGAGCACCATCAGGTCGGCCCACGAAAGCTTGCGGCCGTATTTCTGCTTGATCGGCCACAGCAGCCGGCGCGCCTTGTCGAGGTTGGCGTTGTCGGGCCAGCTGTTGAGCGGCGCGAAGCGCTGCTGACCGGCGCCGGCGCCACCGCGGCCGTCGGTGATGCGGTAAGTGCCCGCGCTGTGCCAGGCCATGCGGATCATCAGGCCGCCGTAATGACCGAAGTCGGCCGGCCACCACTCCTGCGAGTCCGTCATCAGAGCGGTCAGGTCCTTGATGACCGCGTTCAGGTCGAGCGACTTGAACTCCTTGGCATAGTCGAATTCTTTGCCCATCGGATCGGACAGGTCGGAATTCTTGTGCAGCACCTCGATGTTGAGCTGCGTCGGCCACCAGTCGCGGTTTGAGCGCGCGGGTTTTCCGCCCGAAAACGGGCATTTCGAAGTGTCGTCCATGAATACCTCCTCTGGCGGCGGCGAACTCGCGCCCTTGACCAGGTAGAACCACTCTAAGCATCGCCTCCTATCAGGGGAAGTTGACTTTAATGATCGCTGCGATAGGATTTTCTGATGATAAACCTGACGCTGCGTCAGCTTCGCTATTTCGATGCGCTGGCGCGCCACGGCCATTTCGGCCGCGCCGCCGAGGCCTGCTCGATCTCGCAGCCAGCCTTGTCGATGCAGATCAAGGAGTTGGAAGGGACCCTCGGCGGCCTGCTGCTGGAGCGTAGCGCGCGGCAGGTGGCGCTGACCCGGTTCGGCGAGGAGCTCGCGCAACGCGTCCGCGAGATTTTGCGCTCGGTCGATGAGCTCGGCGATTTCGCCCGGGCTTCACAGGATCGCTTCGCCGGCCGCCTGCGCATTGGCATGATCCCGACCATCGCACCGTATCTCCTGCCCAAGATCACCAAGAATCTCACGCGCATGCATCCCGAGCTCGACATCCGCGTGCGCGAAACCATGACGCCGCGGCTGATCCAGGAGCTGGTCGAAGGCCGGCTCGACACCGCCATCGTCGCGCTGCCGGTGTCCGAACCCTCGCTCACCGAGGTCGCGCTGTTCGACGAGAAATTCCTGCTGGTGCGGCCGGGCGCGGACGAGGGCACCCCGGTGCCGTCGCGCGAGATGATGCGCGAGATGCGGCTATTGCTGCTCGAAGAGGGGCACTGCTTCCGCGAACAGGCGCTGTCCTTCTGCAACATGCAATCGGCGCCGCCGCGCGAGATGCTGGATGCGAATTCGCTCTCGACGCTGGTCCAGATGGTCAGTGCCGGCATCGGCGTCACCCTGATTCCGGAGATGGCGGTGCCGGTGGAGACGCGATCGGCCTCGGTCTCGCTGGCGCGCTTCCGCGACCCCGAGCCCTCCCGCACCATCGGCATGGTCTGGCGCAAGACCAGCCCGCTGGCGCGACAGCTGCTGCAAATCTCCGAGGTGGTGTGCCTGTCGGCCGGCAAGGCGCGCCCACGTCAGGCGGCGCGCAGCCTCAGAGCCTGAGTTGCCGGATGTCGCAACCGATCATCCGCATCGCGCGCGCAGACGAATATGACGAGATCGCCCGCGTCTGGATGCTGAGCTGGGTCTCGACCGGCCTCGCCGAGGTCAGCGATTTCCTGCTGGCAAATCTCCGCGTCCGGATCCGACGCGAGATCGAGGACGGCTGGAGCCTGTTCGTCGCCGACGACAACGGCACGATCGCCGCGATGCTGGCGCTGCATCTGCCGAAGCGCTATCTCGACATGCTTTTCGTCGCGCCCGCTTATCAGGGCCAATCGCTCGGCCGGCGATTGCTCGCCTTCACACGCACGCAACTGCCTGACGAGATGTACCTGCGTTGCGTGCGCGAGAACGAAAAGGCCTGGCGCTGGTATGAGCGCGAAGGTTTCGTGTTCGAGACGGAAGAGATCGAACCGTCGAACGGGTTCGTGATGAAATATTATCGATGGAAGAATAAAGGAGACGCGTCATGATCAAGCTTTATTGGTCACCCCGGTCGCGCTCGTTCACGACGCTCTGGTTGATGGAGGAGAGCGGTCTGCCCTACGAGCGCGTGCTGACCGACATCTCGACCGGCGCGCAGAAGGCGCCGGATTATTTGAAGATCAACCCGATGGGCAAAGTGCCGGCGTTGACTGACGGCGACGCCGCGCTCGGCGAGGCCGCTGCGATCTGCGCCTATATCGGCGATCGCTATCCCGAGACCAAGCTCGCGCCCGCTGTGATCGATCCGCGCCGCGCGCGCTATCTGCAATGGCTGTTCTTCTCGCCGAGCTGCATCGAGCCCGCCATCATCCAGATCTTCACCAAGATCGAGATCCCGACCTCGACCGCGGCCTGGGGCAGCGCGACGCAGGTCTTCGACGTGCTGGAAGCGGCGCTCGAGAAGGGACCGTGGATCTTGGGCGACAATTTTTCCGCTGCTGACATCACAATCGGCTCGGGCCTGAACTTCGCGGTGCGTCTGTTCAAGATGGTGCCGTCGCGTCCGGTCTTCGACACCTATCTCGCGCGCTGCATGGCCCGGCCGGCGTTCCAGCGCGCAGAGAAGATCGCGGCCGGCTAGTCCGGCGACTTCAAGTCGTCCGGCTTCGGCATCAGGATGATGTTGTACCCGGAATCGACGTAGTGAATCTCGCCGGTCACGCCGCCCGACAGATCCGACAGCAGATACAGCGCCGAGCCGCCGAGCTCGTCGAGCGTGACGCCGCGGCGCAGCGGCGCATGTTTCTGCTGGAATGCGAACATCGCCCGCGCTTCACCGATGCCGGAGCCGGCGAGCGTACGGATGGGGCCTGCGGAGATCGCGTTGACGCGGATGCCGCGCGGCCCGAAATCCGCGGCGAGATAGCGCACTGAGGCTTCCAGCGCCGCCTTGGCCACACCCATCACGTTGTAATTCGGCATCGCCCGCATCGAGGCGCCGAAGGTCAGCGTGATCATGCTGCCGCCCTCTGTCATCAGCTCGGCGGCGCGCTTGGCGACTTCAGTGAAAGAGAAGCAGGAGATCACCATGGTGCGCGAGAAATTCTCGCGGGTGGTGTCGGCGTAGCGGCCCTTCAGCTCGTTCTTGTCGGCGAAGCCGATCGCGTGGATCACGAAGTCGAGCTGGCCCCACTTGTCGCGGAGCGCTGCGAAGGTCGCATCGACGCTGGTGATGTCCTCGACGTCGCAAGGCAGCACCAGATCGACGCCGAGCTGCTCCGCCAACGGCTTGACGCGCTTGCCCAAGGCCTCGCCCTGAAAGGTGAAGGCCAGCTCGGCGCCCTGGGCATGCAGCGTCCTCGCCATGCCCCAGGCGATCGAATGATCATTGGCGATGCCCATGATCAGACCGCGCTTGCCTTTCATCAAACCTTCCATTGCTTCTTTGCTCCCACTATTCCGGGGTCATCGCCCGCGCAGGCGGGCGATCCAGTATTCCAGAGCCGTATGTGATAGATCGAGAAGCCACGGCACACTGGATGCCCGCCTTCGCGGGCATGACAGCATCGCTAAAATCACACATCCAGCCGGCTGAACACCAGAGTGGCGTTGGTGCCGCCGAAGCCGAAGGAGTTCGACAGCACGGTGCCGATCTTGACGTTGTCGATGCGCTTGCGCACGATCGGCATATCCGCGAACACGGGATCGAGCTCCTGGATGTGCGCGCTCTCGCAGATGAAACCATTGTTCATCATCAGCAGCGAATAGATCGCCTCCTGCACGCCGGTAGCGCCCAGGGAGTGGCCGGTCAGCGCCTTGGTCGCGGAGATCGGCGGGCACTTCTCGCCGACGCCGAACACCCTTCGGATCGCCTCGATCTCCGGCGGATCGCCGGCAGGCGTCGAGGTCGCGTGCGGATTGATGTAGTCGACTTTGGTCTTCACCGTCGACATCGCCATGCGCATGCAGCGCTCGGCGCCTTCGCCTGATGGTGCGACCATGTCGTGACCGTCCGAGGTCGCGCCATAACCGACGATCTCGCCATAGATGCGCGCACCGCGCGCGTTGGCATGCTCGAGCTCTTCCAGCACCAGCACGCCGGCGCCGCCGGCGATGACGAAACCATCGCGATTGACGTCGTAGGGACGCGAGGCCGTGGCGGGCGTGTCATTGTACTTCGAGGACATCGCACCCATGGCATCGAACAGCACCGATAGCGACCAGTCCAGCTCCTCGCAGCCGCCTGCAAAGATGACGTCCTGCTTGCCGATCTGGATCGTCTCGTAGGCATTGCCGACGCAATGGTTCGAGGTCGCGCAGGCCGAGGAGATCGAGTAGTTCACGCCCTTGATCTTGAACCAGGTCGCCAGCGTCGCGGAGGCCGTGGAGGACATCGCCTTCGGCACCGCAAACGGGCCGACGCGCTTCGGCCCCTTGGTGCGGGTGATGTCGGCGGACTCGACGATGGTTCGCGCCGAGGGGCCGCCGGAGCCCATGATGATGCCGGTGCGGACGTTGGAGACTTCGTCGGGCGACAGACCGGAATCCTGGATCGCCTGCTCCATCGCGACGTGATTCCACGCCGCGCCCTGACCGAGGAAACGCATGGCGCGGCGGTCGACCACCGTCGATGGATCGAGTGTGGGCTCGCCTTGTACCTGCGAACGGAAGCCGAGCTCGGCATATTTCTCAGCCCGCGAAATGCCCGACTTCGCCTCGTGAAGGCTCGCAAGCACTTCCTGGGTGTTGTTTCCGATCGACGAGACGATGCCCATCCCGGTGACCACAACCCGCCTCATGACAGCCTCGCCTCAATCGTTGCCTTCTTGGTGATGCGCTCAGCCCAGGCTCGTGCCCTGCTTGAACAGGCCGACCTTCAGATCCTTGGCGCGATAAATAATCTGGTCATCGACCGAAAGCCACCCGTCGGCGATACCGAGCACGAGCTTTGCGCGCATCACGCGTTTGATATCGACGTTGTACACAACCTTGCGCGCGTCGGTCAGCACCTGGCCGCCGAACTTCAGCTCGCTGAGGCCGAGCGCGCGGCCGCGACCTTCGCCGCCGCTCCAGCCGAGATAAAAGCCGACCATCTGCCACAGCGCATCAAGACCGAGGCAGCCGGGCATCACCGGATCGTTCTTGAAGTGGCAGCCGAAGAACCAGAGGTCGGGCTTCACGTCGAGTTCGGCGCGCACTAGGCCCTTGCCGAACTCCCCGCCATTGTCGGTAATTTCCGTAATGCGGTCGAACATCAGCATCGGCGGCAGCGGCAACTGGGCATTGCCCGGGCCGAACATTTCGCCGCGGGCACACGCCAGCAGATCTTCGTATTCGTAACCGTTGCGCCTGTTCAGCATGCACGAGCCTCTGTTCTAATCCCGATTGAGCGGCGTTTTTTGGCGAAAATGGGCCCCGTCTCGGTCGGAGAGCAACGCCAATTGCCATCGTCAGGGGCACCTCCCGCAAGCCCGGATGGACTGCGGACCGGGCCACCATGCTTGGCTGCGCCAAATCGGCTAGGCGGAACCGCGCGCTCTCTAACACAGGCCATTTCGAGTGGCAAAGCGCGTCTATGAAGGTAAAATGACCGGCGCTTCGCGCGGTTCCAAGCTTGATTAGAACCTCTCTACTTGCGAGAAACTTGCACCTGCATCTTTCTGTCCTTATATTGCAAGAGACATATAGTTCACGCGCGCCCGAAATCTGGATAATGAGCGAGAATACCGCGCCCCCTCACGACGACGACGTCCATTCCGCAGCCCTCTTGTCCGGCCGCCAGCCGGCCCTGACCGGTTGCCCGTGGCACGACGTCAACGAAATGCTCCAGTCCGCCGGGCTCCGTCCGACGCGCCAGCGCATGGCGCTCGGCTGGCTCCTGTTCGGCAAGGGTGCGCGCCACCTCACGGCTGAAATGCTCTACGAGGAAGCGACGTTGGCCAAGGTTCCGGTGTCGCTGGCGACCGTCTACAACACGCTGAACCAGCTCACCGATGCCGGCCTGCTCCGTCAGGTCAGCGTCGACGGCACCAAGACCTATTTCGACACCAACGTCACCACCCACCACCACTATTACCTCGAGAACAGCCATGAGCTGGTGGATATCGAGGATCCGCATCTGGCGCTGTCCAAGATGCCCGAGGTGCCCGAGGGTTACGAGATCTCGCGCATCGACATGGTCGTGCGCCTGCGCAAGAAGCGCTGAGATTTGCTGAGATAAATCTGAGATCGTCGTGGCCGGGCTTGTCCCGGCCATTTTTCGTTTGCCCAGCCGTCCTGGACGACGCCTGCGGCGTCAATTCACCTGCTCGTCCGAGTACACGCCCCAGAGGCGCTCCTGCTGGATCCAGCCGTCAAAGCCGCTGCCGGTGACGTGACACCAGCCTGCGCTGCACTTCTTCACTTGCGTGACGACGCCGGCCTGGAGCTTGGCTGCGACCGCGCTGTCGGGATCGGGACGGTCGTAGATCGGCGCGAGGTCGTCCTTGTGCTTCATGGTGACGACCGCGGTACGGCGGCCCGACAGCAGCGAGTGATAGACCCAGCCCTCGGCGCCTTCGGAATCACGCACCCGGCGCCAGTTCTCGAATTCAGCAGTGATTTCCACCGGCAGGCCGGCGCGGGTATAGACCCAGGCCACGTCATTGTCCTTGGTCGGGCCGGCGCGAACGTTGACGTGATCCGACTTGAGGCTGACATAGCGCGGCACCGGCAGTCCGCTGGCGGTCTGGGGGGTGGTGTCCTTCGCCGAATGCGAGGGGCTGACCGAGGCGCTCAACCAGGTGCAAACGAGCGCCATCACCGAACAAAAACGCCCCAACGCCATCAACCCGTCTCCTGTCGAAGACCCGCCCGAGGCGGGTCCTCACCCCAAAATCCAAAACCCTGCCGCGTCAGCCCCTGTCCCGCCCCACGCGGGTGTTCCCCAGAACGAGGTCCGCAAGCCCTGACCCGTGGTTCTTGTCTTGGCCCGGCCTTCTGCTAGAGAGGACGGACGCTTGAACAACCAGTTTGCCCCGATTTTCCGGCCGGAAATATCGGGAGAGCTTGAAGGAAACGCCGGGGACGACACGGCTAGGGCAGTGTCGAACAACCGGGTTAATGAGGCCTCAACGGCCAGCTTTTGGTGACAGAGGCGGGCTGCGACGCCTCATGAGGGCAGGACATGTCGGTGAAGAAAAAGCCCCTCGTCGTTGTGACGCGCAAGCTGCCGGACTCGGTCGAGACGCGCATGCGCGAGCTGTTCGACGCGCGGATCAATCTCGACGATACGCCGATGTCGGCCGAGCAGATCGCGGAAGCCGCGCGCACCGCCGACGTGCTGGTTCCGACCGTGACCGACCACATCAGTGCCGATGTCATCAATCAGCCAGACTGCAAGCTCCGCCTGATCGCCAATTTCGGCAATGGCGTGGACAATATCGACGTCGAAGCCGCGCATGCCCGCGGCATCACCGTCACCAACACGCCAAAAGTTCTGACCGAAGACACCGCCGATATGACCATGGCGCTGATCCTCGCCGTACCCAGGCGGATGATAGAAGGCGCTTCGATCCTGACGGAAGGAAAGCCCTGGGCAGGCTGGTCGCCGACCTGGATGCTCGGCCATCGCATCGGGGGAAAACGGCTCGGCATCATCGGCATGGGCCGCATCGGCCAGGCGGTGGCGCGCCGCGCCCGCGCCTTCGGCCTGCAGATCCACTATCACAACCGCCGCCCGGTCGCGCCGAAGATCGCCGAAGAGCTGGGCGCGACCTATTGGGAGAGCCTCGACCAGATGCTGGCGCGGATGGACATCATCTCGGTGAACTGTCCGCACACGCCGGCGACCTATCATTTGCTCTCGGCGCGGCGACTGAAGCTGATCCGGAAAGACGCCTACATCGTCAACACCGCTCGCGGCGAAGTGACCGACGAGGACACGCTGATAAAGCTGATCGAAGGCGGCGAGCTCGGCGGCGCCGGCCTCGATGTCTACGAGCATGAGCCTGCGGTCAACCCAAAACTGGTGCGGCTCGCCAAGGCGGGCAAGGTGACACTGATGCCGCATATGGGCTCCGCCACCATCGAAGGCCGCGTCGAGATGGGCGAGAAGGTCATCATCAACATCCGCACCTTCCTCGATGCCCACAAGCCGCCGGATCGCGTGCTGCCGAGCATGCTCTAGGATCGATCCGTCTTGCGCTTCCGCCAACCTGCGACGAAATCGATGAAGGCCCGCAGCGCCGGCGGCACCTGGCGGCGGCTCGGATAGTAGAGGAACGGTCCGGGAAACGGCTCGCACCAGTCCTCCATGAGGCTGACCAGCGCGCCGGACTTCACGGCGTCATGGACGTAGCCATCGAGCGTTGCCCAGATGCCGGCGCCGTCGAGTACAGCGCGCATGGAAAGATTCATATTGGTCGAAATCAGCTTGGCCGGCGGATCCACCTTCACGATTTGGCCGGCCTTCTCGAATTCCCAATCGTGCATGACGCCGCTTGAGTAGCGTGCGCGGATGCAATCATGGTCGAGCAGGTCCCTCGGATGTTTCGGCCTGCCGCGGCGCGCGACGTAGTCGGGCGATGCGACGACAATATAGCGCTGCGAGCCGCTTAGCGGAATCGCCACCATGTCCTGCGCGAGATGTTCGCCATAGCGCACGCCGGCATCGTAGCCGGCGCTGACGATGTCGACGAAACCGCTCTCGGAGACGATGTCGAGATCGATTTGCGGATATGCTGCGAGGAACGGCCCCGCCATCGGCGCCAGCACGAGGTCGACCGCCGGCGGCGGCGCATTGATACGCAGGCGGCCCGAGGCGACCTCGCGCAGGCCCCGCACCAGATCCAAGGCATCGCCGACGTCGCGCAAGGCCGGTGCGACGCGCGATAGCAGCAGTTCGCCCGCCTCGGTCAGCGCGACACTGCGGGTGGTGCGGTTCATCAGGCGGACGCCGAGGCGCTCCTCCAGGTCCCGTAGTCGCTGGCTAAGGCTCGACACCGACACGCGAATATCCTGCGCCGCACGCCGGAAATTGCGGGTGCGGGCGACCGCCACGAAGACATCGAGATCGCGCAGGTCAGGCTCGGCCATTATTCGCCAGAATGAACAAGCTATTCTGGATTGTCCAGCTTATCGGGGCAATGGACCAAGGGCATATCTGGCCTCGTCACGCGGCGCATTCAGCCTGCCGCACCTTTCGAGGAGAGCCATCATGGAACAGCGCAAACTCGGTTCAACCGGCCCCACGGTTTCCGCCTTTGGGCTCGGCTGTATGGGCATGTCAGAGGTCTACGGCCCCGCCGATCGCGGCGAGGCCATCGCCACGGTCCATGCGGCACTCGATGCCGGCATCACGCTGCTGGATACCGGCGACTTCTACGCGATGGGCCACAACGAGATGTTGGTCCGCGAGGCGCTGAAGGATACTTCGCGCGACAAGGTCCAGATCAGCGTCAAATTCGGCGCGCTGCGCGGCCCGGCCGGCGAATTCGCCGGCATGGATTGCCGCCCCATAGCGATCAAGAATTTCCTGGCCTATTCGCTGCAACGTCTCGGCACCGAGTATATCGACATCTACCGCCCGGCCCGGCTCGATCCGAACGTACCGATCGAGGAGACGATCGGCGGCCTCGCCGAACTGGTGAAGGCCGGCTACATCAGGCATATCGGCCTGTCCGAGGTCGGCTCCGACACCATCCGCCGCGCGCATGCCGTGCACCCGATCGCCGACCTCCAGATCGAATACTCGCTGATCGAGCGCGGCATCGAACGCGATATCCTCAAGACCTGCCGCGAGCTCGGCATTGGCATCACGGCCTATGGCGTGCTGGCGCGTGGACTGATCAGCGGCCATTGGACGAAGGACAGCGGCAAGGCCGGCAAGGACTACCGGCTGATGACACCACGTTTCCAGGGCGCGAACCTCGACGCCAATCTCGCGCTGGTGGAGCAGCTTCGCGCGGTCGCGAACGACATCCGCGCAACGCCGGCACTGGTTGCGATCGCCTGGGTGGCGGCGCAGGGCCAGGAGATCGTACCGCTGGTCGGCGCGAGAACCCGCACCCGTCTGGCCGAAGCACTCGGCGCAACCAAGGTGACGCTGACACAGGCTCATCTCGCAGCGCTGGCAAAGGCATTTCCGCCGGATGTCGCCGCCGGCACGCGCTATGCGGCCGAACAGATGGCGCATCTCGACAGCGAGAAGCCGGCCACGCGGTAGCGGCGATCAGGTGCGATGAGCGCTGAGATCAGTGATGACGGGCCCATCGCCGTTGAGCGGATTGGCGGGATCGCGCCCATAGCGCAGCGTTTCGAAGCGCATCGCGCGCGCATCGATCATCAGGAGGCGGCCGATGAGGCCGTCGCCAAAGCCGACGATCTCGCGGATCGCCTCCAGCGCCATCATCGAGCCGAGCACGCCCGCCAGCGCCCCCATGACGCCGGCCTCCGCACAGGCCGGCACCGTGCCAGGCGGCGGCGCCTCGGGAAACAGGCAGCGATAGGTCGGATTGAATTCGCCCTGCTCGTTCATCTCATGTGCACGGATGGTGGTGAGCGAGCCGTCAAAGGTTCCGAGCGCCGCGGTGATCAGCGGCCGCTTTGCAAAGAAGCAGGCGTCCGAGACCAGATAGCGCGTTGAGAAATTATCGGAGCCGTCGAGCACGAGATCGTAATCGCCGATCAGGCCGAGTGCATTGTCGGCGTTGAGCCAGGTGGCGTGGCCGACGAACCGGACATGTGGATTGAGTGCCGCGATCCGCTCGGCCGCGCTTTCGACCTTGTGCCGGCCGATGTCGGGCGTCGTATGGATCACCTGTCGCTGGAGGTTGGACAGCGACACCACGTCGTCATCGACCACGCCGAGCGTGCCCACGCCGGCGGCGGCCAGATACATCAAGGCGGGCGCGCCGAGCCCGCCGGCGCCGATCACCAGCACCGAGGCCCGCTTCAGCGCAGCCTGTCCGGGACCGCCGACGTCGCGCAGCACGATATGACGGGCATAGCGTTCGAGTTCGTCCGGGCTCAGCATCGTCGTACGCCTCTCTACACCCTCGCTATCGACCCTCGCGGTGCGGAGCGCGGAACGCGCTCTCCGGACGATGCTTCGCATCGCCCGGCGAACCATGAAGGCCCGGATCTCGCCTGCGGCCATCCTTCGAGACGCCGCTTGCGCGGCTCCTTCAGGATGAGCGGCACCGTCTGAACCACCGCGAGATTGTTCGCGACCAACGAGATGTGCTTCAATGACATGGCGTTCAATGGGCTGGCTGGATTTGTCATGAGATCGATGCTTGCGGCAACACTGATGTTTGCGGCCGCCACAGGCGCGAACGCCCAGATGACGGCGCCACAGGTCCCCGGTACCAAGCCGAAGACGGTCCAGACCGTACCGACCCGGCCTCCCGCGATGCAGACTCCGTCGGCCACAATGGATGCCATGGCAAGAGCTGAGCGGCTGGCGCTTCAGTCAGACCTCGCCTGGGTCGGCCAGTATAATGGCGCCATCACCGGCGACGCCAGTGAGCGCATGGTCAATGCCATCAAGGAGTACCAGAAGGCCAAGGGCAGCAAGCCGACCGGCGTGCTCAATGCGCAGGAGCGCGCCGCGCTGGCTGAGGCGGCACGAAAGAAACAGGAGAGCGTCGGCTGGAAGATCGTGACCGAGCCGACCACCGGCGCCCGGCTCGGCATCCCCGGCAAGCTGGTGCCGCAGCAGGCGAGCGACGCCAGCGGCGCGAAATGGACTTCCCCGACCGGCACGGTTCAGGTGCTGCTCAGCCGCCGCCAGGAGGTGAATCCGACATCGGCGAGGCTCGCCGATCTGGAGAAGGAGCCGTCTGGGCGCAAGGTCGATTACACTGTGGTGAAGCCCGACTTCTTCGTGCTGTCGGGATTGCAGGGTCTGAAGAAGTTCTACGTCCGCGGCACCTTCAAAGGCGACGAGGTTCGCACCATGACGATCCTCTACGACCAGGCAGCCGAGAACGTTGTCGAGCCGGTCGTGATCGCGATGTCGAGCGCCTTCAATGCGTTTCCGTCGGGGCCGCAAGCCGCGCCGCCGCCGCGCAAGACCGTCGACTACGGCACCGGAATTGTCGTCAGCGATGATGGCGCGATCGTCGCCGACCGCCTCGTCACCGATGGCTGTCTCACCATCACGATCGGCGGCTATGGCAGTGCCGACCGTCTCGCCGAGGACAAGGAGCACGATCTGGCGCTCCTGCACGTCTACGGCGCACGCGGCCTGAAGCCGCTCAGCCTCGCCGGCGACGCAGCGAAGGCGAGTGCGGATGTCATCGGCATCGCCGATCCACAGAGCCAGGGCGGCGCCACCGGCGTGTCGAGCCTCAAGGCTGCGCTGGCACCGGTGACAAACAGCAATTCCGCGCTGTCGCCTCCGCCGGCGCTCGGCTTCTCCGGCAGCCCGGCCATCGGCGCCGACGGCAGGTTTGCGGGCATCGCGCTGCTGAAGCCGGCGACGGTCGCGGGTCCCGCCACATCGGTGCCGGCGTCACAGGGGGTGATGATCGCCGCCGAGACGGTGCGCGATTTCCTCAAGGCGAACGGTGTTGCGGCGAATGGCACATCGACGGATGCGAAAGCCGCGGTCGTACGCGTGATCTGCGTGCGGAAGTAGGGTGCTGCAAGCATCTCCATTCTCGTGTCCCAGGCGTTGATGGCAGTTGGTGAGACCGATGTAGCCGCGAGCTCCCGACCCTCTCCCGCAAAGCTTGCAGGAGAGGGAGCGCACCACACCTCGATCAGCATGGCCGAGTTATTTCTGACATTTCGGGCACCAGAAGGTCGACCGGCCATTCTGCGTAAACCGCTTGATCGTGCCGCCGCAGCGAGGCATCGTGCATTTCTCGCCTTCGCGGTCGTAGACCTTGAAGGAGTGCTGGAAATAGCCGAGCTCGCCCGAGGTCTGGCGATGGTCCCGCAAGCTCGAGCCCCCGGCCTTGATCGCATCGTTCAGCACGGTGTGGATCGCGCCGACCAGGCGCTTGGCATGGTCCGTCGGCTCACCCTTCTTGGTCGATAGCGTCGCGGCGATCCGGCGCGGCGAAAGGTGCGAGCGATGCAGCGCTTCGCAGACATAGATGTTGCCGAGCCCCGCCACCACACGCTGGTCGAGCAGCGCCGCCTTCAAGCTCGTGGTCTTGCCGGCACAGGACTGCGCCAGCATCGCGGCATCGAACTCGTTGCCGAGCGGCTCGGGACCGAGTCCGCGCAGCAGCGGCTCTTCATCAAGCGCATCGCGCGCGATCACTTTCATGTAACCGAAGCGGCGCGGGTCGTTGAAGACGATGTCCGCTCCGGAGGACATCCGAAACAGCACGTGGTCGTGCGCGGAATCCTTGGCTCGCGGATAGTGAAACTCGCCAGGCTGCGCGTCGTTGTCCGGTCTGATGACACGAAACGAACCCGACATGCCCAGATGCATCAAGAGCACGTCGCCGGAGGCGAGATCGGCCATGAGATATTTTGCGCGGCGGCCGAGGCCGGTGACGACCTGCCCCTTGAGCCGCGCGACGAAGTCCGGCTGGAACGGAAAGCGCAAATCCGCCCGCCGGGCCTCCGCCTTGAGGATTTTCGCTCCCTCCATGACGGGCTGAAGGCCGCGGCGGACGGTCTCGACTTCGGGCAATTCAGGCATGGTCGGGCATTCACCTTATGAGAGCGGTGTGATAGCGCCATTGCGGCGGGCGCGCTATGGTCCGCCAGTGGAGTAGAGTAATGGATCGGCCGGGCGAAACCACGCATTTTGGCTTCAGGGACGTGCCCTTAGGGGACAAGCAGACGCTGGTGAACGACGTGTTTCACAGCGTGGCCGCGCGCTATGATCTGATGAACGATCTGATGTCCGGTGGCCTGCACCGGGTCTGGAAGGACATCATGATCAACGCGCTCGACCCGCCGAGGAGCGATCGGCCGTTCGCGCTGCTCGACGTCGCCGGCGGCACCGGCGACATCTCGTTCCGCGCCGCCAAGGCGGCAGGCGCTGGCTTCCACGCCACTGTCTGCGACATCAACACCGACATGCTGGCCGTCGGCCGCGAGCGCGCCGCCAAGCGGCATCTCGAGACTCAGGTCGATTTTGTTGAGGGCAACGCCGAAGCACTCGCCTTTGCCGATCGCAGCTTCGACGCATACACGATCGCTTTCGGCATCCGCAACGTGCCGCGGATCGATCTGGCGCTGCGCGAGGCCTATCGGGTGCTGAAGCCGGGCAGCCGCTTCCTATGCCTGGAATTCTCGACCGTCGAAATGCCCGGGCTCGATCGTCTCTATGACTTGTTCTCGTTCAAGGTGATCCCGCCGCTTGGCCGCATGGTCACGGGCGACGCCGAGTCCTACCAGTACCTGGTCGAATCGATCCGCAAGTTTCCAAAGCCCGGCGCCTTCGCCGACATGATCCGCGACGCCGGCTTTTCTCGCGTCAGCTGGCAGACACTCACCGGGGGTATCGTCGCACTGCATTCAGGCTGGCGTTTGTGATCTCTGCCATCACCCACATTTCGCGCCTGATCCGCGCCGCGTTCGTGTTCGCGCGCGAGGGCGTGTTCGGTTCGGTCGATCCGAGCCTGGTGCCGCCGCCCGGGCAACTCGCGCTGAAGCTTGCGCGCCTGATCGAGCGGCGCGGCGTCAAGCACGGCCCGCGAATATCGCGCGCCCTCACCCGAATGGGCCCGGCCTATCTCAAGCTCGGGCAGTTCCTGGCAACGCGCCCCGACGTCGTCGGCGTCATCATCGCGCGCGACCTCGAAAGCCTCCAGGACCGCCTGCCGCCGTTTTCGCAAGCCGAAGCGGAAGCCACGATCACGATATCGCTGGAACGGCCGCTGAAGGATGTGTTTGCAAGCTTCGGCCCGCCGGTCGCGGCCGCCTCGATCGCACAGGTGCATCGCGGCGAGGTCTTGCGGGGCGGCATCCGTAGGCCGGTGGCGATCAAGGTGCTCCGGCCCAATGTCGCCGCACGTTTCCGCCGCGACCTCTCCGACTTTTTCTTCGTCGCGCACAAGGCCGAAGCCTATTCGGCCGAGGCGCGGCGCCTGCGCCTCGTCGAAGTCATCAACACCATGTCGCGCTCGGTCGCGATGGAGATGGACCTCCGGCTCGAAGCCGCCGCGCTGTCGGAGATGGCGGAGAACACGCGCGACGATCCTGATTTTCGCGTGCCGGCCGTCGACTGGGACCGCACCACACACAACGTGCTGACGCTGGAGTGGATCGACGGTATCGCGCTGAACGATCACAAGCGCCTTGCGGAGGCGCAGGTCGACCTGCCCGATCTCGGCCGCAAGGTGATCCAAAGCTTTTTGCGGCACGCGCTGCGCGACGGCTTCTTCCACGCCGACATGCATCCGGGCAATCTGTTCCTGGACGATGCCGGCCGTCTCGTCGCAGTCGATTTCGGCATCATGGGCCGGCTCGGCATGAAGGAGCGGCGCTTCCTCGCCGAGATCCTGCTCGGCTTCATCACCCGCGATTATCGCCGCGTCGCCGAGGTGCATTTCGAGGCCGGCTATGTGCCCGCGCATCATTCGGTCGAGAACTTCGCGCAAGCGATCCGCGCCATCGGTGAGCCGATCCACAACCGCACCGCCGAGGAAATCTCGATGGCGCGGCTGCTGACGCTGCTGCTCGAGGTCACCGGCCTGTTCGACATGACGACGCGGCCCGAGCTGATCCTGCTTCAGAAGACCATGGTCGTGGTCGAGGGGGTGGCGCGGGCTTTCGATCCCAAGCTGGATATCTGGAAGATTGCCGACCCCGTGGTGCGCGAATGGATCGAGCGCAACCTCGGTCCGATCGGCCGGGTCCAGGGCGCGCTGGCGGGCACCGGGGACATTGCGCGGGTGCTGATGCGGCTGCCGGAGATCGCCGAGCGGTCGGTGAAGGTGCTGGAGCAGCTCGAGACCATGACGCGGGACGGCATAAGGCTGTCGCCGGAGAGCATCGCGGCGATGGGCCGCAGCGAGGGCCGCAAGAACCGCTGGCGCACCGTGGCGCTCTGGATCATCGCCGCGACCTTCATCGGCATCCTGATCGCCGTCCGGAATCTATGATTGCACTGCAATCACACGAATGATAGCATCGCGATCATTCCGTGTTGGAGGGCGTCATGGCAAGCCTGACCATCCGCAAGCTCGACGATGCCGTCAAAACCTATCTCCGGCTGCGCTCGGCCAAGAACCGCAGGTCGGTCGAGGAAGAGGTCCGGGTCATCCTGCGGGAGCTGATCGAGGGCCGCGAGGAGCCGCTGACGCCGTTTGCGGTCCCACCTGCGGCATCCTCCTCAGCTCCGACACAACAACGTACCAGCGCCGTTCCCGAAGCCAGCGTCACCCTGATCATCGGCGGCGGTATCGCGGCCTATAAATCGCTCGACCTGATCCGCCGGCTGAAGGAACGCCGCGTCGAGGTTCGCTGCGTGCTGACCAAGGCGGCGCAGCAATTCGTCACGCCGCTGGCGGTGAGCGCGCTGTCGCATGAGCGCGTCTACACCGACCTGTTCGACCCGCAGAGCGAGTTCGACGCCGGCCATATACGGCTGGCGCGCGACTGCGACCTGATCGTGGTGGCGCCGGCAACCGCCGATCTCCTGGCCAAGCTGGCAAACGGTCATGCCGATGATCTCGCCAGCGCCATCCTGCTCGCCACCAATCGCAAGGTGTTGCTGGCGCCGGCGATGAATCCGCTGATGTGGAACAACGCGGCGACACGCCGCAACGTCGCGCAGCTTCAGCGCGACGGTGCGGTGTTGATCGGACCCAATTCCGGCGAGATGGCGGAAGCCGGCGAGGCTGGCATCGGCCGCATGTCGGAAGCCATCGAGATCGCCAATGCCGCCGAGCGGCTGCTGCGGCCGCCGGTGCCGCGCCCGCTCGCCGGCAAGCGCGTGCTCATCACCGCAGGTCCCACGCATGAGCCGATCGATCCGGTGCGCTACATCGCCAACCGCTCCTCCGGCAAGCAGGGCTTTGCCATTGCCGCCGCCGCGCAGGCCGCGGGCGCCGAGGTGATCTTGGTCAGCGGTCCGGTCGACCTCGACGATCCCCAGGGCGTGACGGTGAAGCATGTGGAATCGGCACGGCAGATGCTGGAGCAGGTGCAGGCGGCGCTTCCCGTCGACGTCGCGATCTTCGCCGCCGCGGTCGCCGACTGGCGCGTCGCCAACGAGGGCGAACAGAAGCTGAAGAAGACCTCGGCCGGCATGCCACCGCTTCAGCTCGTCGAAAACCCCGACATTCTCGCCACCATCGCCAAGCTGGCCGACAAGCGCCCGCCGCTGGTGATCGGCTTTGCCGCCGAGACCGAGCATCTCATCGACAACGCCAAATCAAAACTTGCCCGCAAGGGTTGCGACTGGATCGTCGCCAACGACGTCTCGCCGGCCACCGGCGTGATGGGCGGCGATCGCAACACCGTGCACCTGATCAGCCGCAAGAATGGCGCGAAGGACGGCGAGTTTGCAGTTGATTCCTGGCCGGTGATGACCAAGGAACAGGTCGCCATCGAACTGGTCGCGCATGTCGCAAGGACCGTGACCGACAAATCCCGGGAGCCGGCATCTTGAGCACGAAAGTCACGGTCGAACTGCAACGCCTCGCGCATGCCGATGGCCTGCCGCTGCCCGCCTATCAGACCGCCGAGGCCGCCGGCCTCGACCTGATGGCTGCGGTTCCGGACAGCGAGCCCTTGACGCTCGCGCCCGGTCAATATGCGCCGGTACCGACGGGCCTCGCGATCGCCTTGCCGGCCGGGCACGAGGCGCAGGTGCGGCCGCGCTCGGGGCTTGCGGCCAAGCACGGCGTCACCGTGCTGAACTCGCCCGGCACGATCGACGCGGACTATCGCGGCGAGATCAAGGTGATCCTGATCAATCATGGCCAGGCGCCCTTCGTGATCAAGCGCGGCGAGCGCATCGCACAGATGGTGATCGCGCCCGTGGTGCAGGCCGCGCTGGTTCCCGTGGCGACCTTGTCGACGACCGATCGCGGCGCCGGCGGCTTCGGCTCGACCGGCCGCTAAGGCACGATAGCTCCGGCCGAATCACCCGAAGAACTACGTGCGTTGGAACAACGTGCCCGGCATTTTTGGGGGGCCGCCTTTGCGTTCACGATCTGGACTCTTACCGGCGGAGTCACGGTGAGGGTATTGTCTTTTGATTCGCGCGCGACGGGGGTCGCCGCGCGCAAATCCGTGCGATCTTGGGGCAACTATGTCAGGCGTGATCGTGTCGATGCGTCGGACGCTGCTGTCGTGCACATCGTTGGTGCGCAACGGCTTGTTGGGAGGCGCTTTGGCGGCGCTGCTGCCGGCTGCGCCGGCTGAGGCCGCCGACCTCGTCGACACTCTCTCCATCATGCTGGATTTCAACCGGCAGGAACTCGCGGTGCTCGCCACTGCGCTGGCCCTGCTCGGCTTCTCGGTGATGGCCGCGATCCTGTTGATGCGCACGCGCGTGCGCACGGCGAAGAACGAGGCGCGGCTGCGCGCGCGAATCGGGGAACTGCAACTTCAGGCCGATCGCTTCGGCGCCCTGCTGTTCGCCGAGCCGCAGATCCTGATCTCCTGGGCGGCCGGCGACAATCGCGCGCAGATTTCCGGTGACATCTCCATGGTGCTGCCGCGCGATTCCTCGCCGCAACGCGTGCTCGCATTCGGAACCTGGCTGCCGCCGGAACCCGCGCTCCAGATGGATCATGCGGTCGATGCGCTGCGCGAGCGCGGCGATGGGTTCCAGCTGACGCTGACGACTGCGCATGGCCACACGCTCGAGGCCATCGGCCGCGCCATCGGCGGCCAGGCCATTGTGCGGATTCGCGAACTCTCCGGGCTCCGGCGCGATCTGGCCGAGACCAATCTGCGTTACAAGGCGCTCTCCGACGAGACCGAGATGCTGCGCGGCTTCGCCGCCGCAGCACCCTGGCCGATCTGGGCCAAGGGGGAGAATGGCGCACTGACCTACGCCAACCCCGCCTATGTCCGAGCGACTGAGGCGAACAGCATCATCGATGCCCAGGAGCGCAAGCTCGAGCTGCTCGACAGCGCCAACCGCACCGCGATGGACCGAGGGCTGAAGGACGCCGCCAATTTCACCTCGCGGCTGCCGATCGTGATCGGTGGTGAGCGGCGCATGTATGACGTGCGCGCGGTCAATGTCGGCAGCGGCAGTGTCGGCGTCGCCATCGATGCCAGCGAGGCAGACGCGCTGAGCTCGGCCCTCGTACGCATGGCGGAAGCGCATCGCCGCACACTGGACCAGCTCTCCTCGGGCGTTGCCGTGTTCGATGGCCAGCGGCGCCTCGCCTTCTACAACGATTCCTATCGGCGGCTGTGGGACCTCGACCGCACCTTCCTCGACGCCAACCCTGATGATTCCGGTGTGCTCGACCAGCTCCGCGCCGCGCGCAAATTGCCGGAGCAGCCGGACTTCCGCGCCTGGAAGGCCAAGCTGCACGAAGCCTATCGCGCGGTCGAGACCGCCAAGGACACCTGGTACCTTCCCGACGGCCGCGCGCTTTCCGTCGTCACCACGCCGAATCCCGAAGGCGGCGTCACCTATCTGTTCGACGATGTCACCGAGAGCCTCGAGCTCGCCCGCCGCTTCGACGGCATGATCCGGGTTCAGCGCGAGACGCTGGACAGCCTCGCGGAAGGCGTCGCGGTGTTCGGCAGCAACGGCAAGGCGCAGCTGTTCAACCCGGCCTTTGTCCGGATGTGGAAGCTGTCCAGCGATGCCATGCGCGACGAACCGCACATCCAGACGGTCGAAGGCTGGTGTCATCAGCTCTACGATGATCCCGTGGTCTGGCGCCAGATCCGCGAAGCCATCACCTCGATCGAGAACCGCGCCGACGTGCCGCTGAAGCTGGAACGCAAGGACGGCAGCGTGCTCGATGGCATGATCCGCCCGCTGCATGACGGCGCGACCATGTTGACGTTCCAGGACATCACCGACACCGAGAATGTCGAACGCGCGCTGCGCGAGCGCAACGAGGCGTTGGAGGCCGCCGACCAGATGAAGGTGGATTTCGTCCACCACGTCTCCTACGAGCTGCGCTCTCCCCTTACCACCATCATCGGCTTCGCGCATTTCCTCAGCGATCCCTCGACCGGACCGCTGACGCCGAAGCAGGCCGAATATCTCGACTACGTCACCAAATCGACCAATGCGCTGCTGGCGCTGACCAACAACATCCTCGATCTCGCCACCATCGACGCCGGCGCGATGAAGCTGGAACTCGGCCCGGTCGACGTCAGCAAGGCCATCGAGCTCGCGGCCGAGGGTATCCAGGACCGCCTCGCCACTGACCGCATCCGCCTCAAGGTCGAGATCGCGCCCGACATCGGCAGCTTCATCGGCGACGAGAAGCGCGTGGTGCAGGTGCTCTATAACCTCCTTGCCAACGCAGTCGGGTTTTCTCCACAGGATTCCACCGTCGGCATCAGCGCACGCCGCACCGAGCGCAGCGTGGTCTTCACCGTGACAGATTCAGGGCCTGGAATACCTGCCGACATGAAGGACAAGGTGTTCAACTGGTTCGAAAGCCGCTCGCAGGGCTCGCGTCACCGCGGCGCCGGGCTCGGCCTGTCGCTGGTGCGCTCCTTCGTCGAGCTGCATGGCGGCAAAGTACGGGTGGACTCGATCGTCGGCCGGGGCACGGTCGTGATCTGCGACTTCCCGACCGACCAGGCGGCGCATCGCGACGCCGCCGAATGACCGAAGCAACCACATTCTCCGTCGCGCTCCACAACGAGACGGCTACCGCGCAATTGATGGCCGACCTCGCGCTGCTGGTCGGCCCCGGCGACGCCGTCACGCTCACTGGCGATCTCGGGGCCGGCAAGACCGCAGCCGCGCGCGCCCTGATCCGCTATCTCGCCGGTGACGAGACGCTGGAAGTTCCGAGCCCGACCTTCACGCTGGTGCAGGGCTACGAGCTGCCACCCTTCCCGGTGATGCATGCTGACCTCTACCGCGTCGAGGACGAGAGCGAGCTCGAGGAGATCGGGCTGTCGCCGCTGCCGGACGCAACCCTCGTTCTGATCGAATGGCCAGAGCGTGCGCCGTCGGCGATGCCCGAAGACCGCATCGACATCGCGCTGACGCACCGGCCGGCGCTGGGCTCGAATGCGCGCGCGGCCGACATCACCGGTTACGGCAAGGGCGCCGCGCAAGTCGTGCGACTGAAGGCCCTGCGCGAATTCCTCGACGCCTCCGGCTATCTCGACGCGACGCGTCGGCGCATGGCCGGCGATGCCTCGACCCGCTCCTATGCGCGGCTGCTGCGCGACGGCGAGACCGTCATTCTCATGAACTTTCCGCAGCGCCCCGACGGCGCCGCCCTTTATGACGGAAAGTCCTACAGCGCCGCAGTGCATCTCGCCGAAAATGTAAAGCCCTTCGTCGCCATCGACGAAGGCCTGCGTGCACAGGGAATCTCTGCGCCCGCGATCCACCATTCGGATCTCGACCACGGCTTTCTGATCACCGAAGATTTCGGCAGCGAAGGCGTGATCGAAGGCGATCCGCCGCGCCCGATTCCCGAACGCTATGAGGCTGCGATCGATGTGCTGGCCATGCTGCACGGCAGGACGCTGCCGGAAACCTTACCGCTCGCCGGCCAGAGCTACGAGATACCGGTCTTCGACGCCGAGGCGCTGCTGATCGAGATCGGCCTGATGCCGGAATGGTATCTGCCCGATCGCAATGCTCCGCTCAGCCAAGAGGCGCGCGCCGAGTTTCTCGCGATGTGGCGCGAGCTGCTGAAGAAGCCCTTGGCGGCGCCGCGGACGTGGATCATCCGGGACTACCACTCGCCCAATCTGATCTGGCTTGGGAATCGCAGCGGCATCGAACGCGTCGGCGTGATCGATTTCCAGGACACCGTGCTTGGACCGAAATCCTACGATGTGGTGTCGTTGCTCCAGGACGCCCGCATCGACGTGCCCGAAAGCCTCGAGCTGACGCTGCTGTCGCGCTATATCAAGGCACGCCGCGCCAGCGACGCAAGCTTCGACGCCGCCGGCTTCGCCGAGCTCTACGCCATCATGTCGGCGCAGCGGAATACCCGCCTGCTCGGCACCTTCGCCCGGCTGAATCGCCGCGATGGCAAGCCGCATTATCTGCGTCACCAGCCGCGGATCTGGACCTATCTCCAACGCTCGCTGGCGCATCCCGCGCTCGGCTCTTTGCGCGACTGGTATCTCGCCAACGTCCCGCCGCCGCAACCCTGATCCGGGCCCGATTTACCAGCCGTTAGCCAAGATGTCGCTATTCTGGCCGCGAGGCAGCCGGATCGTTACGGGGCTGGAGCAAGGGTGATGACGGCGAAAGCGGATCAGCGCGGCAATAACCGGGTCGTTTTCGAGCGCGGGGTTCCGGCCCAGATGATGGGCATCGACGGCACCTGGCGGCGTGACTGCACCATGGAGGACGTTTCCGATACCGGCGCCAAGCTGACCATCGACGGCTCGGTCGAAGGCCTCCATCTGAAGGAATTTTTTCTCCTGCTGTCGTCCACCGGACTTGCGTACCGGCGCTGCGAGCTGGCCTGGGTCAATGGCGACCAGATCGGCGTCAATTTCCTCAAGCTCGGCGACAAGAAGAAAAAGGTGCGCTCCACCGCCATCGGGGCGTGACGGCAACACCCGTCGTACAACCGTCACGGCGGGCGATTAAGGCGGTTGGGATGCGGTGCGGCTGGCCGAGGCTCATGCTAGGATTGCCGCGAAAGCGAAATCAAGGGATTTGAGAAAGCGAGAATGTCCGTCAAACCGACCAAAGCCATGGTGCTTGCCGCAGGGTTCGGCCTGCGCATGCGTCCGCTGACGGACAAGATGCCGAAGCCGATGGTGCCGGTGGCCGGCCAGCCGCTGCTCGACCACGTGCTCGACAAGCTCGGCCATGCCGGCGTGACCGAGGCGGTGGTCAACGTGCACTATCTGCCGGACCAGATCATCAATCACACCGCATCGCGCCAGCATCCGCGCGTGACCATCTCCGACGAACGCGACCAAGTGCTCGGCACCGGCGGCGGCGTCGTGAAGGCGCTGCCGCTGCTCGGCGACGCGCCGTTCTTCCACGTCAATTCCGACACGCTGTGGATCGACGGCGTGCGCTCGAACCTGACGCGGCTTGCGGAAAACTTCGACCCCGCGCGCATGGACATTCTGCTGCTGATGGCGCCGACCGCGACCAGCATCGGCTATAGCGGCCGCGGCGATTACGGCATGCTGCCCGACGGGGCCTTGCGCAAGCGCAAGGAAAAGGAGGTCGTTCCGTTCGTCTATGCCGGCGCCGCGATCATGTCGCCCGCGATCTTTGCCGATGCGCCCAGGGGCGAGTTCTCGCTGACAAAAATGTTCGATCGCGCCAACGAGCAGGAGCGGCTGTTCGGCCTGCGGCTCGACGGCGTCTGGATGCATGTCGGCACGCCTGATGCGGTGCATGCGGCTGAAGAGGCGTTTCTGGAGAGCGTGGCCTAGGGCTGCTTCCATGTCCCGGACGCGGTGCAGCGCGTAGCGGTGCGCCGCTGAGCCGGGATCCAGAAAGCTACAGGCAAGGCGGCGAGATGGGCCCCGGCTCTGCAGCGCATCGAAGGAGCGCTGCGCTGCGTCCGGGGCACGAGAACGGTGATGCCGCGCAAACGGCGGGGAAGACGTCACCTCGGCCCATGACCATTTGACCTTGTCTCCCTATATTGGCGCCTGATCGAATCAGGCAGCCCATGCGCGTTTTCAGCGTTCCCATCTCAGTTCCGTTCCTGCGCACGGTCGTCGCGAGCCTGCTCGACGGCCGGCTGGCCGATGGCTTCGAGGCGCGCAAGGAACCGGCGCGGCTTGCGGATGCGACTCTGTACCTGCCGACCCGACGCGCGATGCGCGTGGTCCGCGAGATCTTCCTCGACGAGATGAAGGCGGATGCTGTGGTGCTGCCGCGCATCGTCGCACTCGGCGACATCGACGAGGACGAGCTCGCCTTTGCCGACGAGGGCGAACAGTTCTCCGGCGCGACGCCGCTCGACATTCCGCCCCGGCTCGGCGAGCTCGAACGGCGGCTGACACTTGCGCAACTGGTGGCGGCCTGGGCCAAGCGCCCGGTGCTGTCCCCGCTGGTGGTCGGCGGCCCCGCCTCGACGCTTGCATTGGCGTCCGATCTTGCACGGCTGATCGACGACATGGTGACGCGCGGTGTCGACTGGAGCGCGCTCGATGGGCTCGTGCCTGATAATCTCGACCGCTACTGGCAGCACTCGCTCGAATTCTTGCGCATCGCGCGCGTTGCCTGGCCCGGCCACCTCGCCGAGATCAAACGGATCGAGCCGGCGGCACGGCGCGATCTCCTCATCGCGGCGGAAGCCAGGCGGCTGACCGCGCATCCGAACGGGCCGGTGATCGCGGCCGGTTCAACCGGCTCGATGCCGGCCACCGCTAAATTCCTCCATGCGGTCGCATTGCTGCCGCATGGCGCCGTGGTTCTGCCGGGCCTCGACACCGATCTCGACGAGGACGCCTGGCGCACCATCGGCGGCGTGCGCGATGCGCTCGGCAAGTTCGCGGAGCATCCGGCGTCGAACCATCCGCAATATGCCATGCATGCGCTGTTGCAGCGTTTTGGCATCAAGCGCAGCGACGTCGACATTCTCCAGCCGCCGGCAGAAGGCGGGCGCGATCTGCTCGCATCGGAATCGATGCGGCCCTCGGCCAAGACGGAAGTTTGGCATGACCGGCTGAAGCAGCCGGATGTCGCCGCAAAGATCGCTGGCGGCATGAAGAACCTGGCGGTCGTGGAAGCCCCCAACCCCGAAATGGAAGCCCTCGCGATCGCCATCGCGATGCGCGAGGCGCGGCATCTCGACAAATCGGCGGCGCTGGTGACGCCCGATCGCGCGCTGGCGCGGCGGGTAATGGCTGCGCTGACCCGATGGGACCTCGCCTTCGACGATTCCGGCGGCGACGTGTTGATGGAAACGTCGGCCGGTGTCTTTGCCCGCCTCGCAGCAGAGGTCGCGACCAAGGGCCTGGAGCCGCCGACGCTCCTGGCGATGCTGAAACATCCGCTGTGCCGGCTCGGCCGGCTACCTGGCGCATGGAAGGCGGCGATCGAGGGACTCGAGCTCGCGGTCTTGCGCGGCACACGCCCACCCGCCGGCACGGCCGGCCTGTTGCGCGAATTCAACCGCTTTCGCGACGAGCTGGCAAAGCTGTGGCGCAGCGAAGTCTCCGCGCTCCATCGCGCGGAGCCCCGCGCGCGGCTCAAGGCGGAGGATCTCGATCGCATCCAGGCGCTGATCGATGCTTTGCGACACGCATTGGCGCCGATCGAGAGCCTGGCCTCATCAAAACCTTATGACTTCGCCGAGCTCGCGCACCGGCATCGCGAAATCCTGATCGAGCTGTCGCGCGATGAGCAAGGCATTCCGCTCGCCTTCGAGGATCGCGAGGGCCTCGCCCTCGCCAGCGCCTTCGACGATCTGCTGCGCGGCGGAACGACCAGCGGGTTGATGGTGCCGTTGCCTGACTATCCCGATGTCTTCCAGACCGCGTTCGGCGACCGCGCGGTGCGGCGGCGGGATAGGCCCGGCGCGCGGCTGCAGATCTACGGCCCCCTGGAATCGCGCCTGATGCAGGCCGACCGCATCATCGTCGGCGGTCTGATCGAGGGCGTCTGGCCACCGGCACCACGCATCGATCCCTGGCTGAGCCGGCCGATGCGGCACGAGCTCGGTCTCGATCTGCCGGAGCGCCGCATCGGCCTCTCCGCGCATGACTTCGCACAGCTGCTCGGCGCCGACGAGGTGATCCTCACCCATTCCGCCAAGGCCGGCGGCGCGCCGGCGGTGGCGTCGCGCTTCCTGCACCGGTTAGAGGCGGTTGCGGGCGACCATCATTGGAACGCGGCAGTTCGCGCCGGCGAGAAATACGTGCAGTTCGCCGGCGCAATGGACCAGCCCGACGAGGTCAGGCCGATCAAGCAGCCGGAGCCGCGACCGCCGCGCGCGACGCGGCCGCTCAAGATGTCGGTCACCGAAATCGAAGACTGGCTGCGCGATCCCTACACGATCTACGCCAAACGCATCTTGCGATTGGATGCACTCGATCCGGTCGACATGCCGCTCTCGGCTGCCGACCGCGGCTCGGCGATCCATGGCGCGCTCGGCGAGTTCACGGAAACCTATGCGGCACGCCTGCCCGACGATCCCGCGCGCGTGCTGCGCGCGATTGGCGAAAAACATTTTGCCCCGCTGATGGAGCGGCCCGAGGCGCGGGCGCTGTGGTGGCCGCGTTTCCAGCGCATCGCGCGCTGGTTCGGCGAATGGGAGACGGCGCGGCGCGACGCGATCGAGGCCATCACGGCAGAGACCCACGGCGAGATCTCGATCGCGCTCGACAACGCGCGCAGCTTCCGCCTCTCCGCGCGCGCGGACCGCATCGAACGGCGCCAGGGCGGCCGCTATGCCATCCTCGATTACAAGACCGGGCAGCCGCCCACCGGCAAGCAGGTCCGCATGGGCCTGTCGCCCCAGCTCACGCTGGAAGCTGCGATCCTGCGCGAGGGAGGCTTCCCAGACATCGAGGCCGGCGCGTCCGTGAGCCAGCTCGTCTATGTCCGCCTCAGCGGCAACAATCCACCGGGCGAGGAGCGCGTTCTCGAACTCAAGTTCAAGCCAGGCGACGAGCCGCAACCACCGGACACCGCGGCGGCCGAGGCGCGCGCCAAATTGGAGGCGCTGATCCGCGCCTTCGAGGACGAGAACCAGGCCTATACCTCGCTGAACCTGCCGATGTGGGCGAACCGCTACGGCACCTATGACGATCTCGCCCGGATCAAGGAATGGTCGGCGGCCGGCGGATTGGGGATCGAGGAATGGTGAAGGCACCGCGCCCCATCCCCGACGAGGTGCGCGCGCGGCAGGCGCGTGCATCCGATCCGACCGCATCGGCTTTCGTGTCGGCCAACGCCGGCTCGGGCAAGACGCATGTGCTGGTGCAGCGGGTCATCCGTCTGCTGCTCGCGGGCGTCCCGCCGGAAAAGATCCTCTGCATCACCTTCACCAAGGCCGCGGCCGCCAACATGGCCGAGCGCGTGTTCACCACGCTCGGTCATTGGGTGACGCTGGACGACGCTGCGCTCGACGCAGCCATTCGCGCGGTCGGCATCCCGCATCCCAGTGCAAAGCTGCGGCGCGAGGCGCGAAAGCTGTTCGCCTGCGCGCTGGAAACGCCGGGCGGGCTGAAGGTGCAAACGATTCACGCGCTGTGCACGCGCCTGCTCCAGCAGTTCCCGTTCGAAGCCAACGTGCCGGCACGCTTCGCCGTGATCGACGAGCGCGACCAGACCGACATGATGGAACGCGCCAATCTGAGGGTGCTGCTGGAGGCCGCGCGTGATCCCGAGAGCCTCACCGGCCGCGCACTGTTGACGGCAATGGCGAGCGCCGCCGACGTCACCTTCAAGGAGGTCGTACGCGAGGCGTGCCTCAGCCGCGATCATTTCATGGCCTGGACCGACCAAGCTGGCGATGCCGGAGCGGCGGTCGAACAGATGGCGGCTGTGCTGGGAGTCGACGCGGGCGACCAGATCGAGGATGTCGAGACGGAGATTCTCGACGGCCCTTTCCTGCCGCGGTCGCGCTGGGACGATATCGCGCTTGCGCTGGAGGACGGCAGCAAGTCGGACAAGGACCAGGCCGGCCGGCTCCGCGAAGCAAAAGTCTTTTCCGGCAGCGCGCAGGTCGATGCCTATCTCTGCGTCTTCCTTACCGACGACAAGCTGCCGCGCAAGGTGGTGCTGACCAAGAAGCTTTGCGATCACAACCCGTCCGTGGCCCGCCTGTTCGAGGCCGAGGCGCAGCGGCTCGGTGGGCTGATCGAGAAGCGCCGCGCGGTGACCATGCGCGACCGCACCGCGGCCCTGCTACATATCGCGACCGCTGCTGCCCAAAACTACCGCCGCGAGAAGCAGGAGCGCGGACTGCTCGACTACGACGACCTCATCGACAAGACCCTGGCGATGCTGGACCGCGTCTCCGCGGGCTGGGTGCATTACAAGCTCGATCGCGGCGTCGATCACGTCTTGATCGACGAGGCCCAGGACACCAGCCCGCGGCAATGGGACATTGTCGCGCACATCATCTCCGAGTTCACCGCAGGCGAAGGCGCGCGCGAGGGGCTGAACCGCACCATCTTCGCCGTCGGCGACGAGAAGCAATCGATCTTCTCGTTCCAGGGCGCGGCTCCCCACGAATTCGATGCCCGACGGCGCGAGCTGCACCGCAAGTTCACCGCGGCCGGGCTGAAATTCGACCCGGTCGCCTTCACCTATTCGTTTCGCTCGGGCGCCACGATCCTGCACTCGGTCGATCACGTCTTCCGCGATCCCCAGATCTACAAGAGCATCCATTCGGTCGAGATCGGCCACCCCCTGCACAACGCCCTCGCCGATGCAGGGCCGAGCGTGATCGAGCTGTGGGATCTCGCGGAGGCCGACGATCGGCAGGATATCGAAGGCTGGCGCGCCCCCTTCGACGGCGTCGCCGTCACCAGCCCCGAAGTAAAGCTCGCTCACCGCATCCAGGCCGAAATCAAGCGGCTGGTCGAGAGCGGCACGCTGACGGGGCACGAAGGCGAACGCCGGCCGCTGCGCTATGGCGACATGCTGATCCTGGTGCGGCGACGCGGCAACGCATTCGATGCCGTGATCCAGGCGCTGAAGCATGCCAACGTGCCGGTCGCCGGCGCCGATCGACTCAAGCTCACCGAGCACATCGCCATCATCGATCTGATGAATCTCGCCGATGCGCTGCTGCTGCCGCAGGACGATCTCGCGCTCGCGGTGGCGCTGAAGAGCCCGCTGTTCGGGCTCGACGACGACGACCTCTTTACCCTCGCCTGGGATCGCAAGGCATCGCTGCGCCGTGCGCTTCGCGAGCATGCAGCCACACGCGAGAAGTTCGCCACGGCATTGCGGCGCCTGGAAGCCTGCGAGGCACGCGCGCGCGAGGAGACGCCGTTCGCGTTCTACGCCTGGCTGCTCGGCGGCGATGGCGGCCGTGCGCGCATCCTGCGCCGGCTCGGCTTTGAGGCCAACGATGCGCTCGACGAATTTCTTGAGCTGGCACTGAACTACGAGCGCAAGGCGCCGGCCTCGCTGCAAGGCTTCATGGCCTGGCTGCGTTCGGCCGACACCGAGGTGAAGCGCGACATGGAAATCTCGCGCGACGAGGTGCGGGTGATGACGGTGCACGGCGCCAAGGGCCTGGAGGCTTCGGTCGTGTTCATGGTGGACACCACGTCCTCGCCCGCGGACTCGCAGCGGCTGCGGCTGATCCATGTGCCGCGCGGCAATGGCGGCGAGGTGGTGGTCTGGGCCGGCCGCAAGGCGGACGACCCGAAGCCGGTCGCCGAGGCGCGCAAGGCGATGCTGGAGGAGACCGAGGACGAGTATCGCCGCCTGCTCTATGTCGCGATGACGCGCGCGGCCGACCGCCTGATCGTCGGCGGCTGCATGCCCGGCAACATGAAGACCGTCCGCAAGCTGAGCTGGTACGATCTGGTCGACACCGGTCTCGCCGGCTCGGGCCTGGACAAGCAGGTCATCGAGACGCCGCTCGGCAAGGTGACGCGGTTCTCGCGGCCGGAGGATATCGTGGCACTGGGCGCACCGGCGGCATCGGTCCGCCAGACGATCACGCTGCCGGGCTGGCTGCGGGCGCCGGCTCCGCGCGAGATCGTCGACGATGATGCCCTGCGCCCCTCGGGCCAGTCGGCCGAAGAGGGCCGCAGCGTACGATCAGGCGAATCGGTGCAGTCGCGCGCGCTGGCGCTGCAGCGCGGCACGCTGGTGCACCGCCTGCTGCAATCGCTGCCCGACATTGCCGCCGAGCGCCGGCGCGAGGCCGCACGCGACTTCATGGCCCGCAACGCCTCGGACTGGCCGGAGGCCGACCGCGCCGCGCTGGCCGACAAGGTGCTCGCCTTGATCACTGAGCCGCGCTTCGCCCCGGTATTTGCCGCCGGCAGCAGGGCCGAGGTTGCCATCGCCGGCAAATTGGAGCGGCCGGGCCGCGCCCCGGCGCTGGTGTCGGGGCAGATCGACCGGCTGGTCGTTCGCCCCGAGGAGGTCCTGATCGTCGACTTCAAGACCAACCGGGCGGCGCCCGGAAGCGCGGCCGAGGCACCCGCCGCCTATGTGCGGCAGCTCGCGCTGTACCGGGCGGTGCTATCGCGGCTTTATCCCCAAAAGCTGGTCCGCGCCGTCCTGCTCTGGACCGAGGCCCTTGAATATATGGAGATTTCGGCCCCCGCGCTGGACGCGGCGCTGGCATCCCTTCATCTCGGTGTGAGCGTCCTTGACCCGGCAAGGGGCCGTTCATAGGTTGACCTCATGATCCCAAGCGCGATTCCAGGTCGCGCCGATTCTTTCAACCGAGTGAGGTACTCCAATGGCCGTTAGCAAGGTTTCCGACGCCGATTTCGAAACCGAAGTGCTCAAGGCGAACGGCCCCGTGGTCGTCGATTTCTGGGCCGAATGGTGCGGCCCCTGCCGCATGATCGCGCCCGCGCTCGACGAGATCGCCGGCGCGATGGGCGACAAGGTCAAGATCGTGAAGCTCAACGTCGACGAGAGTCCGAAGACCGCGTCCAAGTACGGCGTCATGTCGATCCCGACCCTGATGATCTTCAAGGGCGGTGAGATGGCTTCCCGCCAAGTGGGCGCGGCGCCGAAGGCGAAGCTTCAGCAGTGGATCACCTCCGCGGTCTGATCCGCCTCGCGCAGGATTATTTTCGAAAGCGGCCGGCGAAAGCCGGCCGCTTTGCGTTGACGGGACATGTTCAGCGTAGGACGAGTCCCAGCCCTTGCCAGCCCCTCCCGCAAAACGCGCCCGAAAATCGGCCTCTCTCGTAGCAATGGAGGCGAGGTCGGTCGAGGCGATCCCGCGCGGCAAGGAATGGCAGTACGAGCCGAAATGGGATGGCTTCCGCTGCTTGCTGGCGCGCAGTGGCAGCAACGTCGATCTTCGCTCGAAGTCCGGCGAGGATCTCGCGCGCTATTTTCCTGAGATCGTCGCCGCCGCGCTGAGCCTGAAAGCGGATCGTTTCACGCTCGACGGCGAGATCGTCGTGCCGCACGGTAAAGGCTTTTCCTTCGACGCATTGCTGCAACGAATCCATCCTGCCGCAAGCCGCGTGAAGAAACTCTCGCAGGATACGCCGGCGCTCTACCTCGTCTTCGACCTGCTCGAAACGGCCAAGGAGAAGCAGCTTGCCGGAAAATCGCTGAGCGAGCGGCGCCCGCTCCTGGAAGCATTTGCGAAAGACCATTTGAAGAACAGCCTTTTCCATCTCTCGCCGGCGACGACGAGCTACGCCACCGCCCAAAAATGGCTGGCGCAGTCGGGCGGCGGCTCGGACGGCGTCATCGCCAAGCGCATCGACCTGCCCTACCAGGCGGGAACGCGCGAGGGCATGCAGAAGATCAAGAAGTTTCGCAGCGCCGATTGCGTGGTCGGCGGCTTCCGCTATGCCAGCAATAAGATCGGCGGACGCAACGTGGTCGGCTCGCTGCTGCTCGGGCTCTATGACGACAATGGCTTGCTGCACCATGTCGGCTTCACCTCGGCCATCAAGGCGCAGGAGAAGCCGGCGCTGACCGATCGCCTGGAGCCATTGATTGGCGAGCCCGGTTTCACCGGCAACGCCCCGGGCGGACCGAGCCGCTGGTCCACCGAGCGCTCGGCCAAATGGTGTCCGCTCAAGCCGAAGCTGGTGATCGAGGTCTGCTACGACCATTTCAGCGGAGAACGCTTTCGCCACGGCACCTCGATCCTGCGCTGGCGTCCCGACAAGGCACCACGGCAATGCACATTCGAGCAGTTGATGCAGAAAGTGGCCGATCCGATGAAATTATTGAAGTGAACGTAGCCGCAGCTACTTGATCCACCCCGTCGCCAGCGCATTCGCCAGTTCGGGCTGATTGTTGCGTCGCGCCAGCGCGGCCATGGCCTCGTGATCATAAGCGACGTGGCGGAACGTCACCTGCCAAGCGCCGTCAGCGAGTTCGAGAACGGCATAACGCGCGTGCGGCGTGCCGGCTTCGACGGCATGCGGGAATGGATGCTTGTCCCGAAAGCCGGGACTGCCGACGCTGCCGGGATTGACGATCAGCCGCCCGTCGGGCAGGCGCACGGCCCGCGCAAGGTGGGTGTGGGCGCAGAGGATCAAGGATTGCGTGATGCCTTGCGCGAATGGTTCGATGCGATCGAGCGGCGATAGCGCGACCGTGCCGTCGGGACGCACGGTATCGAGCCAGTACACCTCGTCGCTGCCGGGCGTCGCATGGCAAAGGAACACCTGTTCTCGGAAGACCCGTGTCATCGGCTGCGCGCGCAGCCAGTCGAGCTGCGCGGCGTCGATCTGCGCATGGGCGGGGCGATCCCACGAGCCCATCTTTTCCGGAGCGCGGTCGAGCAGATAGCGATCGTGATTGCCAAGCACGTGCACGGCGTCGATCCTCATCAGGATCTCGATCGTCCTGCGAGCATCGAGTGGCCCGCTCAGCATGTCGCCGAGATTGACGATGTCGGCAATGCCGAGTGTGCGGATGTCGGCGAGCACCGCTTCGAGCGCGAGGTAGTTTCCGTGGACGTCGGCAATCGCAGCAAAACGCATCGTGGTCACCGTAGTCGCTATGCAGGAGGCGTGCCGTTGATTGCGAGCACGTGGCCGGCCAGATACAGCGAGCCGGTGATCAGGATGCGCGGCGGCACCTCGTAGGCGAGCTTCGCCAATGCGCGCAGCGCAGCTTCGATGCCGGGCGCGGGCTCCACACGCATGCCGAGGCTGCGCGCGGCGTCCGCTAGGCGGTCGACCGGCATCGCGTTCTCGGTATCAGGGATCGGCACCGCGATGA
Organism: Bradyrhizobium sp. 154; assembly: GCF_023073875.1. Lineage (NCBI taxonomy): Bacteria > Pseudomonadati > Pseudomonadota > Alphaproteobacteria > Hyphomicrobiales > Nitrobacteraceae > Bradyrhizobium > Bradyrhizobium sp. 154. The sequence continues at coordinate 66,870 of NZ_JADPKG010000053.1, forward strand.
TGTGACGGGTAAGCCCGGCGAAATTGGCAAGAAAACCCTGCGCATCCTTGTTGGCCATCATGCCGGCGATGACGACCAGCGGCCGCGACACCCGCTCTTCGAGATCACCGAGCGCGGCGGCGGCCACGCGGCCGCCTTCAGCATTGTGCCCACCATCGAGCCAGATGTCCGAGCCCTGCGGTCCCCAAGAGAGCAGCTCCCCCGAGGTGATGCGCTGCATTCGTGCCGGCCATTCCGCCCCGACGATACCGGCCTCGAACGCCGTCTGGCTGACCTTGAACGCCGGGACGGCGCGCAGCGTCGCGATTGCAAGGCCGGCATTGTCGAACTGGTGGCGGCCGAACAGGCGCGGCGCCGCAAGATCCATCAGGCCGCGATCGTCAGAATAGACCAGACGTCCGCGCTCGACATTGACGTGCCAACTTTCGTTCGCCGCAAACAGCGGCGCACGCATGCGCCTGGCCTGTGCTTCGATCACGGTCATCGCCTCGGCAGCCTGCTCGGCACAAATCACGGGCGCGCCACGCTTGATGATCGCGGCCTTCTCGCCGGCGATGGATGCCAGGGTGTCGCCGAGGAAGTCCATGTGGTCCATGCTGACAGGCGTGATCACGCAGGCCGCCGGCGCATCGACCACATTGGTCGAATCGAGCCGGCCGCCGAGACCAACCTCGAGCAGCACCACGTCGGCCGCATTTTGCGCGAACAGATGAAAGGCCGCGGCGGTCTTCAGCTCGAACAATGTCGCAGCCTCGCCGGCATTGGCGCGCTCGATCTCTTCCAGAGCGGTGCGCAGTTCATCATCGCTGACGAGCACGCCGCCGCCGACGCGACCGAGCCGGAAGCATTCGTTGATGCGGACGAGATAGGGTGAGGTATAGGCGTGGACGCGCAAGCCTGCGGCCTCCAGCGTCGCGCGCAGATAGGCGAGCGTGGAGCCCTTGCCGTTGGTCCCGGCGATGTGGATCACCGGCGGCAGCTTGCGTTCGGGATGGCCGAGCCGCGCGAGCAGACGATGCATCCGCTCGAGCCCGAGATCGATGCGTTTCTGATGCAGGGCCGACAGCCGCCCGATCAGTTCGCCGAGCGGCGGCTTTGTGCTGTCAGAGGAGGCGTTCACGCGTGGGGCGCAGCCGGCGCCGTCTCGGCGGCCGATACGATCTGCGCGGGGCTCGCGACCGGCTGCACCGATCTCGATGCGCCTTCCTGCGGCGGCGCCTTGGTCAGCAAGCGGCAGAGCCGCGCCAGGGTCGGACGCAATTCGTGGCGATGTACGACCATGTCGACCATGCCGTGCTCCTTCAGATACTCGGCGCGCTGGAACCCCTCGGGGAGCTTTTCGCGGATGGTCTGCTCGATCACGCGCGCGCCGGCGAAACCGATCAACGCGCCGGGCTCGGCAATGTGCACGTCGCCCAGCATGGCGTAGGACGCGGTGACACCGCCGGTGGTCGGATTGGTCAGCACGACGATATAGGGCAGTTTTGCCTCACGCAGCATCTGCACCGCCACCGTGGTGCGCGGCATCTGCATCAACGACAAAATGCCTTCCTGCATGCGCGCGCCGCCCGATGCGGCAAACACGATGAATGGCGACTTCTTCTCGACCGCGAGCTCCATTCCACGCACGATGGCTTCGCCCGCGGCCATGCCGAGCGAGCCACCCATGAAATCGAAGTCCTGCACGGCGACGACGACGGCGGAGCCTTCAAGCTTGCCGTAGCCGACCTTGATCGCGTCGTTGAGGTTGGTGCGCGCGCGCGCATCCTTGATGCGGTCGACGTATTTTTTCTCGTCGCGAAACTTGAGCGGGTCGGGCGTGACCTCGGGCAGCGCGACGTCGAACCAGGTCTCGTTGTCGAAGATCGACTTCAACCGCGCCACCGCGCCCATGCGCATGTGGTAGTTCGAGCCGGGGATGACGAACTGGTTGGCCTCGACGTCCTTGTAGAACACGAGCTGTCCGGAATCCGGACACTTGATCCACAGATTCTCCGGCGTCTCCCGCCGCAGCATGTTGCGGATCTTCGGCCGGACCACATTGGTAAGCCAGTTCATGCTTTGCTCCGATGCGCGAACCCGCCTCGCGGGTCGCCTGTAGAATATATGGCGGCCGGGCCGCTGCCCGGCAAGCTGCCGTGTCGCCTGCCCGGAAAGCGGAACTATGGCCTATTCCGCCGCTTGCTGCGCCCCCTTGACGCCCTGGGCCAGGGCCGCCGTCAGCTCGGCGACGGCGTCAACGGTTTTATCGGTCGCTCGCCCCTCGGCATCGAGGCTGTTCTTGAGCGCATCCACCAGTGCTGTGCCAACCACCGCACCATTGGCGTGCGAGGCGATCGCCTTGGCTGTCTCCGGCGTGCGGATGCCGAAGCCGACGCAGACCGGCAGCTTGGTATGTCGCTTGATGCGCGCAACGGCTTCGCTCACCGCCGAGGAGTCCGCAGCCGCCGCTCCGGTGATACCGGTGATCGAGACGTAGTAGACGAAGCCCGATGTGTTGGCGAGCACGGCCGGCAGGCGCTTGTCGTCGGTGGTCGGCGTCGCCAGGCGGATGAAGTTGAGGCCGGCCTTCATCGCCGGCAGGCACAGCTCGTCGTCTTCCTCCGGCGGCAGATCGACGATGATGAGGCCATCGACACCTGCGCTCTTCGCGTCAGCCAGGAACTTGTCGACGCCGTAGATGTAGATCGGATTGTAATAGCCCATCAGCACGATCGGCGTCGCGTTATCGTCCTTGCGGAAGCCGCGCACGAGCTCTAGCGTCTTCTTCAGCGTCATGCCGGCCTTGAGCGCGCGGAGACCCGCGGCCTGGATCGACGGACCATCGGCCATCGGATCGGTGAAGGGCATGCCGATCTCGATCACGTCGGCACCCGACCGCGGCAGCGCCTTGATGATCTCGAGCGACGTCGCCGCATCAGGGTCGCCGGCCATCAGGAAGGTCACGAAGGCCGGGCGGCCCTGCTTCGCAAGCTCGGCAAAACGGGTGTCGATACGCGTGCTCACTTCTTGCCCCTCAGGATGTCGCCGACTTGCGGGACGTCCTTGTCGCCCCGGCCGGACAGATTGACGACCATCAGGTGATCCCGAGGCCGCTTCGGCGCGAGCTCCATCACCTTGGCGATGGCGTGCGCCGGCTCGAGCGCCGGAATGATGCCTTCCAGCCGCGACAGCAATTGGAACGCAGCGAGTGCTTCGTCGTCCGTCGCGGAGAGATATTTGACGCGCCCGACCTCGTGCAGCCAGGAATGTTCGGGGCCGATGCCGGGATAGTCGAGACCGGCCGAGATCGAATGCGCGTCCTGGATCTGACCGTCCGCATCCATGAGAAGATAGGTGCGGTTGCCGTGCAGCACGCCGGGACGGCCGCCCGCGATCGAGGCGGCGTGCAGCTGCGTGAGTCCGTGGCCGGCGGCTTCGACGCCGAAGATCTCGACGGAGGGATCATCGAGGAACGGATGGAACAGGCCCATCGCGTTCGAGCCGCCACCGATGCAGGCCACCAGCGAGTCCGGCAAGCGGCCCTCGATCTCCTGCATCTGCGTCTTGGTCTCGTTGCCGATGATCGACTGGAAGTCGCGCACCAGCGTCGGATAGGGATGCGGGCCCGCCACCGTGCCGATGCAATAGAACGTGTTGTGCACGTTGGTGACCCAGTCGCGCAGCGCTTCGTTCATGGCGTCCTTCAGCGTGCGCGTGCCTGACTGCACCGGCATCACCTTGGCGCCCAGCATCTCCATGCGGATGACGTTGGGCTGCTGCCGCTCGACGTCAACGGCGCCCATATAGACCACGCATTCGAGGCCGAAGCGCGCGCACAGCGTCGCGGTGGCGACACCGTGCTGGCCGGCGCCGGTCTCGGCGATGATGCGCTTCTTGCCCATGCGCCGCGCCAGCATGATTTGGCCGAGCACATTGTTCACCTTGTGTGAGCCGGTGTGGTTGAGCTCCTCGCGCTTGAGATAAATCCTGGCGCCGCCGAGATGCTCGGTCAGGCGCTCAGCGAGATAGAGTGGCGAGGGCCGGCCGACATAGGTCTTGAGGTAGCCGTTCATCTCGGCCTGGAACGCCGGATCGGCCTTGGCTTCGGTATAGGCCTTCTCCAGATCGAGGATCAGCGGCATCAAGGTTTCGGCGACGAAGCGGCCGCCGAAAATACCGAAATGGCCGCGCTCGTCGGGGCCACTACGGTAGGAATTGGGTTTGGCGACGTTCATCGGACACTCAACTCTTGGCTCGTATCTTGGCTGGCGCGCGCGGCGCGGATGAAGGCCTTGATCATCTCCGGATCTTTCACGCCCGGAGCGCTCTCGACACCGGAGGAGACGTCGACGCCGCCGGCTCCGGTGACGCGGAGGGCTTCCGCAACGTTGTCGGCGTGAAGCCCGCCCGAGACCATATAGGGCAGGCTCACATCGAGATTTTGGAGCAGGTGCCAGTCGAAGGGGGCGCCGAGACCACCGGGGCGGGTTGCATCTTTCGGTGCGCGCGCATCGAACAGGATGCGGTCGGCGACTGCGGCGTAGCCGGGCAGCACCGCGAGATCGGCAGATGTGGCGACCGGCACCGCCTTCATCACCGGACGGCCGAACCGCTGCTTGATGTCGCGCAGCCGCGCCACGCTCTCCTTGCCATGGAGCTGAAGAATGTCCGGCGCCAGCGCGTCCATGATGTTGTCGAGCATGGCATCGTCGGCATCGACGATCAGCGCGACCTTGAGCGCACGGCGCTTCACCTGGCGCCCGAGATCGCGTCCCGCTTCCAGCGACAGGTGCCGCGGCGACGGCCGAAAGAACACGAAACCCACCATGTCGGCACCCGCCTCGAGCGCCACCTCGAGCGTCTCGGGCGTGGACAGACCGCAGATTTTGACGAGCAGGGACATGGTCTCAAAGCGGATGGAGGCCGCGGGCCCGCGGCCGGAAAACAGGGCTTTCGATTGCGGCCGCTTCTACAACGTCGCGCGCTGCTTGTCTCGCCCGATGGGCCCATAAAGGCCGACCCCCGAAGGGACTGGGAGGCGCTGGGACTCGGGCCTTGCCGCCGCCATTTGGGCCCGCAGATCGGCCAGTTCGCCCCTGGCAGCGCGTGCATCCGCCTCATTGCGGCGCGCCGCGCGCCGCCAGTGCCACTGGCCGAGCCAGACTGCGCATCCACCCGTCAGCACGCCAAGGGCAGCGACCAGGATCAAAAGCAGGAACAGCGGCAAGGTGACCGACAGCGAGGGGTCGGCCGACATGAAGGGATCGAAGGAGACGGTGACGAAATGCCGGTTGGCGACGGCGAAAACCAGCAGGAGCAGGCCCAGCGGAATCACGATCAGCGCGGTCAGGAACTTTCGCATCTCGCTTCGCTCGCCTTGAATCAAGCTTGCGGCCGCATCATGCGCGACCGCAGAAAATCCTGATGCCCGGCTCAATCTGCCGCGCCGGGATCCGGATGGTCGCGGTTCAGCCGCTCGCGCATTTCCTTGCCGGTCTTGAAGAACGGGACGCTCTTCTGGTCGACAGGCACATGAGCGCCGGTGCGCGGATTACGTCCGGCGCGTGCAGGGCGATGCTTGACCGAGAAGGCACCGAAGCCGCGCAGCTCGACGCGATCACCGCGTGCGAGGGCCGCTACGATCTCTTCGAGAATCGCATTCACAATGTTCTCGACATCCCGCTGGTACAGATGCGGGTTGTGCTCGGCGATACGCTGAACAAGTTCGGATTTGATCATCGAGAGATAGGACCCGGGAGCGTGCGGATGACCATTTCCGTGAAAATACCTTGATCTGTCAAGACGCTAAATCAAGATTGAGCGTCGTGAAAATACGTGACAAATGCCGAAAAAGCAGGCTGTGCCGGCACCCGTCACGCGGGAAAACCCCCGCACGCTCGCCTCGGTTCCGGTCAGTTTGACGCGGCCGGCTGCCACAGGGCCAGCATTCCATCCATTCCGAACCGATCGACCGCCTGTGCGACGCCGGTTTGCCCGATTTGATGCGCAATCGAGCTCAAACCCAGCGCTTCCAGCGTCACGGCGGCGGCCGTCTTGAGGAAGGGCAGATCGCCGAAGCGCGGCTCGAGCTTGTAATCGCGCACGCTGAGCCCCTTCTTGACGCCCTTCTGCTCGACCAGCCAGGTCACCGCCGTCTTCTCGTCGCCGATCTGGTCGATCAGCTTGAGATCGATCGCCTGGCGGCCGGTGAAGACGCGGCCATCGGCCACTTTCTCGAGCAGCGTGTCATCCATGCCACGCCGTTCCTTCACCAGGCCCCTGAACCAGGCGTAGGAATCCTTCACCAGCGCATCGAGCGCGGCCCGCGCCTCGGGGCTGGTGGGCTCGAAACCATTGGGCGCGGCCTTCAGCGGCGACGACTTCACCTCCTCGACCTTGACGCCGATGGTCTTCAGCAACTCGGAGACATTGGGGTATTGAAACAACACGCCGATCGAGCCGACCAGCGAGCTCTGCTGGGCGATGATGTGGTCGCTGGCGATCGCGGTGATGTAGCCGCCGGAGGCGGCAAGGCCCTCGACCACGACGACGAGCGGCTTCTTCGCCTTCAGTCGGGTGAGCGAATCGTAGAGCTGCTCGGAGCCGGCGGTGGTGCCGCCCGGCGAGTTGACGTGAACGATGACGGCAGCGGCCTGCGAATTCTCCAGCCGCTCCAGCGCCTGGGTGCGATCGGAATCGCTGCGGATCAGGCCCTCGATGTGGACGCGCGCGATCGAACCAGCAGACGCGAACGTGCCGCGCGCACCTGGTGTCGCGATCAGCGCAAAGCTCGCGATCGCCGCGATCGCGATCAGCGCGGCCATCACGCGCCAAAACGTCAGCTTGCGGCGGATCCTGCGGCGATCGACGATGATGTCCGAATCCAGCGACATCGGAATATCTCCAAAATGAAAGACGGAGCGCGTTGTGCCGTCACAGCGTGACCGTCGGCTTATTCTCGATACATCAATTGCGGCGCAATTTGAAGAAAACAAGGCCCGTCCTAGCCCGGATGGAGCGAAGCGCAATCCGGGATTGGCGGCGCAAGGACTTTCCCGGATGACGCTGCGCTCCATCCGGGCCGCGAGCACGCAACAAAAAGCCCCGGCTCGCGCCGGGGCTTCGATGCAGCGAAACGTGCGTTTCGCTTACTTGTTGTCGCGGTTCTTGAGCGCGGTGCCCAAGATGTCGCCGAGCGTTGCACCCGAATCGGAGGAGCCGTACTGCGCGATGGCTTCCTTTTCTTCGGCGACTTCGAGCGCCTTGATCGACACCTGGACCTTGCGGGCCTTCTTGTCGAACTGGATCACGCGGGCATCGACCTTCTCGCCGACGGCAAAGCGTTCAGCGCGCTGGTCGTTGCGGTCACGGGCGAGCTCCGAGCGCTTGATGAAGGTCGAGAAGTCGGTACCGGCGATCTTCACCTCGATGCCGCTCTCCTTCACTTCGAGCACTTCGCAGGTCACGACCGCGCCCTTCTTGACATCGCCCGGCTCGGCGAAGGGGTCGCCTTCGAGCTGCTTGATGCCGAGCGAGATGCGCTCCTTCTCGACGTCCACGTCGAGCACCACGGCCTTGACCATGTCGCCCTTCTTGTAGTTGTCGATCACCTGCTCGCCCGGAAGCTTCCAGTCGAGGTCGGAGAGGTGGACCATGCCGTCGACGTCGCCTTCGAGACCCAGGAACAGACCGAACTCGGTCTTGTTCTTGACCTCGCCTTCGACCACCGAACCGGTCGGGTGAGCTTCGACGAAGACCTCCCAGGGGTTGCGCATGGTCTGCTTGAGGCCGAGCGAGATGCGGCGCTTGACGGAATCGACTTCCAGCACCTGCACGTCGACTTCCTGCGAGGTCGAAACGATCTTGCCGGGGTGCATGTTCTTCTTGGTCCACGACATCTCGGAGACGTGGATCAGGCCTTCGATGCCCGGCTCGAGCTCGACGAACGCGCCGTAGTCGGTGATGTTGGTGACGCGGCCGGTGAAGCGGGCACCCAGCGGGTACTTGGCTTCGATGCCCTGCCACGGATCATCCAAGAGCTGTTTCATGCCCAGCGAGATGCGGTGCGTCTCGTGGTTGATCTTGATGATCTTGACCTTCACGGTCTGGCCGATCGAGAGCACCTCGGTCGGATGGTTGACGCGGCGCCAGGCGATGTCGGTGACGTGCAGGAGGCCGTCGATGCCGCCGAGATCAACGAACGCACCGTAGTCGGTGATGTTCTTGACCACGCCGTCGATGACCTGACCCTCTTCGAGATTCTGCACCAGCTCCTGACGCTGCTCGGCGCGGGTCTCTTCCAGCACGGTGCGGCGGGACACGACGATGTTGCCGCGACGGCGATCCATTTTGAGGATCTGGAACGGCTGCGAATTGTTCATCAGCGGCGCGACGTCGCGGATCGGACGGATGTCGACCTGCGAGCGCGGCAGGAAGGCCACGGCACCGTCGAGGTCGACGGTGAAGCCGCCCTTGACCTGGTTGAAGATGACGCCGTTGACCTTCTCGTTGTTCTGGAACGCCTTCTCGAGCTTGCCCCAGCTCTCTTCGCGGCGCGCCTTGTCGCGCGACAGCACGGCTTCGCCGAGGGCGTTCTCGATGCGATCGAGGAACACTTCCACCTCGTCGCCGACCTTGATCTCGCTGTCACGGCCGGGGCCGGAAAATTCGCGCAGGGCAACGCGGCCCTCGGTCTTCAGGCCGACGTCGATGACGGCCATGTCCTTTTCAATTGCAACCACCTTGCCCTTGACGACGGAGCTTTCCTGCAGGTTGCCGCCTGCGAAGGATTCGTCGAGCATCGCGGCGAAATCGTCGCGCGAGGGGCTATAGGTATCAGCAGAAGTCGAAGCCATTTGTTCTCCAGTTGCGGAAGTCTTGCCGGCCGTTGGGTTCATGGGCGCATCGCACACGCAGTGTCGGAAGGTCCGCAAGACCTTCGAGCGACCGCTCGCGGCTCCGGCTCGGTGCTGGAGCAGCGGAAGCGGGCCGGCTGAGGCCCGCGCGTTCGATACGTGGAAATTCTTGTCCGGAGCCTGGATCGCGTCGGCCCCAAATAGGGACCGAAGGTTATCGACCTCAAAGAGCGGGAGCGGGCGCTTCCTCCAATGACGGCTGCGGCTTAACCCCGCGACCGGCCCGCTCGGACGGCCTCGATAATGTCGATGGCAGCCCGGACGCCGCCTTCTATATCCAGTTGGGAGTTATCAAGCAAGTAAGCATCCGGCGCCGGCTTTAAAGGCGCAATCGGCCGGTTCTTGTCGCGCTCGTCGCGCTGCATGATGTCGGCAAGCACGGCCGCCTCGTCCGCCTCCTCGCCCCGCGCCCGCGCCTCCATGGTCCGGCGGTGAGCGCGGACCCTGGGGTCGGCGACCACGAAAATCTTCACGTCGGCATGGGGGCAGATCACGGTTCCAATGTCCCGGCCATCGAGCACGGCGCCGGGCGGATCGGCGGCGAATTGCCGCTGGAAATTGACCAGGACTTCGCGGACTCTCGGAATGGCCGAGACGATGGAGGCCCCCTCGCCGACCGTCTGGGTCTTGAGGACGGGATTGCCGAACTTTTCGGGGTCGAGTTCCAGCGCCGCCGCGACCGCGGCTGCCTCGTCGCGGAGATCATGACCGGACTGCATCAGCTCGTAAGCCACTGCGCGATAGATGACGCCGGTATCGAGATGGCGATAACCGTAATGGTGGGCGAGGCGCTTGCCGAGCGTCCCCTTGCCCGAGGCTGCGGGCCCGTCGATGGCGATGATCATGAAAACTCGGCCCCTAGCGAACGCATCATCGGAATGAAATCCGGAAAGCTGGTGGCGATGAAGGCGGTGTCGTCGACGCCGACCGGCTGGTCGGACGCGCAACCCATCACCAGCGCGGACATCGCGATGCGATGGTCCATGTGGGTGGCAACAACGCCCCCGCCGGGCACGTGACCGCGGCCTTCGACGATCAGATCGTCACCGGAGACCTCGACCTTGACGCCGTTGACGCGAAGCATGTCGGCCGTGGCCTCGAGCCGGTCGGATTCCTTGACGCGCAGCTCTTGCAGGCCGCGCATGATGGTCGTGCCCTCGGCGAAAGCGGCCGCGACGGCCAATACGAGGTATTCGTCGATCATCGAGGGCGCGCGCTCCGGCGGCACCTCGACGCCGCGCAGCTTCGACGCGCGCACGCGCAGCTGGGCCATCGGCTCGCCGGCGTCGCGTCGTACGTCGCTCTCCTCGATCGAGGCGCCCATTTCGCGCAGCGTGGTGAACAGGCCGGTGCGCAGCGGATTGGTCATTACGTCGGACAGGACGACGTCGGAGCCATCGGCGATCAGCGCGGCAACGACGGGGAAGGCCGCCGAGGACGGGTCGGCCGGCACGATGACGTTGGCACCGTGCAGCTCTGGCTGGCCTTGAAGCGTGATGCGGCGGCCGTGCTGGCCTTCCTTCGTGGAGGTGATGGCGGCACCAAAATGCTGCAGCATCAGCTCGGTATGGTCGCGGCTCGCCTCGGTCTCGATCACCGTGGTTGTGCCCGGCGCAGCCAGGCCCGCGAGCAGCACGGCCGATTTGATCTGGGCCGAGGCGACCGGGGTCATGTAGGTGATCGGCAGCGGATCGCGCGCGCCCTGCAGGGTCAGCGGCAGACGGCCGCCCTCGCTGCCCGACAAGGCCCTGGCGCCCATCTGTTCGAGTGGATCGAGGATCCGGCGCATCGGGCGGCTGCGCAGCGAGGCGTCCCCGTCGAACACCGCCGAGATCGGGCAACCCGCGACGGCGCCCATGACCAGGCGGCAGCCGGTGCCGGAATTGCCGAAATCCAGCGCCGCCTTGGGCTGGGCGAAGCCACCGACGCCGACACCGTTCACCGTCCAGGCGAAATCACCGGTGCGCTCGACCCTGGCGCCCAGCGCCTGCATGGATTTGGCGGTGTTGAGAACGTCTTCGCCCTCGAGCAGTCCCGAAACCCGGGTCTCGCCGACCGCGAGCGCCCCCAGGATCAGGGCGCGGTGGGAGATCGACTTGTCACCGGGTACCCGTACTTTCCCGGTCAGGGGGCCGCTGGCGCGAGACTGCAGCGGCCTCGGTTGGTCGGAATGGGTCAAGATTGTGTCCTTGGATGCGCCCTAAGGGGCTGGGGCGCAGGTACCACATGGTCCGCGCCCCGTCACGGGCATGTCGTTCTCCTGTAATGCGCTATTGACAGCGGGCCGCCAACTAGCCAAGTGAAGCACCGCTTTTCAGACATTCCCAGGATTCCTGCCGTGGCCAAGTCCGAACTCGGAACTAAACGTATTTGCCCGACCACGGGCAAGAAGTTCTATGACCTCAACAAGAATCCGGTGATCTCGCCCTATACCGGCGAAGTGGTGCCGATCGCCCCGGTCGCGCCCGCACGTGCGTCCCGCGGCGCCGAAGCCCGCAACGTGGCCCCGGACACGACGCCGGAGCCGGCAGAGGCCGAGGAGTTGGTCTCGCTCGAGGAGGCCGACGCCGAGGAGAACACCGGCAAGGTCAAGGCCGTCGTTCCGGAGTCCGAGGACGACATCGAGGTCGACGAGACCATCGAGGATGACGATGACGACGATTCGACCTTCATTGCCGACGACGAAGAAGGCGATGAGGACGTAACCGACATCATTGGTGATGTCGGAGGTGATGAAGAGACTTGAGATCAGCCCTGATCTGTGAAAAAGGGTGCACCGCGCGAGTCACCAGGGCTCGCCGGTTGGGGTGATCCACCAGGTTCATCCGGTCTAAGTTAAGGGGCCATAGCTCAGCTGGGAGAGCGCTTGCATGGCATGCAAGAGGTCGGCGGTTCGATCCCGCCTGGCTCCACCACGCTTCGCCCTTCGGGCTTCGCGTGGCGCAGCCACGCAGAGCCCGAAGGGTAAAGCGTGGTGTCCGGCGTAGCCCGAAGGGCGAAGACGGACTGGTGCGACGCCCACCTAACGACTACCCAGGCGATAGGCGTCAATGTGGTACGTCTACATTCTCCAAAGCGTTGACTTTCCTGATCAGGAATACATCGGCGCCACGGAAGATTTGAAGCGGCGAATTCCGGAACACAATGCCGGCAAATCTAGCCACACCGCTAAATATAAGCCTTGGAAACTGATCTGGTACTGCGCCTTCCCCGACAAGTACAAAGCTCTGGCGTTTGAAAAGTACCTGAAGTCTCATTCCGGCCGCGCCTTCACGAAGAAGCGGCTTTCCTAGGCTCTGACGAACTCCCCTACTCCCCGATCACCGCATTGAGCCGGTCGCGCAATGCGACGATCTCGTCCTTCATTGCGACCAGTTCCGGCACCGAGCAATCCGAGGCCGCCAGAATGGATTGCGGCACGCTGCGTGCCTTGTCCTTCAGCGCCTGGCCCTGCGGCGTCAGGGCGATCAGCACCTGACGCTCGTCCTCGCTCGAGCGGGTGCGCCTCACGAGATGGGCGGCCTCGAGCCGCTTGAGCAGCGGCGTCAGCGTGCCCGAATCCAGGAACAGCTTCTCGCCGATGTCCCTCACCGGTACGTCGTCGCGCTCCCATAGCACCAGCATCACCAGATATTGCGGATAGGTCAGGCCGAGCCGACCGAGCAGCGGCTTGTAGACACGATTGAAAGCATGCGCGGCCGAATAGACCGCAAAGCAGATCTGATTGTCGAGCCGCAGCGGCGCGTCCGCTGCCGATGGTTTCCGGGCCATGGGGACTCTCACGGGATTTGCCCGTATTGTGGGGTCGGGCGGCCGTAAATTCAATTGCAAACAATTAAATGTGAGGCACTGTAATTTCAGTTGTGCGCGATCTAATTGAAGCGATACAGATCGCGTCCACCCGAACCCCCAGGGAGATGAAAATGTCCGTGAACGTCCTCTACAAGACCAGTGCCAAGGCGACCGGCGGCCGCGACGGCCATGCTGCAACGCTCGACGGCGCCCTAGACGTCAAGCTGACCACGCCGAAGGAGCTCGGCGGCGGAGGCGGCGCCGGCAACAATCCCGAGCAGCTGTTTGCGGCGGGCTATGCGGCCTGCTTCATCGGCGCGATGAAGTTCGTGGCGTCGCAGGGCGGCCCCAAGGTTCCCAATGACGCGTCCGTCACTTCGACCGTCGGCATCGGCCCGCGCTCCGAGGGCGGTTTCGGTCTCGAGATCGATCTCGCCGTCTCGCTGCCGGGCCTGGCTCGCGCCGAGGCTGAGGCGTTGGTCGAGAAGGCGCACCAGGTGTGCCCGTACTCCAACGCCACGCGCGGCAATGTCGACGTTCGTCTGACGGTCGTCTGACCGCAATTGCGGATTGGCTGGCCCGAGATCCCCCTCGGGCTGGCCGCTTCCCATTGGTTTGCCATTCTGGGATTGCGCCGCGGCGGCGCATGCGGCCCTACGCGCGAAGCCATTGCTGGGATGCACGAACCTCGCTAGGCCTGTGATCAAGCATCGACACAGGGGAAGCGAAGGCATGAGTTCTGAAGCCGCCACAGGTGCCATGAGCGGATTGCGCGTCATCGATCTCACGCGCGTGCTCGGCGGTCCCTACTGCACCCAGATCCTCGCCGACCACGGCGCCGACGTGATCAAGGTCGAGCCGCCCGCGGGCGACGAGGTGCGCGAATGGGGCCCTCCCTTCCATGAGGAGGATGCGGCCTATTTCGTCGGCATCAACCGCAACAAGCGCTCGATCGGCCTCGACCTCGCCTCCGAAGGCGGCCGCGCCGTGCTGCTGAAGATGCTGGAGACGGCCGACGTCCTGATCGAGAACTTCAAGCCAGGCACGCTGGAGAAATGGGGCATCGGCAACGAGGTGCTGCGCGCAAAATTCCCGCGCCTCGTGCACTGTCGGATCTGCGGCTTCGGCGCCGACGGCCCGCGCGGCGGCAATCCCGGCTATGACGCCATCATCCAGGCCATGACCGGCATGATCGCGGCGACCGGCTCGCCGGAGAGCGGCCCGATGCGGATCGGCGTGCCGCTGGTCGACATCACCACTGGCCTGTACGCGGCGATCGGCATCCTGATGGCGCTGTCGGAGCGCCAGCGCTCCGGCAGGGGCCAGTTCCTGGAGACGACGCTGTACGAGACCGGCCTTGCCATCATGCATCCGCACACCGCCAATTATTTCATGCATGGCAAGCCACCCGCGCTCACTGGCAACGAGCATCCCAACCTCGTGCCTTACGCGATCTTCCCGACGAAAACCGACAACATCTTCATCGGCGTCGGCAACGACGGCACGTTCCGCAAGCTCGCCAAGGAGATCGGCAAGCCCGAGCTCGGCACCGATCCGCGCTTTGCCCGCAACAAGGACCGCATCGCCAATCGCGAGGCGCTGCGCGCCGAACTCGCCGCGGTGTTCAGCCAGCACGAGGCCGAGCCGCTCTGCAACCGCCTGCTCGCGGCGGGCCTGCCCGCTGGCCCGGTGCAGAAGATCGACCAGGCACTCACGAATCCGCACACGATCGCGCGCGGCGATATCATCGAGAAGGATTGGTACAAGGGCGTCGCCTCGCCGATCCGGCTCGACCGCAGCAAGCCGAGCCTGCGCCGCCTGCCGCCGAAATTCAGCCAGCACGCGGCTGAGGTGCTGGGCGAGTTCGGCTACTCCCGGGCGGACATCGACGCGATGGTCGAAAAGGGCGTGGTCTGCGGCCCCGAGCGTAAGCGCTGAGGCCTCGTGAAATAGACTTCAGCGTTGCCGCAACGGCGGTGCGCTCCCTCCCCGCTTGCGGGGGAGGGTTGGGGAGAGGGCGTCTCCAGAACGGGACAATCCCCAAGCGGAGAGAGCAGTCACCCGCGCCTTCGGCGCGACCTCTCCCGCAAGCGGGAGAGGTGTTCGAGATCGCCGCCTGATGGACAACTCACGTCATCCAATGCCGCACTGCGGCGCGAGCACGCGTGTGCAGCGCGAACGCACGGCGCGGTCTCCCGCACGCCTTCGCCTATTTTCCGGCTTCCCTTTTCCAGCGCTTGCCGCTTTCGTTTCGGCCGCTTACACAGTCATGTGAACGTCATGTGGCACTGCTAGCGCAAGCGCTTCTTTATTGACGGGCAAGGGAGGTTTTCTTGATGGCTCTTCGACATTTTGGTGCGGCTGCGGCTGTCGCAGTCACGGTCGGCATGATGGCCTCGCCGGCCCTGGCCGTGACCGACATCCAGTGGTGGCACGCGATGACCGGCGCCAACAACGACGTCATCGTCAAGCTCGCCACCGACTTCAACGCGTCGCAGAGCGACTACAAGGTAATCCCGACCTACAAGGGCAACTACCCCGACACGATGAACGCCGGCATCGCGGCCTTCCGCGCCGGCAATGCGCCGCACATCATGCAGGTGTTCGAGGTCGGCACCGCCACCATGATGGCGGCGACCGGCGCGGTGAAGCCGGTCTACAAGCTGATGGCCGAGACCGGCGAGAAGTTCGATCCGAAGGCCTACCTGCCCGCGATCACCGGCTATTACTCGACCTCGAAGGGCGAGATGCTGTCCTTCCCGTTCAACTCGTCGTCGACGGTGATGTGGGTCAACCTCGACGAGCTGAAGAAGGCGAACGTCGCAATCCCGAAGACCTGGCCTGAAGTGTTCGATGTCGCCAAGAAGCTGCACGACAACGGCCACCCCACCTGCGGCTTCTCCAATTCCTGGGTCACCTGGGTCAATCTCGAACAGCTCTCCGCCTGGCACAACGTGCCGCTGTCGACCAAGGCCAACGGCCTCGACGGCTTCGACACCGTGCTCGAATTCAACGGCCCGCTTCAGGTCAAGCACCTCGAGAAGCTGGTCGAGCTCCAGAAGGACAAGACCTACGATTATGCCGGCCGCACCAACACCGGCGAAGGCCGCTTCACGTCAGGTGAATGCCCGCTCTATCTGACCTCCTCGGCGTTCTTCGGCAACGTCAAGGCGCAAGCCAAGTTCGCCTTCACCGCCGTGCCGATGCCCTATTATCCCGACGTCAAGGGCGCACCGCAGAACTCGATCATCGGCGGCGCCTCGCTCTGGGTGATGGGCGGCAAGTCGGCCGACGAGTACAAGGGCGTCGCGAAATTCCTGGGCTTCCTGTCCGACACCGACCGCCAAGTCTACATCCACAAGGCCTCCGGCTATCTGCCGATCACCAAGGCGGCCTATGAGAAGGCCAAGGCGGAAGGCTTCTACAAGGACCAGCCCTATCTCGAGACCCCGCTGCTCGAGCTGACCAATAAGGAGCCGACCGAGAATTCCCGCGGCCTGCGCCTTGGCAACATGGTGCAGCTCCGTGACGTCTGGTCGGAAGAGATCGAGCAGGCGCTCGCCGGCAAGAAGACCGCCAAGCAGGCGCTCGATGCCGCGGTCGAACGCGGCAACACGATGCTGCGGCAGTTCGAAAAGACCGCCGTGAAGTGAGGCGATCGGCGGCAGGCCGGTAACCCGGCCTGCCGCTCCTGCGCGCATCATGCAAAAGCAAGCCATTTTCCAATCGAAGCTATTGCCCTACGCGCTGGTTGCGCCGCAGCTCGCGATCGTCCTGATTTTCTTCTACTGGCCGGCGTTGCAGGCAGTGATCCAGTCCTTCCTGCTCCAGGACGCCTTCGGTCTTTCGACGAGCTTGGTCTGGTTCGACAACTATCTCGAGCTTCTGCAGGACCGCGCCTATTTCGAAGCGATCGTGCGGACCTTCTTCTTCTCGTTCGCCATCGCGGTCTCATCGCTATCCTTTGCGCTGCTCCTCGCCGTGATGGCGGACAAGCCGCTGCGCGGCTCGATGCTCTACCGCACGCTGCTGATCTGGCCCTATGCGGTGGCGCCGCCGGTCGTCGGCGTGCTCTGGATTTTCATGCTGCATCCCTCGCTGGGCGTGCTCTCGCGTTATTTGCGCGTCCTGGGCATCGACTGGAATCCGCTGCTCGACGGCGACCAGGCCGCAACGCTGATCATCCTCGCCGCCGCCTGGAAGCAGATCTCCTATAATTTCCTGTTCTTCCTCGCGGGCCTGCAGAGCATCCCGCGAAGCGTGCTGGAGGCCGCCGCGATCGACGGCGCGCGCCCGATGCGCAGGTTCTGGACCGTGACCTTCCCGCTGCTGTCGCCGACCATCTTCTTCCTTTTGGTCGTCAACATCGTCTACGCCTTCTTCGACACGTTCGGCATCATCGACACCATGACCCGCGGCGGTCCCGGCAAGTCGACGGAGACGCTGGTCTACAAGGTCTATTCCGACGGCCTGCTCGGCGGCAATCTCGGCAGCTCCGCGGCGCAATCGGTGATCCTGATGATCATGGTGATCGTGCTGACGGGAATCCAGTTCCGCTTCGTCGAACGCAAGGTGACCTACTGATGGTCGAGGAAGAAGGCTTTCGGCGCTACGTCGCTCATATCATCCTCTGGATCGGGATCGCGATCGTCGCCTTCCCCGTCTACATCGCGATCGTCGCCTCGACCCAGGACAACGCGCTGATCGCGAACGGACAGATGTCGCTGCTGCCAGGCGGTCATTTCTTCAAGACTTACTACCAGACGATCTTCATCGGCACGAGCGGCTCGACCCGGGAGCCGGTCGGCAACATGATGCTGAACTCGCTGGTGATGGCGCTCTTGATCGCGGTCGGCAAGATCGCGATCTCGATCATCTCGGCCTATGCGATCGTGTATTTCCGCTTTCCGTTCCGGATGCCGATCTTCTGGCTGATCTTCATCACCCTGATGCTGCCGGTCGAGGTGCGCATCTATCCCACCTACAAGATCGTCGCCGATCTGCACATGCTCGACAGCTATGCCGGCCTGTCGCTGCCGCTGATCGCGTCGGCCACCGCAACGCTGCTGTTCCGCCAGTTCTTCATGACCGTGCCGGACGAGCTTTTGGAAGCCTCGCGGATCGACGGCGCCGGTCCCTTGCGCTTCTTCTGGGATACGCTGTTGCCGCTGTCGCGCACCAACATGGCGGCGCTGTTCGTCATCCTGTTCATCCTCGGCTGGAATCAATATCTCTGGCCGCTGCTGATCACCACCCGCGACGACATGCAGACGATCCAGATCGGCATCCGCAAGATGATCACCACCACCGACGCGCTGACCGAATGGCCGATCGTGATGGCAACTGCCGTGCTGGCCATGCTGCCGCCGGTGTTCGTCGTCGTCGCCATGCAGAAGCTGTTCGTGCGCGGCCTGGTCGAGACGGAGAAGTAGGTTCTTGCAAGTGAGTTTTCATGGCTAACGTCACCCTGCGCAACGTTCG
The DNA here is from genome assembly GCF_023073875.1 of Bradyrhizobium sp. 154. Classification (NCBI taxonomy): domain Bacteria; kingdom Pseudomonadati; phylum Pseudomonadota; class Alphaproteobacteria; order Hyphomicrobiales; family Nitrobacteraceae; genus Bradyrhizobium; species Bradyrhizobium sp. 154. The sequence goes on from NZ_JADPKG010000053.1 coordinate 85,040, forward strand.
CAAGACCTATCCCGGCGGCTTCGAAGCCATCAAGGGCATCGACGTCGATGTCGGCGACGGCCAGTTCTGCGTGCTGGTCGGCCCGTCCGGCTGCGGCAAGTCGACCTTGCTGCGCATGGTCGCGGGGCTGGAGACTGTCACCGGCGGCGAGATCGACATCGGCGGCCGCGTCGTCAACCAGATCGAGCCCGCCGATCGCGACATCGCGATGGTGTTTCAGAACTACGCGCTCTATCCGCATATGAGCGTCTACAACAACATGGCCTATGGCCTGCGCAACCGCGGAATGGCGGAAGCCGAGATCAAGACCCGCGTCGGGGAAGCGGCGCGCGTGCTCGAGCTCTCCGCCATGCTGGAGCGCAAGCCGCGCCAGCTTTCCGGCGGCCAGCGCCAGCGCGTCGCCATGGGCCGCGCCATCGTGCGCCAGCCGAAGGTGTTTCTGTTCGACGAACCGCTCTCCAATCTCGATGCCAAGCTGCGCATCGCGATGCGCGTCGAGATCCGCAGATTGCAGCGCCGGCTCAACACGACGTCGATCTACGTCACCCATGACCAGCTCGAGGCGATGACGCTCGCCGATATTCTGGTGGTGATGAATGGCGGCCAGGTCGAGCAGGTCGGCAATCCCCTCGCGATCTACCAAAAGCCGGCCACGACCTTCGTCGCCTCTTTCATCGGCGCGCCGCCGATGAACCTGATGTCCACCCGTCCCGACGAGATCAAGTCGCAGCTCGGCGGCAGCGCGGGCGAAGCCGGCATCCTCGGCATCCGTCCCGAAGACTTCGTCATCACCGACCAGACGCCCGCCGGCGGCGTCGCGCTGCCACTTACCGTTGAAGCGATCGAACGCGTCGGCGCCGAAACCTTCGTCTACGGCTCGCGGGCTCAGGAAGACCAGCGCGTCGCCGCCACGCCCGGCGAGCTGCCGCCCGGCGAGGTCATCGTCCGCCTTCCCGGAACCGAGGCGCCAGCCATCGGCCAGCAGATCCGCGTCGCAGCGGTTCGCCAAAAGCTGCATTTGTTCAGCGGCGATGGGCGGAAGCGGTTGGAAGCCTGACCGGGTTCCGAAGGGACAGCTAACAAAAAGTGCGAAAACAACCCCATGCACAGTAGCGGGGCCTTGTTTTCATTGACATAAATCGGCCTGCAATTTGCCGTCCCCGAACTTGTCCCGGGCGTTGCTCTGGCTGTCGAGAGAAAGGTCGTGGGGGATATCGGCGAGCGGTAGCGACGCCGTCCTACGGACGGCCATGCCCCGGCCATGACGATGTGGAAACGCCCGGCGCGAAGCAAAGCGCATCACATGCGGGAATGCCACCTGTGCAGGGCTCCTGCTACCTGCTTGAACCCACACGGGGATATGCCCATATTGCTGACCAAGGGGTGCCGCTTGCGGGCTCCGACACACCAAAGTCGCTTCTGCGAGGACTTTGTAAACTATGTCTCGTGTTCCAACGCTCTCCAGTCCCTTCCTGCTGGGCTTCGACGAGATCGAGCGCGTGCTCGATCGGGTCGTCAAAGGTGCCGACGGTTATCCTCCCTACAATATCGAGAGGTGCGACCGGTCGGACGGCCAGCCCGAGCGTTTGCGCATCACGCTGGCGGTCGCCGGCTTCACCCGCGACCAACTCGATGTAACTATTGAGGAAAACCAGCTCGTGATCCGCGGGCGGCAGCAGGACGACAAGACCCGGCAATACATCCATCGCGGGATCGCCGCCCGCCACTTCCAGCGCACCTTCGTGCTGGCGGAGGGGATGCTGGTGCTGGGTGCGGATCTGAAGAACGGGCTGTTGTCGGTCGATCTGGCCCGGCCTGAACCGGAGAGGATCGTTAAGACAATCGCTATCAATGAACACGAATAATGGAACGAGTAGCGGACTCGACCGCTTAGTGTTCCAGAGGAGTCGAGACCATGAGTGAAGGTCACGTTGCGTTCGAATACGAAGCCAAGAATGTCTCGCCCGAGACGCTGGCAACCCTCGGCGAAGGCCATATCGCCTATGTGAAGCAGATCCGCTCGGAGGACGTGCCGGGCCTGTTTCCCGAAGCACCGAAAATCGCGCCGGGCTTAAAACTCTTCGCGCTCCACGCCGCCGACGGCACGCCGATCATGCTGACCGACAGCCGCGAAGCCGCGATCGCCAATGCCTGGAGCAACGAGCTGCAAGCGGTGAGCGTGCACTGAGCACGCGCGTCGCGCGAACAGGGTTTCAAACGGGCATGCCTTCATGAGAAGGCGTGCCCGTTTTCATTTCGGGAGATGCAGTCTCGCGCGTCGTCACTGCGAACGCGGCGGAGTGCGGCTTAACTCTCGTGTCCCGGACAAGCTGCAACGCCCAGCGCTGCGCTGCGTCCGGGGCACGCGCCCTTAGAGTCGGCAATGACGCTCAAGCCGCCGTCGCCGGCGGCAGGGCCAGCACCGAATAGATCGCCTGGGCGTCGCGCGAGGCGCGGAGTTTCTTGGCGATGTCCTGGTCGCGCAAGAGGCGAGCGATGCGGGCGAGTGCCTTGAGATGGTCGGCGCCGGCGCCTTCGGGGGCGAGCAGCAGGAAGACGAGATCGACCGGCTGGCCGTCCATCGATTCGAAATCGATCGGGCGATCGAGGCGCGCGAACAGGCCAAAGATCTTTTCCAGCTTGGGCAGCTTGCCGTGGGGAATGGCGACGCCGTAACCGACTGCGGTGGTGCCGAGCTTTTCGCGCTGAAGCAGGACCTCGAACACGGAGCGTTCGTTCTGCCCGGTCAGCTCGGCGGCCTTGGCCGCGAGTTCCTGCAACGCCTGCTTCTTGCTGTTGACTTTCAATGCCGGGAGAATCGCCTCGGGTGCGACCAGATCGGTAATCGGCATGGAAGCTTTCCGAGGTGAATTAAGCCGTCAGGTTCCGATTTGGCCAGCTTGATAGACCAAGCTGCGCCGACGTCAATAACATGAAGCAGGAGGCGGACTTAGCCCCGGTCCTGATGTGGGGCGCTTCTACTCCAACGCAATCCCGGTGCCAACTCCCGCGTGCGGCTTTGCCACGGACATTGTTAAAGGCCCGGGATGGTACGGAGCCCGGGTCTCGGACCTAACCATCGGACTTACCGTCCACCTTGGCCCCCGGAGGGTCGATCCAGCCGACATTGCCATCCGCCCGGCGGTAAATGATGTTCACCCGGCCCGAGGAGCCGTGCTGGAAGACCAGGCAGGGCGCCCCGCTGAGGTCGAGTTCCATGACGGCCTCGCTGACCGAGAGGCGCTTCAGCGAGGTGGTTTGCTCGGCGATGATGACGGGGCTGTAGCCGGCGACCTCGTCCTCGCCTTCGGGCGCCTCGAGCACATAGCTCGTGGCATCGAGCGCAGCCATCGCCTCGGAGGCGACATGGGCCTTGCGGGCGGAACGGTCCTTGAGGCGATTCTTGTAGCGGCGCAGCCGCTTCTCGATCATCACCAGCGCCTGGTCGGCGCTGGCATAGGCGTCCGGCGCGTTCGAATCGGCCTCCAGCGTGATTCCCGAATCGAGATGCAGCGCGCAATCGGTGCGGAAGCCGAAGCCGTCCTTGCTCAGCGTGATGTGACCGGAATAATTGCCGTCGAAATATTTGCGCAGCACCTCATCCGTGCGGTCGGCAACGCGGCCGCGCAGGGCCTCGCCGACGCTGATGCTCTTTCCCGAAATTCGAAGAGTCATGTGATGCCTCGCTTGGTTCAAGTGCCTAGCTTGGATCGGTCTCGATGGGACATCGAGAGTAGCGCGATTTCGCGCCAGCGCAATCAGGCCGGCTCGGTGTTGCGGGGGCGATCGGACATTGCGGTGGCGAGGACGTTACCAAGAGCGCTCTGCTTGTCGCGGCGGCGTTGCACCGAAGAGGGAATGCGCATGGCTTCGCGGTACTTCGCGACCGTGCGGCGGGCAATATCAATGCCCGAAGCGCGCAAGCGTTCCACGATGGTGTCATCCGACAGGATTGCCGTGGGCGCTTCCGAATCGATCAGCTGCTTGATGTGGTGACGTACCGCTTCGGCGGAATGCGCCTCGCCGCCGTCAGCCGAGGCGATTGAGGCCGTAAAGAAATATTTCAGCTCGAACGTGCCGCGATTGGTCGCCATGTATTTGTTGGCGGTAACGCGCGACACCGTGGATTCATGCATCTGGATGGCGTCTGCGACAGCCTTCAGATTGAGCGGCCGCAAATGCGCCACGCCATGGGTGAAGAAGCCGTCCTGCTGGCGCACGATCTCGGTTGCAACTTTCAGGATGGTGCGGGCGCGCTGGTCGAGTGCGCGCACGAGCCAGGTCGCGTTCTGGAGCGCATCGGTGAAGTAGGATTTGTCGCCGTCCTTGCCGATCTTCTTCGACAGCTCGGAATAGTAGGTCTGGTTGACCAGCACGCGCGGCAGGGTGTCGCTGTTGAGCTCGACATGCCAGCCACCGTCGGGACCGGGGCGGACATAGACATCGGGCACCATGGTCTGGAGCCGCGCCGAGCCGAACTTCATGCCGGGCTTGGGATTGAGGCGGCGGATCTCGCCGATCATGTCGGCGATGTCCTCGTCGTCGACGCCGCAGACCTTGCGCAAGGACGCGATGTCGCGCTTGGCGAGAAGATCGAGATGCTCGACCAGGGCCTGCATCGCCGGATCATAGCGGTCGAGCTCGCGGAGCTGGATCGCCAGGCATTCGCTCAAGTTGCGCGCGCAGACGCCGGGTGGATCGAATTTTTGCAGCACGGCAAGAACGTCCTCGACGTCCTGTTGCGATGCGCCGAGACGCTCGGCGGCCTGGCCGAGATCCGGCGGCAGATAGCCGGCCTCGTCGACGAGGTCGATCAGGTACTGGCCGATCATGCGCTGCGCCGGCGCGGTGAAGGCAACCGAGAGCTGCTCGGCAAGATGGTCCGACAGGGTCCTCTCTGCCGCGACGAAGGCTTCGAGATTGTAGGGTTCATCGCCGGAGGCACCACCGCCCCACTCGGTGTAAGTGGTCGGCGCGGCGTCCTGGGCATTGCGCGCGGCCGCCTCGGCCGGCTCCTCGGAGAAGACGTTGTCGAGGCCGGTGTCCAGGGTCTGCTCGATCTCGGCGCGGGTGCCGAGATCCTTGCTCATCCATTCTTCCTGTCCGGGCTCGAACGCCTCGGCGCTGCCGCCAAAGCCGTCGTCACCAACCCCATCACCGTGGCCGCCTTCGTCACCATCACCGAACTGGCTGGCCTCCGCGGTCGCTTCAGCGCCGCCGGCCTCGTCATTGGCCCGCTCCAGCAGGGGATTACGCTCGAGTTCCTCCTCCACGAAAGTCGTGAGATCGAGATTGGACAATTGCAGCAGCTTGATCGCCTGCATCAGCTGCGGCGTCATGACCAGCGACTGCGATTGCCGGAACTCTAATCTCTGCGTAAGCGCCATGAAGCAAGAACCGTTCCCAAAATTGGTCCGATTTTTGCTTATCCTAGTCCGGGCCCGATGTACACGCCTTGACGCCGCGCAAAAACAGGCTAGAGGCGGAATTCCTCGCCAAGGTAAAGCCGGCGCACGTCCGGATCGGCGACGATCTCATCCGGGGTACCCTCGGTCAGGATTTCACCGGCATAGACGATGTAGGCACGATCGGTGAGGCCGAGCGTTTCGCGCACATTGTGGTCGGTGATCAAGACCCCGATGCCGCGATTGGTCAGATGGCGGACGAGGTCCTGGATGTCGCCGACCGCGATCGGATCGATGCCGGCGAAGGGCTCGTCGAGCAGCATGTAGTTCGGCCGTGTCGCCAACGCGCGCGCAATCTCGACGCGGCGGCGCTCCCCACCTGATAGCGCGATCGACGGCGATTTCCTGAGGCGCGTGATGTTGAACTCGTCGAGCAGCGAATCGAGCTGGTGCTCGCGTTTCTTGCGCGAGGGCTCGACCACTTCGAGCACCGCGCGGATGTTCTGCTCGACGGTGAGGCCGCGGAAGATCGAGGCCTCCTGCGGCAGATAGCCGATGCCGAGCCGTGCGCGCTGATACATCGGCAGCTTGGTGACATCGTGCCCGTCAAGCTCGATCGCGCCGCGATCGGCCTTGATCAGGCCGGTGATCATGTAGAACACGGTGGTCTTGCCGGCGCCGTTCGGGCCGAGCAGACCGACCGCTTCGCCGCGGCGCACGTAGATGCTGACGCCGCGCACCACCTGACGACTGCCAAAGGCCTTTTCCACACTGTGCACAGCCAGGAAGCCGGGCCGCCGCAGCAGCTGCCCGCCTGTACCATTGGATCTGCTGCCGGCCCTGACCGGGTGAACCGCCTGCGGACGCGGCGGCTCGGCTCGATAGTCCGCCTGATAGTCGGCGTGATGGTCTCCTTGGAACTGGTCGGGCGCACGCACCGGCTGGCTCCGGGCGGTCGGCGGCGCATCCCGCACCGGGCTGGTGACGAGACCGCCGACATCGTCACCGAGCGCGCTGATGTCCTGACGCGCAAATCCTGGCCGGCCGCGTTTGGCGGGTCGCCGACGGAACATGCTGAAGAGATCGACCATCCCCGCCTTCTAGCCTTTCACGACGATCCTGCACGACAATCCTGCACGATGGTCCGCGCGTGATCCCGCGATCTGCCGCCCCGGTCTTTGCGATCCGCCGGTGCAGCCTGAGTGAGGGATGTCTCATGCCCAGTGAAACACGCCCGAAAAGCGGCGAACCCCGCTTCGAAAGCCCTTCGCGCTAGATACAGTCTTGCCGGGCAAGCTTCAACCTCGGATCGGGAGCAACCAAAGCAAGTTATTGAATTTACTTTTGTTTACTTGCGCCGGGCAACTGCAGAGGCGGTGCTGTGCCGGGTTTGGCGCCTTGCCCGCAATCATTGCTGCCGCCCTGCGGCAGCAGGGCCTGGACCCGGCCGCTCTCGGATTCCACCCGCGACACGCCCGTGGTCATGTCGACCATCAGGCGGTCGCCGCGCAGCACGTTCTTGCACTGCGTCAAGACCACGCCGCCGAGCATGGTGATGAGGTTGGTCTTGGTGTCGAACACGGCGGTCTCGCCCGTTACCACCTGGTCCTTCTGAGTGACCACGACATTGCCGCGCGCCTCCAGCCGCTTGATCGCGGAGCTGCCGCCCGGGCCGGGCGTTGTCGACTGCATCGGTGCCGCCTTCGCGCCCTTGGCCGCCGGCTGCGGCACGGCCGGCTTGTCGCCGCCGCCCGATTCATAAAACACCACCAGCGTCTTCGAGGTCATGGTGGTGTCGCCCTGCACGACCTTCACATTGCCGGCGAAGGTCGCCTCCTTCTTCTTGTCGCGCATTTCGAGCGAGGCGGCCTCGATCTGGATCGGCTGGTCGCGGTTTTGCGAAAAGCCCTGCATCGCGTTGGGCACGCCTTGCATCGTGCTCTGTGCAATGGCGGCCCCGCCAGCAACCACCGCAACGACGGCGGCGACAAGCACGGCTGTGCCGAGGACGGCACTCCGCATGTAGTCGCTGCGCGAAAAAAAACTGATCATGGAAATCACTTTGAATTGGCAGACTTGTTCTGAGGCGTACGCGTCTTTGCAGGTGGCGCAGGCTCGGCCGGGGGCGCAGGCTGTGCGGCGGCGGGGTCGTCCAGCTTGTCCAGGTGCATCACCACATTGCCTTCGAAGCGGATGAGATCGCCGCCCTCGGTGATCCGCAGCCGGTCCGCGGTCAGCGTGCCGTTGGTCAGCTTGACGTCGACGCGCTCGTCGGAGGTGACCGTGCCCTTGTTCATGTCGACGAAGGCCGAGTTCAGCCGCGCTTCGTAGCCGGTCGAGGTGCGCAGCAAGATGTCCTTGTGCAGATCGAGCTGCTGCTGCTTGTTGTCGAAACGGCCGGTGCGGGCGTCGAGGAACAGGGTGGATTGATCCTCCATCAGCACCTTTGCACGCAGATCCGAAAGATCGACATGATCGGGGTCGGTGATGTCCTGCGTCGCGGTCTTGGCCCAGAGCTCGTAGGGCCGCTGGTCAGGCGTGAAGCCGGCGAGGTGCGGCGTTTCCATGGTGATCTTAGTGCCCGACACCACCAGGTTTCCGGAATCGAGCGGCAGTTTCGGCATCAGCATGCGGAACGGATTGAAGACCGACACGCCGACGATGGCGGCCATGGAGAGCAGCACCGCGCCCGGCACCGCGACACGCAGAATCCGCACCAGGCGGCTGTGGCGCGCCGCGCTGGCAAACTTCGCCGCAAGCGCGGCGTCGTAGGTGGGATTCTGGGCCGAATTCACCTGGACTCCTGATTCACTCCTGAAGTGGCGCTCGCCTTGTCCGGTGGAAGGACGCCCCATTGTACCCGGCGCCGCCAAAATATGCAGCCGGCGACAGGCCGTTACGAAAGTGTCCGAAACGGGGCGGCAGCCCTGACCCTAGCGGCCACGAGCGGCATCAGGAATGCGCGAAAATGTCCTCTTCCGCCCAGCCCTGGAGGTCGAGCAGGGCGCGGGTCGGCAGGAAGTCGAAACAGGCCTGCGCCAGCGCGGAGCGGCCTTCCCGCACCAGCATGGCATCGAGCCGCTCGCGCAGGCCGTGCAGATGCAGCACATCGGAGGCGGCATAGGCGAGCTGCGGCTCGCTCAGGCTGTCGGAGCCCCAGTCGCTGGACTGCTGCTGCTTGGAGAGGTCGATGTTGAGCACCTCGCGCACCAGGTCCTTCAGACCGTGGCGGTCGGTATAGGTGCGGGTCAGGCGGGAGGCGATCTTGGTGCAGTAGATCGGCCCGGTCATGACGCCGAAGGTCTGGTACAGCACCGCGATATCGAACCGCGCGAAGTGGAAGATCTTCGTGATGGCGGGATCGGCCAGCAGCGCCTTCAAATTCGGCGCGTCGGTGTGCCCCTTGGGGATCTGCACCACGTCGGCGCTGCCGTCGCCGGGCGAGAGCTGCACCACGCAGAGCCGGTCGCGGTGCGGGTTCAGGCCCATGGTCTCGGTGTCGATCGCCACCGCTGCGGTGTAGCGGGACAGGTCGGGCAGGTCGCCGCGATGCAGGCGCACGGTCATGGCGTTTCAAAACCTCGAATGGTGTCGGCAGAATAGGCTAATCGGGATTCCCCGCGATGTATCCACTCACGGCGGGCCGCGCAAGCGCCGGCCGTGACCTTACGGGTCCGGTCAGATCGCCGCCAGCATGATGCAGATCATCGCGGCCACCGTGATGCGGCTGGGGCCGTCGCGGAAAGCGTAGATGATCGGATCGTCAGGCATCTCGCGGCGGTGCGCCATCATCAGGGCGCGGCCGAACCAGTAGAGCAGCAGCGGGTTGAGCAGCCACAGCATCCAGGGACGGCTGTAGAGCGGCGTCACCGCGGAGGAGGAGACGTAGAGCGAGAACACCGTTGCCGCGTTCATCGCGCTCGCCGCCGCCATCGCGGCGATGACATGCAGATCAGTGATCCTGTAATCGCGGTTGGAGGGATCGGCGAGGCCCGCGCTCTCGCGCATGCTGAGCTCGCTGAAACGCTTGATCAGCGCCAGCGAGGTGAACACGAACAGCGAGAAGATCAAAAGCCATTCCGACAGCACCACGCCGACGCCGACGGCGCCGGCGATGATGCGCAAGCTGTAGAGACCAGACAGCGTCACGACGTCGACCAGCATCTTGCGCTTGAGCGCGAGCGAATAAGCGATCGTGGTGACGAGATAGGCGCCGAGCACGCCCAGGAAGAGAGGCGAGATGCAGAGGCTGGCGACAAGCGCGAACAGCCACAGCGCAGGAATCGCTGCTAGCGCCGCGGAGATCGGCAGATCGCCGGCCGCGAGCGGGCGATGGCGCTTGGTCGGATGCTGCCGGTCGGCCGAAAGATCCAGGAGATCGTTCATCAGATAGGCGCCCGACGCGCAGGCGGAAAACGCCATGAACGCCAGCAATGCATAGCCGAGCGTTGGAAGGTTCATCTGATGCGCGGTGAGCGCCGGCACGAACACCAGCGTGTTCTTGGCGTATTGATAGACGCGCAGGGCCTTGGCCCAGGTTTTCCAGCTGACGTGGCTGTGGCCGCGGCTCTCGATGCGCTCGATCGCGCCGCGATCGAACGGCAGCGTATGGCCCGCGGCAAGATCGGCCGGCGTCACGACGCCGTCAAAGCCAAGATGTGCGGCAATGCCCGCCGCATGATCGGCGAAACGTCCGGCGACAAGATATATCTTCGCGCCCTGCGCCCGCGCCGCCAGCGCCTGATTCAGCACATCGGAATCATAGGGCAGATGGGCATAGTCGATCTCGGCCCGCGCCAGGATATCCGTGAGCGCGGCCATACCCGGGCGTCCGCCGGCGCCGAAGCGGGCCAGCATGCGGCCGGGCGCACTGAACAGCGCTTCCATCAGCAGTTCGGAACGCAGCAGCGCGCCTTCCAGATCGATCACAAGCGTCCGCCCAGCCGCCGCAATTGCCGACGGTGCGGGGGCGCCAGAATCATGTTGCCAGGCAGGCTGCTCCATCCGGAAACACTCTTACTTGACGCAAAATGACCGGCCCAAAGGCCGGGGAGCAGGGGAAAGGGATGGTCGCGAGCCTAGAGGGCATTCGCTAAGGGCGGCTTAATTCCCCCGGACAGGAGCGGGTTCGCGCGGGCGCCCTGTTGCCCGGATCCCACAACCCGCCCCGCGCTTCCTGTTGCGGCAGAGCTTTTACCTTGCCGCCGGTGGACATCGTCGCCGTCCACCCTATCTGCCAGTTTCGCGCGCCCCGCCGCGCTTACCCTGAATCAGGTGCCATGACCGAACAGACGCTCGCCGCGGCCGTCGACGACCCACAGGAGCGCCAACGCGGCTTTTCGCGCTATCAGGCGCTGCTCATCGCGCTGCTCGCGTTCACGCAATTCACGATCATCCTCGACTTCGTCATCATGTCGCCGCTCGGCGCCATCCTGATGCCTGCGCTCGACATCACGGCCGGGCAGTTCGGCGTCGCGGTCTCGGCCTACGCGTTCAGCGCGGGGATCTCGGGCATCCTGGCCGCCGGCTTTGCCGATCGGTTCGTCGCAAGCGCCTGCTGCTGTTCTTCTATGTCGGCTTCACGCTCGGGACCATGCTCTGCGCCGCCGCGCAGAACTACCATGTGCTGCTGCTCGGCAGGATCGTGACCGGATTGTTCGGTGGCGTGATCGGCTCGGTTGTGCTCGCCATCATCACCGATCTGTTCCCGCTGCACCTGCGCGGCCGCGTGATGGGCTTCATCCAGACGGCGTTTGCCGCAAGCCAGGTGCTCGGCATTCCCGCCGGGCTGTTCCTCGCCAATCACTGGAGCTGGCATGTCTGCTTCGCCGCGATCGTCGTGGTGTCAATCGCAGCGATCGCGGTCATCGCTTTCACCATGGAGCCGGTCGATGCGCATCTGAAATTGAAGCAGGACAGAAACCCGTTCCGGCACTTGATCGCGACCGTCGGGCAGAAGCGCTATACGCTGGCCTTCGCCGTCACGACGCTGCTGGCGACCGGCGGGTACATGCTGATGCCGTTCTCCAGCGCCTTCACCGTGCACAATCTCGGCATCGACATTGCGCATCTGCCGACGATCTATCTCGTCTCCGGCCTGTTCAGCATCGTCACGGGGCCTCTGGTCGGCAGGGCGAGCGACGCGTTCGGCAAATACCCGACCTTCGCGTTCGGCAGCGTCGTGTCGGTGATCATGGTGCTGGTCTACACCCGTCTCGGCCACGTCTCGCTCGCGACCGCGATCCTCGTCAACGTCTTGATGTTCGTCGGCATTTTCTCGCGCATGATCCCGTCGCAGGCGCTGATGTCGGCGATCCCCGATCCGAGCCAGCGCGGCTCGTTCAGCGCGGTCAGCGCCTCGCTTCAGCAGCTCTCCGGAGGACTCGGCTCAGTGCTCGCCGCCGCCATCATCGCCCAAGCGGCGGACGGCTCGCTGATCCATTTCGACCGGCTCGGCTACGTCGTGGTCGCGACGACGATCGTCGCGCTGGGCGCGATGTACTTTGTGCAGAAGGCGGTGGCGGAGCGGGCGGGAAAGCGGGTGGTGTGAGAGCGGACGGGCTGATCTGTCCCATCAAGGGACCCATGCCACCTCGGTGCTTGGATCGTCGGCTACCATCGCGACTGATCGGAAGCAGCCCCATTTTGCGTCAAATCTTGCAAATGGTGCCCAGGAAAGGACTCGAACCTTCACGGCCGTTAAGCCACTGGCACCTGAAGCCAGCGCGTCTACCAATTCCACCACCTGGGCATGCCGTTTGGGGCACGGAGGCGGTTACTACGGTTCGGTGACGCCGTTGTCAATTCATGCGTGAAGCCTGTTGCGGGATGCCGATTGCGCATCGCAAACCGGCCCGATACAAGCCTGACAACCCCTTACCCACCTGCAGGAACCGACCCCATGGCATCGAATCTGGACACGCTCGTCACGGTTTTCGGCGGATCTGGGTTTTTGGGCCGGAACGTCGTCCGCGCCCTGTGCAAGCGCGATTACCGCATCCGGGTCGCGGTGCGGCGGCCGGAACTCGCCGGATATCTCCAGCCCTCCGGCAAGGTCGGGCAGGTCCACACCGTGCAGGCCAATTTGCGCTATCCGGCCTCGGTCGAGGCGGCGCTGCGCGATTCGCATGTCGTGATCAACCTCGTGGGCGTCCTCACCGAGAGCGGCGAGCAGACCTTTGACGCCGTCCAGGCCAAGGGCGCCGAGACCGTCGCCAAGGCGGCGGCCGCCGCCGGCGCCAGCCTGGTGCATGTCTCCGCGATCGGCGCCGACGCGGAATCGCCCTCGCGCTATGCCAAGGCCAAGGCGGCCGGCGAAGCCGCGGTCTTGGCCGCCGTACCGTCGGCGACGATCTTCCGCCCTTCCGTGATGTTCGGGCCCGAGGACCAGTTCACCAACCGCTTTGCCGCGCTGGGGCGAATGTTGCCGGTGCTGCCGCTGATCGGCGGCGAGACCAGGATGCAGCCGGTCTATGTCGGCGACGTCGCCACCGCGATCGCTGATGCCGTCGACGGCAAGGCCAAGGCCGGCGCGACCTATGAGCTCGGCGGGCCGGAGGTGCTGACCATGCGCGAGATCATCGAGACCATCCTCGAGATCACGGACCGCGAGCGAATGCTGATCCCGCTGCCGTTTGGGCTCGCCCGCTTCAAGGCCGCCTTCCTGCAATTCGCGCCGGGTGCACTGAAGCTGACGCCGGACCAGGTCACGATGCTCGAACGCGACAATGTCGTGTCGGATGCGGCGAAGGCCGCTGGCCTGACGCTGGAAGGGCTCGGCATCACGCCGGATTCGCTGGAGGCGATCGCCCCGCAATATCTCTGGCGTTTCCGCGCGGCCGGCCAGTTCCAGCGCAAGAGCGCCTAAAGACTCTCTCTCCGTCGTCATGGCCGGGCCGTTCGGAGAACGGCGTCGCTCTGCTCGACTATGCGAGGCCATCCACTCAGATCAGCGGTCGCAGCAAGACGTGGATGCCCGGGTCAAGCCCGGGCATGACGAGTTTGGAGGACGAGCAGGGCCAGAGGACGCACCGTCAGCGCGGCGAGACGTCAAAACTTCAGCTTCTTGAACACCGCTTCCGGCAGCGTCTTGATGATCAGCATCACGAGGCGCCATTTGCCGCTGACATAGACGACGTCGATTTTCCTCTCGACCGCCTGAAGGATCGCATCGCCGACCACCGGCGCCTCCACCGTGAGCGGGCCGATCAGCTTCATGCCTTCCGTCATCTTGGTGCGGACGAAGCCGGGCTTGACGGTGACGACATGCACGCCGCCGCGGCTGGCGCGGGCACGCAGGCCGGACAGGAAGGCGGAGAAGCCCGCTTTGGCCGAGCCGTAGACATAGTTCGAGGCGCGGCCGCGATCGCCGGCAACGGAGGACACGCCGACGATCGTGCCAGTGCCGCGGCCCAAGAATTTTTCGGCGAACAGGCCGAGGATCAGCGACGGGCCTTCGTAGTTGGAGCGCATGATCGTGGTGGCGTGGGCGAGATCGGATTGCGCGTTCTCCTGCACGCCCAAAAGGCCGACGATCGAGACCACGACATCAGGCAACGCCGGCAGGCCGCCGACAAAGCTCTCGAATGACGCGGTGTGGAGCACATCGAATTTGTGAAGACCGACCTCGATATTGTAACGCGCGCGCAGATCGGCGGCATCCCGCTCCAGCGTGGCGACGTCGCGGCCGGCGAGGGCGACGTCGTATCCCGCCTTGGCGAAGGCGCGCGCGGCGGCGCGGCCGATATCGGAGGAGCCACCCAGCACAATTGCGGACTTGCGTGACGTCACGGGCTAGACCTCATCAAACAGGCGTTGTGAAAGCTTCGAGCGGATGTTGCCTGTGGGATCAAGCGATCTGCGGATCGCGTTGAACCGCTGCAAGGCGGGATAGCCGGCCGCGAACGTCGCGCGCGACTGGCGCGCATCCTTGGCGAGGTACAGCCGCCCGCCGGCAGCGACGACCAGGCGATCGATCTCGTCGAGGAAATTCAGGATGTCGCCCTTCAGCGGGAAATCCAGCGCCAGCGTGTAGCCGGGCAGCGGAAACGACAGGATGCCGTCGCCCTGGCCGAGCTTCTTGAGCACGGCGAGGAAGGAGGCATCGCCGCGATGCGCGACGCGCTGGAGGATATCGCCGAGCACCTCGCGCGCGCCCTGCTCCGGAATCACGCATTGATGCTGAAGGAAGCCGCGCTTGCCATAGATGCGATTCCAGTCTTTGAGGCCGTCGAGCGGAAAGAAATACGGATAGAGCGAGACCACTTGGCTGCCGCCGGCGCGCCGCGCGCCCACGCGGTAGTACAGCTCGTTGAAGGCGCGAATGCTGAGGCGGTTCAGCGTGATCGAGGGCAGATCGACGGGGACGCCGAGGCCGGGATCTTTGCCGACGGGAAACGCAGCGGCGCCAGCGGCGAGTTCGTCTCTGCCGGCGTGTTCGCCGAGATAGATCAGCGCGCGGCCGAGATCGCGTCCTCGCGCCGCGCAATCGAGCCAGGCCACCGAATAGGTCGCAGCATCGCCCGCGTCGAGCGCTCGCATCGCGGCATCGAGATCGGACGCAGAGATCACCCGCTCGCGGATCCATCCGGTTTCGACCGGCCGCAACCGCATCGTCGCCTCGAGGATGATTCCGGTCAGGCCCATGCCGCCGACGGTCGCGAAAAAGGCATCGGAATTCTGCTCGCGCGAGGTTTCGATCACCTCGCCCTGCCCGGTGCGCAGCAAAATGCTGTCGAGGTAGCGACCGAAGCCGCCCTCGCCATGATGGTTCTTGCCGTGCACGTCGGCAGCGATTGCACCGCCGATCGACACGAAGCGCGTGCCGGGCACGACGAAGGGCAGGAAGCCGCGTGGGCCGAATGTCTCGATCAGGTCCGACAGCAGCATGCCGGCCTCGAGGCGGATGCGCCCGCTCGCCGGATCGAACCACCTGACCCGGTCGAACCCCGTCATCGCGACGGTCCTGGCGGCGCCGATCGCGGCATCGCCATAGGCGCGGCCATTGCCGCGCGCGACGGTGCCGGCCGAGACAGCCTCGCCGACGGCCGCGAACGAGCGCGGCCGCAGCACGTTGCTATCGACGACCGGAAAACGCCCCCAGCCGCTGACGAGGGTCATGGTTCAGCTCCTGTGCCGGGCACGCCGCCCTGGGCTGGAGACTGATTAGCGATCAAAAGCTTATTTTGCGTTGAAAACACCAGCAACCGGGTGTCTCGATGCCCACCTCTCCCCAGCGGGGAGAGGTGCGTCGGAGCACTTCAGCGCGAGCTGATTTGGATCGAGGGTTTCTGGCTTTACCGCCCCAGCGCCAGCGCGATCAGGCCGAGCGTGCCGACGATGACGCGCCACCAGGCGAACACCACGAAACCGTGTCGGGTGACGTAGGTCAAGAACGTCTTGACCACGATGATCGCGGTGATGAACGACACCACGAAGCCGATCGCGACGATGTTCATATGGTCCATCGTCATCTCGGCGCGGTTCTTGTAGAAGTCGTAGGCGAACGCGCCGATCATGGTGGGGATGGCGAGGAAGAACGAGAACTCCGCCGCCGCTCGCTTGTCCGCACCGAGCAGCATGGCGGCCACGATGCTGGCGCCGGAGCGCGACACGCCCGGGATCATCGCCACGCACTGCGCGATGCCGATATAGAGATACATCAAGAGTGGAAACTTGGTGGCTTCATGCTCGCGCGGCTTGAGCTCGAGCTTGTCGACCCAGAGCAGGATGGCGCCGCCGACGATCAGCGTGAAGCAGACGACCCACGGATTGAACAGCATGCTCTTGATGTACTTGCCGGCGAGGAGGCCGACGATCACGGCCGGCAGGAAGGCGACCAGCACGCCGATCACGAAGCGGCGCGCATAGGCATCGCCCGTGAACAGGCCAATCGCGACGTCCCACAGCTTCCTGAAATAGAGCCCGACGATCGCGAGGATCGCACCCAGCTGGATCAGAACCGTAAACGAATCCCAGAAGGCACCTTCACCAAGCTGGAAGAAGCGCTCCGCGAGCAAGAGGTGGCCGGTCGAGGACACGGGAAGGAACTCGGTCACCCCCTCGATGATGCCGAGGATCACTGCCCGTATTGCGTCTGACATATTACGGTCCATTTCGGCTGGAAAAGCGGGGCTCTTCTCGCCTATTCGCCCCCATGCCGCAATCGCAAAATGCGACGTCACGCCCTTGCTTCGCGGTTTTGAAGGACTAGTGTGGCGCCGCACAAATATTGATGGATTCTTAAGCACCATCAAATAGTCAAAGGCTTCATGTTTACGCTGTTTCATCATCCGTTCTGTCCGCACTCGCGCTTCATTCGCTTGATCGTGGGCGAATACGGGCTCGACCTGAAGCTGGTCGAAGAGCGCAGCTGGGAGCGGCGCGAGGCGTTTCTGCTGCTCAATGCGGCCGGCACGACACCAGTTCTGGTGGACGACGAGCAGCCGCCCATACCGGGCGCGGCGATCATTGCCGAATATGTCGACGAGGCCTATGGCGCCGCGATGGGCCCCAAGCGCCTGATGCCGGAAACCATCACCGAGCGCGTCGAGGTGCGCCGGCTGATGGCCTGGTTCAACGAAAAATTCTTCGAGGAGGTCTCGCACCCTCTCGTCACCGAGCGCATCTACAAGCGGTTCATGAGCGAGGAGGACGGTGGCGGCCCGCCTTCGGCCGACGTGATGCGCGCGGCCAAGGCAAACGTGCGCTATCATCTGGCCTATATCGGCTGGCTGGCGCAGACGCGTAACTTCCTCGCGGGCGACCGACTCACCTACGCGGATCTCGCCGCCGCGGCGCATCTCTCGGCGATCGACTATCTGGGCGACGTGCCATGGAGCGAGGACGATGCAGCAAAGGCGTGGTACGCGCGGGTGAAATCCCGCCCGTCGTTCCGTCCGCTCCTCAGCGAATGGCTGGCCGGGGTGCCGGCGTCGCGGACTTACGTGGACCTGGATTTCTGAATTGCGATCCGACTGAACTGAAGACACAGCTGGCGCACGAAGCACGCGCGCTCGGCTTCGACTGCATCGGCATCACTGCACCCGGCACGATCGAGAGCGCCGGAAAATACTTCCTTGAATTCATCGCCTCCGGCGGCCATGGCGACATGGATTGGCTGGCCGCGAGCCCTGAGCGCCGCGTCGATCCGCGCGGACTGTGGCAGGATGTGCGCTCGGTGATCATGCTCGGCGTCAATTACGGCCCCGACCAGGATCCGCTCGCGATCCTCAAGCAGCGCACGCATGCGGCGATCTCGGTCTATGCGCAAGGCGACGATTATCACGATCTGATCAAGAAGCGGCTGAAGGCGCTGGCGCGCTGGCTAATTGCGACCGCGCCGTCGGACGTAAAGGTGTTCGTCGACACCGCGGCCGTGATGGAGAAGCCCTTGGCGCAAGCCGCGCATCTGGGCTGGCAGGGCAAGCACACCAATCTCGTCTCGCGCGAGTTCGGCTCCTGGCTGTTCCTCGGCGCGATCTACACCACGCTCGAGCTGCCGCGTGACGACGCAGAGATCGACCATTGCGGCTCGTGCCGGGCCTGTCTCGACATCTGCCCGACCGCGGCGTTCCCTGCGCCCTACAAGCTCGATGCGCGGCGCTGCATCTCGTACCTCACCATCGAGAACAAGGGTCCGATCCCGCGCGAATTTCGCAAGGCCATGGGCAATCGGATCTATGGCTGCGATGATTGTCTTGCCGCCTGCCCCTGGAACAAGTTCGCGCAGGAGGGTCGCGAGGCCAAGCTCGCGGCGCGTGACGAGCTGCGCGCGCCTGCGCTCGCGGCGCTGGCCCGGCTCGACGATGCTTCATTCCGCACGCTGTTCACGAAGTCGCCGCTGAAGCGCATCGGCCGCAATCGCTTCGTACGGAACGTGCTGATCGCGATTGGCAACTCCGGGGAGCTAGCGCTGGCTGCGGAGGCGCGGCGATTGCTCGACGATGCAAGCCCACTGGTGCGTGGGGCGGCGGTGTGGGCGCTGGGGCAATTGGTGGAGCGCGAGGCGTTTGCCGAGGTGAGGCTGCAGGTTCTCGATCGCGAGCCCGACGAGAGTGTTCGTGAGGAGTGGCGCGCAGAATTCACGGTTAGCTCCTCATCCTGAGGAGCCGCGCAGCGGCATCTCGAAGGATCGAGGCCGAGCTGCCGCAGCGGAGCCTGCATGGTTCGAGACGGCGCTTCGCGCCTCCTCACCATGAGGGTTGAGGGCCTTGATTTCCCCGCGCCTTTCTTCAATCTCGCGCCTCATGACAAACATGCCTTTCTTTACCCGCGACGGCGACACATTCCATCC
Source organism: Bradyrhizobium sp. 154 (assembly GCF_023073875.1). Lineage (NCBI taxonomy): Bacteria > Pseudomonadati > Pseudomonadota > Alphaproteobacteria > Hyphomicrobiales > Nitrobacteraceae > Bradyrhizobium > Bradyrhizobium sp. 154. The sequence goes on from NZ_JADPKG010000053.1 coordinate 103,739, forward strand.
GACGGAAGTCGCCAACGGTCCCTGGGATCCGAAATCGCTGCACGGACGCGTCATCATCGGCCTGCTCGGCTTCGTCATCGAGGAGCGTCATTCCGGCCCCGAATTGGTGCCGGCGCGGCTCACCGTCGATATGTTTCGGCTACCGACCATCGACAAGCCGATTGAAGTGACGACGCGCCTGGTGCGCGACGGCCTGCGCATCCGCGTGGTCGAGGCGGAGTTTGTCTCCGGTGGCGTCAGCATGGCGCGGGCGTCTTGCCAGCTGCTGCGCAAGACGCAAAATCCCGAAGGCAATGTCTGGTCACCGCCGAACTGGGACGTGCCGAAGCCGGCCGACATTCCCAAGCCCACCGATCCCAGGCTCGGCATGAACGGCAAATGGACGACGCGCCCGATCGTCGGCCATATGGGCTCGCTCGGCCCGCGCCGGCTCTGGATGAGCGAGGTGCGCGAGCTCGTCGCGGGCGTGGCGATGACGCCGTTCGTCCGTGTCGCCACCGGCGCCGATTTCGCCAGCCCGTTTGCCAATGCCGGCGACAGGGGGCTCGGCTACATCAACAGCGACGTCACCATCTATCTGCATCGCCTGCCGATCACAAACTGGATCGGATTCGAGGTGGTGAACCATCACGCCACTGATGGCGTCGCGATCGGCGAATGCTGGCTCTATGATGAACAGGGACCGATCGGGACCGCCACGGTCGCCGCACTGGCGCAGCGCAAGCCGATGGCGAATCCGTCGAAGCGGTAGCGCTCTCTCTACTCGTCGTTCCGGGCTCGCGCCAAGGGCCGCGCCCCGGAATGACGAGTGGAGACAGTTACGCCAAATGCCGCTGCATTTCCGGGCGCGCCTTCAGCTCGGCGCCCTGCTTGGCCACGATCTTCGCGATCCGCTCCGGCGCAAACTTCAGGTCGACGAACGCCGGCGCAGTGTTGGCAACTTCGTGATAGCTGGCAATCTTGCCCTCACGCAGCGTCATTATCGCCACGCCCTCGAACATCGCCCGCGCGCCATTCGCGTCCAGCAGGGTCGAACGATAGCTGAAGGTGTAGCGCGCATAGAGCGTGGTGCCGTCGGTGACGGGATCGTGCATGTCCCAGCGGAAATCGGTCGCCGTGCGATAGAACCAGTCGTCGATCAGCTCGGCGATCTTCTCGCGACCGGTGAAGACACCGTAGAAGACGTCGTGGTAGATGCCGTCCTCAGTGAAGAGGCGGCGAACGCTTTGCCGTTGCGCTGCTCGACCGCGTCGCAGAACGCACGCAGCATGGCGACGGTGGTCATTGGCATTTCTCCCTCCCCGTTCTCTGTCATGCCCCGGCTTGCCGGCGCATCCAGTACGCCGCGGCTTCTCGGCTTAGGTATGACGGCCTCTGGAATACCGGATCGTCCGCTCAAGTCGGACGATGACATCGAGTGCTGAGCGGCAGTTTCACCCGATCTCCGCCACGGCGGCAAGAATGCGCGCGATGTCCTGCGGGCGGGAGAGGCGGTGATCGCCGTCCTGGATCATGGTCAGCACGACGTCGTCAGCCGGCAGGCGATGTGTCAGCGCGAAGGCGTGCTGCCATGGCACGTCGGGATCTTTCGCGCCCTGCAGGATGCGGATGGGGCAGCCGAGATCGATGGCGCTGCCGAGCACCAGGTGATTGCGTCCCTCCTCGATCAGATTTCGCGTAATCGGATAGGGCGAGCCGTCGCCATAGTCCGACGGCCGCAGCCAGAGGCCCTTGGTCTCGATCTCTTTCTTCACCGCCGGCGAAAAGTTCTTCCACATCAGCTCCTCGGTGAAGTCGGGCGCCGGCGCGATCAGGACGAGACCGGACAGCGAGGCCACGGCCTGTTGCGTCTCCTGGCGCTTCTTGATCTCGCGCGCGAGCAGCAGTGCCATCCAGCCGCCCATGGACGAGCCGATCAGGATTTGCGGGCCGGCGCAGAAGCGCTCGAACACTGCTACGCTCTCCTCCAGCCAGCGTCCGATGGTTCCATCGGCGAAATCGCCGCAGGATTCGCCGTGACCGGAATAGTCGAATCGGACCATTGCGCGGCCGTGCTCCCCGGCCCAGGCATCCAGCGCCATGGCCTTGCTGCCCTGCATGTCCGATTTGAATCCGCCGAGCCAGACCAGCCCGGGGCCTTTTCCGGCGCGGCGGCGCACCGCAATTCTGCGCGCCAACGGGCCTTCGCCCACGGTGATGAAGTCGAGCACGGTATCGGAAATTGCATCGGTCATGGAACGTTTACTCTGGCTGTGCTGTTTGAGCTGTTTGGACACGTCCGCCAGCACAATCCGACCTCGGCATTGGCCGTTTGGGACGCTTGCGGAACAGAACCAAGGTGTCTATGTCGTCTGCGTGCCAACGGGCGTGGCCAAAATGCCTCGCATTTGAGGGTTTTTCGCCTCTCGCACGAGCGACTTGCTTGCCGGCAAACGCATCTTCCTTCAAGATAGCCGCTTCCTTCACAACTTTGGAGAACCACCCATTCGCCGTCCTAATAAAGCTCCGCCCGCTGCCAGCAAAGACGGGCCGCGCATCAATGATGATATCCGCAATGCGCAAATCCAGCTGATCGATCAAACCGGTGACAACAAAGGCACGGTCGAGACGGTCCTGGCCATCAAGATGGCTCAGGAAGCCGGCATGGATCTGGTCGAGATTTCGCCGAATACCAGCCCTCCCGTCTGCAAGATCATGGACTACGGGAAGTACAAGTATTCCGCTCAGAAGAAAGCCGCCGAAGCCCGCAAGCGGCAGAAGACCGTCGAGATCAAGGAGATCAAGCTCCGTCCGATGATCGACGATCACGATTACGACGTGAAGATGCGCGCGATGCAGCGGTTCTTCGAAGAGGGCGACAAGGTCAAGATCACGCTGCGCTATCGTGGTCGCGAAATGGCGCACCAGGAGATCGGCACCAAGCTTCTGGACAAGATCAAAACCGACGTCGCCGAGCTCGCCAAGGTCGAGCAGGACGCAAGGTTCGAGGGTCGCCAGGTCGTGATGGTTCTGGCGCCGCGCTGACGCCGGCTCTTTGGGACTGAGAATTCAACGGCCCGTCCGGATCTCCGGCGGGCCGTTTTGTTTGTCAGGTTCTCGTCGCCTGCCAGGTGCCGCTACAGCGGTCGCCGGAAATGATGCCGTTCCACGAGCCGGCGCCGTTCATGCCGGCGAGCCGGCCGCCGCCGCTGGCGTGGGTGGCGCCGACCCAGACCTGGACCGCCACAGCGCCGCCGCGATTGACTTTGCCGGACACCCGGCCGCCGCCGGCGGACGACACCCGGCTGCCGGTGATGGTGAAGGGGACGCTGTAGCCGGAGCTGCAATTGCCCCGTGTGGTGGCGAAGGTGACATTCCAGATGCCGTCATAGCCGCTGACCCGGGCATCGGCAGTTGAAGGCGCCATGGCAGCGGCCAGCACGGCGAGCAGCCCCAGGCGGCGCGGGCGCGCAAAGCTGGAGAAAGAGGAAATCGATCGCGGGAAATGGGCCATTGGGTCCTGCTCCGGACATGAGGCGTGGACATTGGGGGTAGCAACCCCAAATAGTCGGCGGCTAGGTTCCGGCGGTTCATCGTTGCCATTTGGCTCCCGCTCTGTCATAAGCCCAGCCTTCATCGCCCGGCTGATTAAGGGCTGCCGTGGCGGTGTTTCGTGCGGGTTTCGCGCTCGTTCGCAAAACCTGAGCACAATCAACGCTCTAACGAGCATTTTAGACGGCCAGCCGCCTTCACGGGCGGATTTCTGTTGCGGCCATAGGAGAGCCAAATGCCCAAGCTGAAGACCAAATCGGGCGCTAAAAAGCGCTTCAAGGTGACTGCCACCGGCAAAGTGATGCACGCCCAGCGCGGCAAGCGTCACGGCATGATCAAGCGGACGAAGAAGCAGATCCGTCAGCTGCGCGGCACCCGCGTGCTGTTCAAGACCGACGGCGACAACGTCAAGAAGTACTTCTTGCCGAACGCCTGATCGCGTCCACGATCACTGCCACCTCGCGCCGCGTTCGCGCGGCGATCCGAAACCGAAGTCATCTCTGAAGGATTTTTGTCATGTCTCGCGTCAAACGCGGTGTGACCGCCCACGCCAAGCACAAGAAAGTCTACAAGGCCGCCAAGGGCTTCTATGGCCGCCGCAAGAACACCATCCGCGCCGCCAAGCCGGCGGTCGAGAAGGCCATGCAATATGCCTTCCGTGACCGCAAGCGCAAAAAGCGGACATTCCGCGCGCTCTGGATCCAGCGCCTCAACGCCGCAGTCCGTCCGTTCGGCCTGACCTACAGCCGATTTATCGACGGCCTCGCCAAATCTGGCGTCACCGTGGACCGCAAGGTGCTGTCGGATCTCGCGATCAACGAGCCCGCCTCGTTCCAGGCGATCGCCGAGAAGGCCAAGGCCGCGCTTGCGGCGTAACAGGGCCGACGCCGCGCTGGCGGCGTAGCCGTCCTCCACTGTGCTCTGCACAGCGTTCAGCTTGTGATGGCCCGGGCAGAGGCGCGTCTTGCCGCCTTACTGCCCCGGCCGTCATCTCTTGCGCAAGCATACTTCTCAGACGTGGATGCCCGGCAGCGCGCCGGGTGTGACGGGCTAGGATCATCGGCTCAGCATCCTGGCCAAAAGGGATTGCCATGACCGATCTTGCCCAGCTCGAAGCCCAGATCATCACCGACATCACCGCCGCGGCGGACGAGGCGGCGCTCGAAGCCGTGCGTGTCGCAGCCCTTGGCAAGAAGGGCTCGATCTCCGCACTGCTCGCAACGCTCGGCAAGATGTCGCCGGACGAGCGCAAGACGCAAGGCGCCGCGATCAACCAGGCCAAGGACAAGGTCACCGAGGCGCTCGCAGCAAAGCGCGACGTCTTGAAGTCGGCGGCGCTCGATGCCCGGCTGGCCGCCGAGACCATCGATGTCACGCTGCCCTTGCGCGATGCCGCGGCCGAGGCCGGCCGAATCCACCCGCTGAGCCAGGTCTGGGACGAGTTGACCACGATCTTCGCCGACATGGGATTCTCGGTCGCCGAAGGCCCCGATATCGAGACGGATGATTACAACTTCACCAAGCTGAATTTTCCGGAAGGCCATCCCGCGCGCGAGATGCACGACACCTTCTTCTTTCATCCGAAGGAAGACGGCTCGCGCATGCTGCTGCGGACCCACACCTCGCCGGTGCAGGTGCGCACCATGCTGAGCCAGAAGCCGCCCATTCGCGTGATCTGCCCGGGTCGCACTTACCGCATCGATTCGGACGCGACCCACACGCCGCAATTCCACCAGGTCGAAGGCCTCGTCATCGACAAGCACTCGCATCTCGGCCACCTCAAATGGATCCTGCACGAGTTCTGCAAGGCGTTCTTCGAGGTCGACCACATCAACATGCGCTTCCGTCCCTCGTTCTTCCCGTTCACCGAGCCCTCGCTTGAAGTCGACATCCAGTGCCGTCGCGACAAGGGCGAGATCCGCTTCGGCGAGGGCGAGGACTGGCTGGAGATTCTCGGCTGCGGCATGGTGCATCCGAACGTGCTGCGCGCCTGCGGCATCGATCCCGACGAGTACCAGGGCTTTGCCTGGGGCATGGGCATCGACCGCATTGCCATGCTGAAATACGGCATCGCCGATCTGCGCCAGCTGTTCGACAGCGACGTCCGCTGGCTGTCCCATTACGGCTTCAAGCCGCTGGAGGTACCGACGCTGGCTGGGGGGCTGAGCTCGTGATGGTCAGCGCTGGGAGCAATTCCACAAAGACCCTTTCCGTTCCCTCCCCCCTTGTGGGGGAGGGTCAGGGAGGGGGGTAGCCGCAGATGCCGCACACAGTGGTGAGCGACCGTCAGCGCAGCCGAGCGAAGCAACTTCGCCGCACGATGACGCGCGCTGAGACACTGCTATGGCGATATCTGAAAGCTAATCGCATGGATGGCCTGGGCGTCCGACGTCAGACACCGATCGGGAGTTACATCGCCGATTTCGTGTGCTTCTCATCGAAGCTAATTATCGAGCTCGATGGAGAATCTCACAATTTCGAGGAACGGCAGAAGGCAGATCAGCGTCGTGATGCGTTCTTCGTCGCGGAAGGATTTCAGGTTCTGCGTTTCACGAATGAGCAGGTGATGTCAAACCTTGAGGGAGTTGTCGAGGCAATCCGCCAGGCAGCTTCCGTCAGAGCGCGCGGCTTACCCCCTCCCTGCCCCTCCCCCACAAGGGGGGAGGGAACACTGGCACCGACCAAGATCAATTCGTAAACACCGACAAGAACCGAGGCACACAGCCATGAAATTCACCCTCTCCTGGCTGAAGGATCATCTCGACACCGACGAGCCCCTGGAAAGGCTCGCCGACAAGCTCACCATGATCGGGCTCGAGGTCGAGAACATCGAGGACAAGGCGAAGGCGCTGAAGCCCTTCACCATTGCGAAGGTGATCTCGGCCGAGCAGCATCCGAATGCGGATCGCCTGCGGGTCTGCATGGTCGACACCGGTGACGGTGGCGCGCCGGTGCAGGTCGTGTGCGGCGCGCCGAATGCGCGGGCCGGGCTCGTCAGCGTGTTCTCGCCGCCCGGCACCTACATTCCCGGCAAGGACATCACGCTCGGGGTCGGCACCATCCGCGGCGTCGAGAGCCGCGGCATGCTGTGCTCGGCGGCCGAGCTGCAGATATCCAACGACCATGACGGCATCATGGAATTGCCTGCGGACGCGCCGATCGGCGCCGGCTACGCCGAATGGGCCGCGCTTGGCGATCCCGTGATCGAGATCAACCTGACCCCGAACCGGCAGGACTGCACAGGCGTGCACGGAATCGCGCGCGATCTTGCCGCTGCCGACATGGGCAAGTTCAAGGACCCCACGATCAAGCCGATCAAGGGCGAATTCCCCTGCCCGGTGAAAGTGACGGTCGAAGACGCCACGCTGTGCCCGGGCTTCGCGCTGCGCCTCGTGCGCGACGTCAAGAACGGCCCGTCGCCGGAATGGCTCCAGAAGCGGCTGACCGCGATCGGGCTGCGCCCGATCAACGCGCTGGTCGATATCACCAATTTCATGACGTTCGATCGCGCACGGCCGCTACATGTGTTCGACGCCAAGAAAGTGAGCGGCAATCTCGTCGTACGGCGCGCCCGCGAGGGCGAGAGCCTGCTGGCGCTCGACGGCCGCACCTACAATCTCGATCCCAATATCTGCGTGATCGCGGATGAGCACGGCGTCGAATCGCTTGCCGGCATCATGGGCGGCGAGGCCTCGGGCTGCGACGAGAACACCACCGACGTTCTGATCGAATCGGCGCTGTGGAACGAGATCAACATCGCCCAGACCGGCCGCAAGCTCGGTGTGAATTCGGATGCGCGCTACCGCTTCGAGCGTGGCGTCGATCCGGCCTTCATGGTGCCGGGGCTCGAGCTCGCGACCAAGCTGGTGATGGAGTTGTGCGGCGGCACGCCGTCCGAGACCGCCGTGGTCGGCAAGGCCTTCGGCGACGACCGCGTGATCGATTTCCCGGTCACCGAAGTCAAGCGTCTGTCCGGCATCGAGGTGCCCCAGCCGGAGATGAAGCGCATCCTGTCCCATCTCGGCTTCATGATGGCGGGCCCAGGCCCGGTGGTGAAGGTCGCAGTCCCCTCCTGGCGCACCGACGTGCACGGCAAGGCCGACATCGTCGAAGAGATCGTGCGCATCTTCGGTGTCGACAAAGTGCCGATGACGCCGTTCGAGCGCGGCGAAGACGCACGCAAGCCTGTGCTGACCCCGCTTCAGCTGCGCACCCGGCGCGCGCGGCGCGCGCTGGCGAGCCGCGGCATGGTCGAGGCCGTGACGTGGTCGTTTATCGCAAAACCCGCGGCAAAATTGTTCGGCGGCGGCCAGCGCGAGCTCGAGGTGGCGAACCCGATCGCATCCGACCTTTCCGACATGCGCCCGACGCTACTCGCGGGCCTGCTCGCGGCGGCGCAGGCCAATGCCGATCGCGGCTTTGGCGACGTCGCGCTGTTCGAGGTCGGGCAGCTGTTCAGGGGAGACCGCCCGCAAGATCAGTTCATGGCGGCGAGCGGCGTACGCCGCGGCTTTGCGTCCTCGGAAGGTCTCGGCCGGCACTGGTCCGGCTCGGCGCAGGCTGATGTGTTCGACGCCAAAGCCGATGCGCTGGCGGTGCTCGCCGCTGCCGGCGCGCCGATGCAGGCGCTTCAGATCGTCGCCGGTGGCCCCGGCTGGCTGCATCCGGGGCGTTCGGGCACGATCCAGATCGGTCCGCAGAACGTGCTTGGCTATTTCGGCGAGATGCACCCGCGCGCGCTCGAGGCGCTCGGGGCCGACGGCCCGCTGATCGTGTTCGAGGTGATCCTCGACCGCATTCCGGAGGCGAAGAAGAAGCCGACCCGCGCCAAGCCTGCGATCGAGCTGTCGGCGTTCCAGCCTGTTATGCGCGACTTCGCCTTTATCGTCGATCGCACAGTCAAGGCCGGCGACATCGTGCGCGCGGCGCAAGGCGTCGACAAGAAGCTGATCACGGGGGTCAGCGTCTTCGACGTCTACGAGGGCAAGGGCATCGATGACGGCAAGAAGTCGATCGCGATCGCGGTCACGATCCAGCCGCGCGAGAAGACGCTGACTGACCAGGAGATCGAGGCTGTGGCCGCGAAGGTCGTGGCCGAGGTGACGAAGAAGACCGGCGGCACTCTTCGCGGATGAGCCTGACGGACTTTCTGCCGAAGGACGTCAGCCTCACCATTGCGATGGCGCTCTGCGCTGTCGCGTTCGTTTCGGGCACCGCCCGCGGCTTCTCCGGGTTCGGTTCGGCGCTGATCTTCATGCCGCTGGCGAGCAGCATCGCTGCGCCGCGGCTCGTGGCTGCCTTGCTGCTCGTGATCGATTTCGTCGCGGCCGCGCCGCTCCTGCCCGACGCCTGGCGCAAGGCGGACTGCAAGGCCACGGCCGTGATCGTGCTGGGCGCGCTGATCGGCGTGCCCCTTGGGACCTATTTCCTCAGCGTACTCGAGCCCGTCACCACGCGCTGGATCATCTCCTGCTTCGTCGCCGCGCTGCTGCTCCTGCTGCTGTCGGGCTGGCGCTATCGCGGCAAGGACCACACCTGGCTCTCGGTCGGCATCGGCGGCCTTTCCGGCTTCTGTAGCGGGCTGGCGCAGACCGGCGGTCCACCGATCGTCGGGTATTGGCTCGGCCGTCCGATTGCGCCGATCGTCGCGCGCGCCAACATCGTGCTGTTCTTCGGCGCGTCGGATTTCTTCTCGATGGTGAGTTACGCGAGCACGGGCCTGATCTCGCGCGAGTCGCTCGCGCTTTCGCTGATCGTCGGCCCGGTCTATGCGATCGGCGTCGCGTTCGGTGCATCACTGTTCGGCCGCGCGAGTGAGAAGGTGTTTCGCGGCATCTGCTACGCGTTGATCGCGCTGGCGGTGATTGCCGGGCTGCCGGTGCTGGATGGGATATTGCGGTAAACCAATGCTGTCGTCCCCTGCGAATGCAGGGGAACCATACCGCGTGATCTATCGATTAGGCACGAGTGACCGCCCCGACGAAGATCTTTTATCTGCTGGTCTTCGCCAAGCTCTCCCTGTGGTTTGTGGGTCCCTGCGTTCGCAGGGACGACAGCGGAGTGTTTGGGGACTGATTGCCTCACTGCCGCGGCACGCGTCGCTTCTTGGTCGACTGCGTCGGGACATCCGCCGGCTCGTCTTTGAGCGCGCCGATCTTGCGCAGCGCGGCGTCCGCGGCGCGTTCGCCGCTTTCCCAGGCGCCGTCGACGGTGCCCCACAGCGTCTCATGCGTGGCTTCGCCGGCAAGGAACATGTTGCCGATCGGCTCCGTCAAAACCTTTCGCGAGAGGTGACCGCCGGGCGCGGCCGCCGACATCGCGCCCATGACATAAGGCGAGGCATTCCAGCGCGTCGCGCTGGTCTTCTGCACGGCGGCCGCAGCTTCGCTGCCGAACAGTTTGGTGATCCACTCCTTCGCGAAAGCCGTCATCGCCTGCTCGCCCTGTCCGGAGAGATCGCGGCCGAACGAGCCGCCGACGTCGATTGAGCACAGCACGGAGCCGCCGATATTGGCGAACAACAGCGCCGTACGCGTCGAATTGCTCTGCTCGATCAGGGTGTCGTCGCGCGACAGTCCGAGCGGGTTGCCCGGCAGTTGCAGCACGATGCGATCGTAGCTGCCGAGGGTGAGCTTCGATGCCGCGTCCAGCGTGCGTTTCGGAATGTCGGGTCCGAACTTGATCGCGCCAGAGGTCAGTACGTTGGTCGAGACGGTGATGATGGCGGAGCGGGCCGCGATCTTGCCGCTTGGGGTCTCCACTCCGACATCGCGATTGCTCCAGACGATCCGGCTCACCGGCGTCGACAGCACCACCGGCGCCTGCTCGCCGAGTTTCGCGATCAGCGTCCCCAGACCCTGGCGGCAGGCGATCGCGCCATTGCGGTCCTGCGCGCGGGCCTTGTCGATGGCCGAAAGCTCCTTCAGATCCTTGCCCGCGAAGCCCGCGCCCAGCATGAACTCGGTCGCGCCAGCCCAGTCGCCGAGATCCTTCGGCAGCACGGAGGCGCAAGAGGTGTCCAGCTTGCCGCGCGCGGCGTCGTCGATGGCACGGTTGGTGCGGACCAGCGCGGCCAGGAACTCCTCGGTTTCGCCGGCGCGCGCATTGCGGCGGCCGATGCGCATTTTCTGGCCCGATGGCGCCGGCAGCACGTCGAGCCCGGCGCTGCGCGCCAGCCGGATCATCGGATTGGTGTCGGGATTGTGCATCCAGCGCGCGCCGCGGTCGAACGGCGTGCCGAAAATCGTGCTATCCGTGATGCAACGGCCGCCGATCTGGGCCGCCGCTTCCACCACCACAACCCTGCGGTTGGCGGCCATGATGCGCCGCGCTGCGGCAATCCCCGCAGCCCCCGCGCCAATCACGACGACATCGGCCTCCCGCGGCGGGGTCGCGGCGGTCGCGCGCAGCACAGGCATCGCGGCAAGGCCCGCCGACGCCGAAAGGAAGCCGCGGCGCGTGATAGTCATGTCATGGTTTCCGGGGACTTGCGACGTATGGGAACAGCCCGCGAACCTTGCCGTATCTGATGTTGCGCAGCAACCATCATGGTGAATCAATCGTACTTGATCTCACAGAGTGATGAACCGAATTGCAACACGTTTGGACCATGATAGAGAAGGGAAAAAGACGGCCGGAAAAGGCCCTGGGGGGAGTTTGAGATGGGGACGGTCCTGGACTCGGTCGGCAAGCTGATTGCCGCGTACCTCTCGAAGGAGGTGCCGGGCTACGAGCCGTTCACGCCGAGCGACCCGGAGCACCTGCGCGGCGTCATCGAGCCTGGCGACGTGCTGCTGGTCGAAGGCAACAACCGCATCTCCGGTATCATCAAATATCTGACGCAGTCGACCTGGTCGCACGCTGCGCTCTATGTCGGTCCGATCGAGGGCGCGGAGGAGGCTGACGGCGAGCCGCATGTGCTGATCGAGGCCAATATCGGCGAGGGCGTCACCTCTGCGCCTTTGTCGAAATATTTTCCCTATCACACCCGCCTCTGCCGCCCGGTCGGGCTGTCCTATGAGGACCGTACCACCGTCTGCCGTTATGCGATCAACCGCATCGGCTTCGGCTACGACACCAAAAACATCGTCGACCTCATGCGCTTCCTGTTCCCGCTGCCGATACCACAGCGCTGGCGGCGGCGCATGATCGCGCTGGGATCGGGCGATCCCACCAAGATCATCTGCTCGGCGCTGATCGCGCAGGCGTTCGACGCCGTGCGCTACCCGATCCTGCCGAAGATCACCAAGGCCGGCAGCCGCGCCGCTCGCCGCGAAATTCTGCACATCCGCGATTCCTCGCTCTACATGCCCCGCGACTTCGACATCTCGCCCTATTTCGAAGTCGTGAAACCCACCATCGTGCACGGCTTCGACTACACAGCCTTGCACTGGGCCGACAAGCAGAAGCCGCTCGAGGAGGTGGCGGGCACATTCAGTGTGTTTCCAGAAACGCTCCGTGCGCCGCCGCTCGTTCCTGAGGCGTCTGACGAAGCGACGCCGGCTGAAATTTCGGCTGAAGAAGTGAGCAAGCAACCTGCCGAGATGGCCGAACGAATGTCGGAGCATTTCCCGCTGCTAAAGAGATTGGCGATGTACCGCCCGCGGCGGCGGGGACGGGCAAGGGAGAGGGTGGCGTAGACCGCCTCCCCGCTGTCGTCCTGGCGAAAGCCAGGACCCGTTACCCCAGAGTGCAGTTTGACGAAGGCTCCGCGTTGGGTACGATTACCGCGCGCAGCCGAGAGATTCCGCGGTATGGGTCCTGGCTTTCGCCAGGACGACGCTGGGGCGTATCTCGCGCGTCCCTTTGCAAAGTCATTCTACAGTCATTGCGAGCGCAGCGAAGCAATCCAGACTGCCGCCGCGGTGAGATTCTGGATTGCTTCGCGGAGCCTGTCATCGGGCCGCGCTTCGCGCGGACCGTTGGCTTGCAATCGCGAAAGTAGGAACCTACCGCTCCGCCCGTCCGATCACTGCCATCAGCTCCGCGATCTTCTCGCGCTGATCGGCCTTGTCGCCACTGGCGATGGCGTGCTCGACGCAATGGGCGACGTGATCCTTCAGGATCTCCTCCTCGACCCGGCGCAGCGCGGCGCGCACCGCCGAGATTTGCGTGACGATGTCGATGCAGTAGCGATCTTCCTCCACCATTTTCGAGAGGCCGCGAACCTGACCCTCGATCCGGCCGAGACGTTTTCCGACAGATGTCTTGATGTCCATGCGCATGGGGCCTATATACCCCCCTAGGGTATCAATTGCAAGGGCGGAGCCTCGCCATGAACGACGCCGACCACGGGGACCATCACAAGCAGGAAACACATGCCGGATGCGGCTGTTCCAGGAAAGCCGCGCCGGCCGCAAAGCCGGCATCCTCCTGCTGCGGCGGCCACGGCGATCATGCCGGCCACGCCGATCATCATCACGGGCATGACCATGGCGGTGTCGCGACGAAGGTCCTCGATCCCGTCTGCGGCATGACGGTCGATCCCACGACCTCGAAGCACCACCTCACACATCACGGCGAGACGTTCCATTTCTGCTCGGCCGGCTGCCACACCAAGTTCGCCACCGATCCCGCCAAGTACCTCGCCAAGGACAAGGCGCCCGAGCCCGAGATGCCCGCGGGCACGATCTACACCTGCCCGATGCACCCCGAGATCCGCCAAGTCGGCCCCGGTAGCTGCCCGATCTGCGGCATGGCCTTGGAGCCGGAAGTCGCGAGTCTGGAGGCCGGTCCCAATCCCGAGCTCGCCGACATGACACGGCGGTTCTGGATCGGCGGGGCGCTGGCACTGCCGGCCGTGGTGCTGGAGATGGGCGGCCACCTCGCCGGCCCGCACAGCTGGATCGATCCGACATTGTCGAACTGGCTCCAGCTCTTCTTCGCCACGCCGGTGGTGCTGTGGGCCGGCTGGCCATTCTTCGTCCGCGGCTGGCAGTCGCTGCGGACGCGCAACCTCAACATGTTCACGCTGATCGCGATGGGCACAGGGGTGGCCTATGTCTACAGCGTCCTCGGCACCGTCGCGCCGCAAATATTCCCTGATACCTTCCGTGGCCATGAGGGTGCGGTCGCCGTTTATTTCGAGGCAGCTGCCGTGATCACGGTGCTGGTGCTGCTCGGCCAGGTGCTGGAGCTGCGCGCACGTGATGCGACCTCGGGCGCGATCAAGGCGCTGCTCCAGCTCGCGCCGAAGACCGCACGACGCGTCGAGCCTGATGGCAGCGAGCACGAGGTCGAGATCGATACGCTGCATGCTGGCGACCGTCTGCGCGTCCGCCCCGGCGAGAAGGTGCCGGTCGACGGCATCCTTCTCGAAGGCCGCTCTTCGCTCGACGAATCACTCGTCACGGGCGAATCCATGCCGGTCACCAAGGAGAGCGGAGCCAAGGTGATCGCCGGCACGCTGAATCAGTCCGGCAGCTTCATCATGCGTGCCGACAAGGTCGGGCGCGAGACGCTGCTGTCGCAGATCGTGCAGATGGTCGCCGACGCACAGCGCTCGCGCGCGCCGATCCAGCGCTTGGCCGACCAGGTCGCCGGCTGGTTCGTGCCGGCCGTGATCGTTGTCGCGCTCGCGGCCTTCGCTGCCTGGGCTTGGTTTGGACCAGAGCCGCGTCTCGCCTTCGGTCTCGTCGCAGCCGTCAGCGTGCTGATCATCGCCTGCCCCTGTGCGCTCGGGCTTGCGACTCCGATGTCGATCATGGTCGGTGTGGGCCGCGGTGCACAAGGAGGCGTGCTGATCAAGAACGCCGAGGCGCTGGAGCGAATGGAGAAGATCGACACGCTGGTGGTCGACAAGACCGGCACGCTGACCGAGGGCAAGCCCAAGGTGGTGGCGATCGTGCCGGCTGCCGGCTTTGCCGAGAATGACGTCCTTCGCCTCGCCGCCAGCGTCGAGCGTGCCAGCGAGCATCCCCTGGCCGACGCGATCGTGCGCGCGACAAAGGAGAAGCAGCTCACTCTTGAGCAAGTCGAGCATTTTGACTCGCCGACCGGCAAGGGCGCGACCGGCAAGGTCGAGGGCAAGAGCATCGTGCTCGGCAATGCCAGATATTTGTCGTCGATCGGAATCGACACCAAGCTGCTCGACGCCGAAGCCGAGCGGCTGCGCGGCGACGGTGCGACGGTGATCAACATGGCCGTGGACGGCCGGCTCGCCGGCCTGTTCGCGATCGCCGATCCGGTCAAGGCGTCGACCCCGGAGGCGCTGAAGGCACTCGCGGCCGAAGGCATCAAGGTCATCATGCTGACCGGCGACAACCGCACCACGGCGCAAGCGGTGGCGCGCCGGCTCGGCATCGCCGAGGTCGAGGCCGAGGTGCTGCCGGACCAGAAGAGCGCGGTGGTCGCCAAGCTGCAAAAGGCCGGCCGCAGCGTCGCGATGGCCGGCGACGGCGTCAACGACGCGCCAGCGCTGGCGGCCGCCGAAGTCGGCATCGCAATGGGCACCGGCACCGATGTGGCAATGGAGAGCGCTGGCGTGACCCTGCTCAAGGGCGATCTCGTCGGCATCGTGCGCGCGCGAAGACTGTCGCAGGCGACGATGAGCAACATCCGCCAGAACCTGTTCTTCGCCTTCATCTACAACGCCGCGGGCATCCCGATCGCAGCCGGCATCCTCTATCCGGCGTTCGGCCTGCTGCTCTCGCCGATCATCGCTGCGGCGGCGATGGCGCTGTCCTCGGTGAGCGTGGTCGGGAATGCGCTACGGCTGCGTGCGACCAGGTTGTGAATCGCTTGCGCGGCCAGGCAAGATATAGGTAGCCCGGACAGGCCAAGCGACACGCGAGGAGAGATATCTGATGCAGCGAATTACGATCACGATCGAGGATGATCTGCTGGCGGAGATCGACGCGGCGGCGGAAGCGCGCGGTTACCAGAACCGCAGCGAGATCATCCGCGATCTCGCCCGCGCCGGCCTGCAGAAGAGCAGCGAGGATACCACGCAGACCGGCTCCTGCGTCGCGGGGCTCGTCTACGTCTATGACCACGCCGCCCGAGATCTCTCAAAACGCTTGGTGCAGGAATTCCATGGCCATCACGACCTCGCGCTGGCGACCCTGCACGTCCATCTCGACGACGACAATTGCATGGAGATGACGGCGCTGCGCGGCGCCGCCTCCGAGGTCAAGCATTTCGCCGATCACATCATCGCCGAACGCGGCGTGCGCTACGGTCGCGTGGTGATGATCCCGACCGGCGAAGCCAAGCACGTAAAGGCGCGCAAGCACAGGCAGGGCCATCGGCATGAGTAGCAACTAGCCGCACACGCGGTGCCGACCCCTCTCCCCTTGCGGGAGAGGGTGGCTCACCGCGGAGCGGTGAGACGGGTGAGGGGTATGTCTCCGCACATCCAACTCTCATTTGAATGCGAAACAACCCCTCATCCGGCGCTTCGCGCCACCTTCTCCCACAAGGGGAGAAGGTAAGAATGAAGCCGCCCTTGCCGATGCCACATTGGGTGTCTACCTCTCGCGTGTTGCTTATTTCAGAGGGTCCCCATGCTGGATGCCGCCGTGAAGGCGTTGTCGCAAATGATCTCGCCGCCGATGCGCTCGATCCTGTGGCGATCGATCGGGCTTGCGCTGGTGCTGATCACCATCCTGGCGATCGGCCTGCAGCGGCTCCTCAGCTGGTTTGCGACCTCTGGCGAGGTCTGGCTGGAGGGCCTGCTCGGGCCCGGCTGGCATTCCTCGCTTGAAGTCCTCTCGTGGATCGTCTCGATCGCAGCGGGCCTCGGCGTCGTGTTCGGCGGCGTCTTCCTGATGCCCGCGATCACCTCGCTGGTGGCGAGCCTGTTCGTCGACGACGTCGCCGACGTCGTCGAGCGTGAGCATTATCCCGCCGAGCGGCCGGGCGTTGCGCTGCCATTCGGCCAGGCAATCCTCGAGGGCATCAAGACCGCGCTGCTGACGATTGTGGTTTATCTGATCGCGTTGCCGCTGGTACTCTTCGCCGGCGCCGGCTTCCTGATCTTCTTCCTCGCTGCCGCCTGGCTGCTCGGCCGAGAATATTTCGAGCTCGCGGCCATGCGCTTCCGCCCGCCGGAGCAAGCCAAGGCGATGCGGCGCGACAACGCCGCAACCATCTTCACCGCCGGTCTCTTCATCGCCGCCTTCGTCTCGATTCCGATCGTGAATTTGGCGACGCCGATCTTCGGCATGGCCTTCATGGTCCACATGCACAAGCGGCTATCCGGTCCGCGGCCCGAACTGATCGAGCCGGCGCGGCAGATGCGGTGACGCGCCCGGCGCGGCACTCAGACCGTCTTCTCCGGCCAGCGGCAGAGATCGTTGATCAGGCAAACCTCGCAGCGCGGCTTGCGCGCGAGACAGGTGTAGCGGCCGTGCAGAATCAGCCAATGATGGGCGTGCAGCATGAACTCGGCGGGGATCACCTTTTCGAGACCGAGCTCGACCTCGAGCGGCGTCTTGCCGGGCGCAAGCCCGGTGCGGTTGCCGACGCGGAAGACATGCGTGTCGACCGCCATGGTGTGCTCGCCAAAGGCCATGTTGAGCACGACATTCGCGGTCTTGCGTCCCGCGCCGGGCAGCGACTCGATCCCCGCGCGCGTCCGCGGCACCTCGCCACCGAATTCGCTGAGCACCTTTGCCGACAGCGCAATGACGTTTTTCGCCTTGGTGCGATAGAGGCCGATGGTCTTGATGTACTCGCGTAGGCGCTCCTCGCCGAGATCGAGCATCTTCTGCGGGGTGTCGGCCACCTCGAACAACGCGCGCGTCGCCTTGTTCACGCCGGCGTCGGTGGCCTGCGCCGACAGCACCACGGCGACCAGCAGCGTGAACGGGTTGACGTGCTCGAGCTCGCCCTTCGGCTCCGGATTGGCCTTGCGGAAACGGCTGAAGGCCTCGTGAATTTCGGCGGGCGTCCAGGGTTTTGTCGCTTTGAGCGATTTCTTCGCGGGAGCCCTCGGCTTCGCAACGGCCGGCTTTGGCTTTTTCTTCAGCCCGGGAGTTTTGCGCGGGACCGGCTTGCGGGTGATTTTCGCCATGATTGGGATATACTGAGCGACGATGAGCACAGGCAACGAAATTGAGCGCAAGCCTTCTGAAGATCCGCGCGAAGTGCAGATCTTCTCCGCGCTGCTGACGCCACATCGCTCGCTGAATCGCACCGGCTTCCTCGCCGTGATGCTGTTCCTGAGCGTGGTCAGCTTCGTCACGGGGCTCGCCTTTCTGATGATGGGCGCCTGGCCGGTGTTCGGCTTCTTCGGGCTCGACGTCCTCGTGATCTGGTGGGCCTTCAAGGCCAATTTCCGCGCCGCGCGGGCCAGCGAGGAGATCATGGTCACCCCTTCCGAATTGCGCGTGCGTCGCGTCAGCGATCGCGGCCAGGTCGCCGAATGGACGTTCAATCCGCTCTGGGTCCGGCTCGACATGGAAATCGACGAGGACTTTGGCATCGAGCATCTCTACCTCATCTCGCGCGGCCACCAGATCCAGATCGCCCGCTTCCTCGGGCCGGACGAAAAGGCAAGCTTTTACAAAGGCTTGTTTGAGGCATTGAACGCCGCCAAGCGCGGCCCGACCTACAACCCGGTCAGCTGATTCCAGATCGGAAATCGGGTGGTTTCGCACCCTTCCCTCTCCTACATTTCGGTCATGATGACACTCGCCATACATGACCAGCGCCTGGCCAAGCCGGGCCCCCAGAACGCCGCGCTGCGCGACTATGATTCCGTGCGCCGGGCGATCGCGTTCATCTCCGAAAACTGGCGGACGCAGCCGACCATCGAGGCGATGGCAGATGCGGCCGGCGTCACGCCCGATGAGCTGCACCATCTGTTCCGCCGCTGGGCCTCGATCACGCCGAAGGCATTCATGCAGGCGCTCACCCTCGACCATGCCAAGGGGCTCCTGCGGGATTCTGCGAGCGTCCTCGATGCGGCGCTCGACTCCGGCCTGTCAGGCCCCGGCCGCCTGCACGATCTCTTCGTCACCCACGAAGCGATGTCGCCGGGCGAATGGAAGAACGGCGGCGTGGGATTGACGCTGCGCTACGGCTTCCATCCCTCGCCATTCGGCACCGCGATCGTGATCGCGACCGACCGCGGCTTGTCGGGGCTGGCCTTCGCCGACCATGGCGAGGAGAAGATCGCGCTCGCCGACATGACGCGACGCTGGCCAAAAGCGACTTATGTGGAAGATCACGAAGGCACCGCGCCGTTGGCGCAGCGCATCTTCGACACGAAGCTGTGGCGGCCGGACCAGCCGCTACGCGTGGTCCTGATCGGCACTGATTTCGAGGTGCGGGTGTGGGAGACCCTGCTGAAGATTCCGATGGGACGCGCGGTGTCCTATTCCGACATCGCCTGCAACATCAACAGCCCGAAGGCCTCGCGCGCCGTCGGGGCCGCGGTCGGCAAGAACCCGGTCTCGTTCGTGGTGCCCTGCCACCGCGCCCTCGGCAAGAGCGGCACGCTCACCGGCTACCACTGGGGCATCACCCGCAAGCAGGCGATGCTGGGCTGGGAGGCGGGGCGGCTGGGAATGCAGTAGCTATTGTCATCCCGGCCTGGTCGGCAATCGCGCAAGGTCGGGACGACACCGAATGTGAGGGCGCGGTCTCACCGCACCTCGCACGATCGCGGCCTACCCCGCCAGATCCAGTTTCGACGCCACGGTTGAATCCGCATTGAGGCGGTAGATGATCGGCACGCCGGTCGCGAGCTCGCGCTTCAAAATGCCTTCAGGTGAAAGCTTTTCCAGCACCATGATCAGCGCGCGCAGCGAGTTGCCGTGGGCGGCGACCAGCGTGCGCTTGCCATTGAGCACGCTGGGCAGAATCTCCTGCACGTAGTACGGCAGCGCCCGCGCGAGGGTGTCCTTCAGGCTTTCGCCGCCGGGCGGCGGCACGTCGTAGGAGCGGCGCCAGATCAGCACCTGGTCCTCGCCCCATTTCTTGCGGGCGTCATCCTTGTTGAGGCCGGAGAGATCGCCATAGTCGCGTTCGTTCAGCGCGAGGTTCTTCGAAGTCGGCAGGCCTTCCTGCCCGAGTTCACCGAGGATGAGGTCGAGCGTGTGCTGCGCGCGCGTCAGCACCGAGGTGTAGGCGACGTCGAACACCAGGCCCTGCGCCTTCAGCTTACGGCCGGCTTCCTTCGCTTCAGTCACGCCTAGCTCGGTGAGATCAGGGTCCTTCCAGCCTGTGAACAGGTTCTTCAGATTCCATTCGCTCTGGCCGTGGCGTACGAGCACGAGAAGACGTTCGCTCATTCACTGCTTTCCGTTTCGTTCAGATGTCAGACAGGCCGAGCACGTCGGCCATGGAGTAATGCCCCGGCTTCTTGCCATGCGCCCACAGCGCCGCCTTGAGCGCGCCATGGGCGAACAGCATGCGGTCCTCGGCGTGATGCGACAGCGTCAGGCGCTCGAACGGGCCGAGGAAGCTAACACTGTGATCGCCGGCCGCGGTGCCGCCCCGCAGCGAGGCAAACCCGATGTCGCCCGGGCGGCGCGTGCCGGTGAGGCCGTCCCGGCCGCGCGCGGCGTGCTCATCGAGCGGTATGCCGCGGCCGCTCGCGGCCGCCTGGCCCAGCATCAGTGCCGTGCCCGAGGGCGCGTCGACCTTCATGCGATGATGGGTCTCGACGATCTCGATGTCAAAACTCGGGTCGAGCGCTTTGGCGACGCGCTTGACCACGGCCGCGAGCAGGTTGACGCCGAGACTCATATTGCCGGATTGCACCACGACAGCGCGGTTGGTCACGCTCTTGATCACGGCGTTATCCGAGCCCGACAGCCCGGTCGTGCCGATGACGTGGACGAGGCCGCGCTCGGCGGCGATCGCGACATTGGCGATGGTCGCGGCCGGCACGGTAAAATCGAGGATGCCGTCGGCATCCTTGGACATCGCCCATAGGTCGGCAGAGAGCTTGATGCCGTTGGCCGGGAGGCCTGCGAGCACGCCGGCATCCTTGCCGAGCAGCTCCGAGCCCGGCGCCTCCAGCGCGCCGGCCAGCACTGCGCCTTTGCTCTCGGCAATCGCCCGCGTCAGCGCGCGGCCCATCCGGCCGCCGGCCCCAGCAACAATCAAGCGCATGTCGGACATGGTGTGATCCTCTCCGCTGCCGTTGTAGCGGGGGCAGACAGTTCCGGCAACCGAGGGGCCTGACACCATCGTCATTCCGGGGCGATGCGCAGCATCGAACCCGGAATCTTGAGATTCCCCGGTGCGCAATTGCGCACCTGAGGCCTGGGCCTTCGGACCATCCCGGAATGACGGCGTGCTTCAGCCGTCCGACGGCTGCGGGCCGTCATAGCCCTCGATGATAATGAGATCGGCGATGGAGTGCGGCTGGCGCACCTTGATGTTGGCTTGGTATTCCGGCGAGTTGTAGCAGGCGAGCGCGGTCTCGTAGTCCGGGAATTCGATCACGACGTTGCGGTTGCGGCTGGCGCCTTCGACGGCGGTGAACTTGCCGGCGCGAACGACGAAGCGGCCACCCCATTTCTTGAAGATCGGACCGTTGGCGACGGCATAGGGCTTGTAGCCCTCGTCATTGCTCACATCGACGCGCCCGATCCAGTAGCCTTTTGCCATTGTTGTTCTCCCTCTTGTTAATCAGCCGAGCGCCTGCGCGATCTCGGCTTGAATGGCTTCCGCGATTGCCTTGGGCTCGGTGGCTTCCACCACCGGCCGCCCGACGACGAGGTAGTCGGCGCCGGCAACGATGGCGCGGCCGGGCGCCATGATGCGCTTCTGGTCGCCGCTTGCCGAACCCGCCGGGCGGATGCCGGGCGTGACGAGGCTCATCTGATGGCCAACAATCTTGCGCAAGGCACCCACCTCTTCCGGCGAGCAGACGAGACCATCGACGCCGAGCACCTGCGCCTGCTGCGCGCGCGCTTCGACCAGTTCGGAGACGCCGAGCCGATAGCCGGCCGCGTGCAGATCATCCTCATTGTAGGACGTCAGCACGGTGACGGCGAGGATCTTCAGGTTCGAATTGGCGCGGCCTTCGACAGCGCCCTTCATGGTCTGTGGATAGGCGTGCACGGTGAGGAAGGTTGCGCCGAGCTTGGTGATGCTCTCGACGCCTTGCGTCACGGTGTTGCCGATGTCGTGCAGCTTGAGATCGAGAAAGACCTTCTTGCCCTTGTCGGCGAGCCGGCCGACCAGCGGCAAGCCATCGGCATAGGCGAGCCGGTATCCAATCTTGTAGAAATTGACGCTATCGCCGAGCCTGTTGACCATCGCTTCCGCGATATCGACGCTCGGCACATCGAGCGCAACGATCAAGCGGTCCTTCGGGGCGATCTCGGCTGGCGTCATGTCACCTCACATCATGCGTTGGGAAATGTCGATCAACTGCCGCACCAGTGCCTGCAACGCGGCGATATCGCCCTCGTTCTTCAGCCTGTCCATATCGTCATAGGCCTGGTCGGCAAAGGCAAGCGTGAGCTGGTTGGCAATCACATTGGCATGGCAGGAGGTCAGGATCAGCCGCAACGCCTGCAGCGCACGGGCCGCGCCCAGCCGGCTCTGTGAGGCGCCGGCGAGCGCGAAGACGCGATTGCGGAACACGTCGCCGCGCGCCTCGTGCAGATCGTGTACGCGGCTGACCCAGTCGATCGCGTTCTTCAGCAGCGGCGGCACCGAAGCATTATATTCGGGCGTGACGATCAGCACGCCGTGATGCGCGCCGATCATGCGCTTGAGATTGATTGCGTGCTTGGGCACGCCGGATTTGGCCTGGAGGTCGCCGTCATAGATCGGCAGCGGAAAATCAGCGAGCGAGATGCGGGTGATTTCGACGCCGGCCTGGGCGAATTCATACGCCGCGACCGCCGCCAGCTTCGCGTTATGCGAGCCGGTGCGCAGCGAGCCGGGAATGATCAGGATCTTGGGAGCTGACATCCAATCCAATGCGTTCGGCGAAAAGAGCCCGCCGCGCAAAACGAGGAGCCGGCGGAATTAATCCTTGCGATACACCCAGACGCGGGCCGGCGGAAGGTTCATCCAGATCCGTTCAGAGGCCTCTGTGGACACGCCGGGCAGTGATTTCGGGATCGGCGGCACCACCGCATAGGTGAACTGGATGAAGGGCGCACCGGGCGCCAGCGCCGTGAAGGCGTCGCGGACGAGCCGCAGCCGCGTCAGCATCGGTTTTGTGACGAGCGGCAGGCCGGAGACGACCGCGGAGGCCGGCTCGCTCAAGACGTTCCAGAGCGTATCGCGCAAGCGATAGGCATCGCCCTGCACCACCTTGGCCTGCGGGTAGCGGTCGCGCAGCAGCGCACAGAAGCCAGGATTGTATTCGACGAGGACGAGACGCTTCTGGTCGATGCCGCGCTCGATCAAAGCCGAGGTGATGGCACCCGTGCCGGGCCCGAGCTCGACTACCGGAGCGTCGGAGTCGATATCGACGTAATGGGCCATGGTCCGAGCCAGCAGCTTGCCCGACGGCATCACCGCGCCCATGTGCAGCGGCTTTTCGATCCACGATCTGAGAAAGCGTACCTCATCATCGAGACGAGGCTTCTTCAACGCACGCGCGGACGATGGCAATGGCATGTCTGGACCGGACGGGACCGCAGGACGCGGCGTGTCAGAAAATGGTCATAAAGACGTATAGGCCGAAGGCGGCACGGTCAAGACGCGTCAACTCGCCCGATTACCGAAGAAATCCTTGACCTTGGCGAAGAAGCCCTCTGATTCCGGCTGCGTATTGCCGGAGGACAGCTTTTCGAACTCGGCCAGCAATTCCTGCTGCTTCCTGGTGAGGTTCTGCGGGGTCTCGACCACGACCTGGACGTACATGTCGCCCATCTGGCGCGAGCGCAGCACCGGCATGCCCTTTGATGCGATGCGGAAGCGGCGGCCCGACTGGGTTCCGGCGGGCACCTTCACCTTGGCCTTGCTCTTCTCGATCGTCGGCACCTCGAACTCGCCGCCAAGGGCGGCTGTCACCATCGAGATCGGCACGCGGCAATGCAGATCGGCGCCGTCGCGCTGGAAGAACTGGTGCTGGGCCAGCGACAGGAAGATGTAGAGGTCGCCGGGCGGGCCGCCGCGGACCCCGGCCTCGCCCTCGCCGGCGAGCCTGATCCTCGTGCCGTCCTCGACGCCTTGCGGAATGTTGACTGACAGCGTGCGCTCGCGGGTGACCCGGCCCTGTCCCGAGCAGGACGGGCAGGCATCCTCGATCATCTGGCCGCGGCCCTGACAGCCGGGACAGGTGCGCTCGAGGGTGAAGAATCCCTGCGACTGCCGCACGCGCCCGGCGCCGCCGCAGGTCGAGCAGGTCTTCGGCTTGGTCCCGGCCTTGGCGCCGATGCCCGAGCAGGCCTCGCAGGTGACCGAGACCGGAATC
The DNA here is from genome assembly GCF_023073875.1 of Bradyrhizobium sp. 154. Taxonomy (NCBI): domain Bacteria; kingdom Pseudomonadati; phylum Pseudomonadota; class Alphaproteobacteria; order Hyphomicrobiales; family Nitrobacteraceae; genus Bradyrhizobium; species Bradyrhizobium sp. 154. The sequence goes on from NZ_JADPKG010000053.1 coordinate 127,608, forward strand.
TCGATCTGCGCGTTCTTGCCGCCAAAGGCTTCCTCGAGCGTGATCTCCATGTTGTAGCGCAGGTCGGCGCCACGCTCGCGACCGCCGCGGCCGCGCTGTCCAGCCATGCCGAACAGGTCTTCGAAAATGTCAGAGAAGGAGGAGGCGAAGCCCGCGCCGAAACCGGCACCGCCGCCGCCGAAACCGCCGCCCTGCTCGAACGCGGCATGGCCGTAGCGATCGTACGCGGCACGCTTGTCCTTGTCCTTGAGGATCTCGTAGGCCTCGTTGATTTCCTTGAACTTGACCTCGCTGGTTTGATCCCCCGGATTGCGATCGGGATGGAATTTCATCGCCAGCTTGCGAAACGACGATTTCAGCTTGGATTCGTCGGCGTCGCGATCGACCTCCAGGGTCTCGTAGTAGCAGCGCTTGGTGGACGTGGACATGATGAGCTCGGTCTATCCAATCGCGTATCAAGTCGGAGCGAAACGACGCCGCTGCGCGACGACATGAGCGTCCCTCCGCCTTACGGCGGAAGACGGCACAGCGGCGTTCAGCATAACGGCTGAGAATTGATCGATCGTAACGGGCGCCTTGCCCGCCCGTCCCGACGCGGCGGCCTCCCCCGCGAGGGGGGAGGTCGGTAGCGCGTGTGGGGTCCAAGCCGTCCGCATCGTTACCCTCTCGGGGTTCAGGCGGACTTCTTGTTGTTCTTGTCGTCGTCGACCTCGGTGAATTCCGCATCGACAACGTCGTCCTTGGCCGCATCCTTCTTGGCGTCGGCCTCGGCCTGTTGCTTGTACATGGCCTCGCCGAGCTTCATCGACACCTGGGCCAGCGTTTGGGTCTTGGCCTTGATCGCCTCGGCATCGTCGCCCTTCAGCGCTTCCTTGAGGTCGCTGACGGCATCCTCGATGGCGCGGCGCTCGCTCTCGGCGACCTTCGAACCGTGCTCGGCCAGCGCCTTCTCGGTCGAATGCACCAGGCCATCCGCCTCGTTCTTGGCGGTCACCGCCTCGCGGCGCTTCTTGTCCGCCTCGGCATTGGCCTCGGCGTCCTTGACCATCTTCTCGATGTCGGCTTCCGACAGGCCGCCCGAGGCCTGGATGCGGATCTGCTGCTCCTTGCCGGTGGCCTTGTCCTTGGCCGAGACGTTGACGATGCCGTTGGCGTCGATGTCGAAGGTCACCTCGATCTGCGGCATGCCGCGCGGCGCCGGCGGAATGCCCATCAGGTCGAACTGGCCGAGCATCTTGTTGTCGGCCGCCATTTCGCGCTCGCCCTGGAAGACGCGGATGGTGACCGCGTTCTGGTTGTCCTCGGCGGTCGAGAACACCTGGCTCTTCTTGGTCGGGATCGTGGTGTTGCGGTCGATGATGCGGGTGAACACGCCACCCAGCGTCTCGATGCCCAGCGACAGCGGGGTGACGTCGAGCAGCAGCACGTCCTTGACGTCGCCCTGGAGCACGCCGGCCTGGATCGCAGCACCGATCGCCACGACCTCGTCCGGGTTGACGCCCTTGTGCGGCTCCTTGCCGAACAGCTGCTTCACGACCTCCTGGACCTTCGGCATGCGGGTCATGCCGCCGACCAGCACGACTTCGCCGATCTCACCGGCGGTGATGCCGGCGTCCTTCAGCGCTTTGCGGCAGGGCTCGATGGTCTTCTGCACGAGGTCGTCAACCAGCGCCTCGAACTTGGCGCGGGTGAGCTTCATCGTCAAATGCTTCGGCCCGGTCTGGTCCGCGGTGATGAAGGGCAGGTTGATCTCGGTCTGCGTCGTCGAGGACAGCTCGATCTTGGCCTTTTCAGCGGCTTCTTTCAGGCGCTGCAAAGCGAGCTTGTCGTTGCGCAGATTGATGCCCTGCTCCTTCTGGAACTCGTCGGCCAAATAACCCACGAGGCGCATGTCGAAATCTTCGCCGCCGAGGAAGGTGTCGCCGTTGGTCGACTTCACCTCGAACACGCCGTCGCCGATTTCGAGAATGGAGATATCGAAGGTGCCGCCGCCGAGGTCGTACACCGCGATGGTGCCGGCCTTGGTCTTGTCGAGGCCATAAGCGAGCGCGGCCGCAGTCGGCTCGTTGATGATGCGCAGCACTTCGAGGCCCGCGATCTTGCCGGCGTCCTTGGTTGCCTGGCGCTGGGCGTCGTTGAAGTAGGCGGGAACGGTGATGACGGCCTGATCGACCTTCTGGCCGAGATGGGCTTCCGCGGTCTCCTTCATCTTCTGCAAGATGAACGCCGAAACCTGCGAGGGCGAGTAGGTCTGGCCGTCGGCCTCGACCCAGGCGTCGCCGTTGGAAGCCTTCACGATCTTGTACGGAACGAGCTTCTTGTCCTTCTCGACCATCGGATCGTCGTAGCGGCGGCCAATGAGGCGCTTCACTGCGAAGAAGGTGCGCTCGGGATTGGTGACGGCCTGGCGCTTGGCCGGCTGCCCGACGAGGCGCTCGCCGTCATCCGTGACGGCGACGATCGAAGGCGTCGTGCGCATGCCTTCGGAATTCTCGATGACTTTGGCGTTCTTGCCATCCATCACGGCGACGCACGAGTTCGTGGTGCCGAGATCGATCCCAATGACCTTTCCCATGGTCCTGATATCCTTCTTTTTGCGGCAGGTTGGTTTGGGCCCAGAAGGCACCCGATCCAAACCCCCTAAGATCAAACATCCGCGATATTGCGATGATTGAGGCTCATATAGGAGGGGGGGAGGGGCCCGCAAGGACCGAACGCAAGTTTCGGCCGTGAAAACATTGGGTTTTGGAAGATCATATCCGGGCTCAACCGCCCTTGCGGGTGAGGAAATATTAACAGGTTCGGGTCTCAGCAAGCCCCGCCAGCGCAATCTGCCCCACCCTGTTACGACAAGGCCAAACCCGCTAAAAGGCGGACCGGCCGGGCAGCCGCAGCACAGCTGCTCCGCGCGACAATGCGGCCCGGTGGCCGACCATCGAACGGCCTCAATGTGAACCAATCAGAGTGCCCATGAAGCTGACCCGTCCCCTCGCCGCGCTCGCCATCCTCATTGCCTCGGCGCTTCCGGCCCTTGCCGCCGACGCCGTTTACCCGCCTGGCTTGCGCCTCGGCATGGTGCCGCTGATCGGGCTGAGCACGGCCAAGACCTTTCCGGGCTTCGAGAGCGAGGACGGCAATGTCAAGGTGCTGATCACCGAGCTGCCGCCGGCGGCCTATGGCGAGGTCGTGAGCGCCTTCAATTCCAATCCGGCCGGTGCGAACGGCGTCAAGCAGGACAAGATCGAAACCCCCGCGGGCCTTGCCTATTTCACCACCGAAAGCGGCAAGGCCGGCGATACCCCGGTGAGGCGCTATTCGATGATTGTGCCGGGCGCCGGCTTCTCCGGCTATGTCGCGGTGCAGATTCCGGAGAATGCGACCAAGATCTACAGCGATGAAGCGGTGCGCCAGATGTTTGCGACCGCCGTCACCCGCAAGCAGGTCTCGGCCGAAGAGCAGATCGCGCTGATGCCGTTCAAGATCACCGATCTCGCCGACTTCAAGGACATCCGTACGCTGGCGCCGGGCTCGAGCATCATCCTGGCCGACGGCGACGAGAGCACGGGCTATGAATCGAAGCCGTTCATGATCCTCGGCCTGATTGGCGCCACCCCCCAGCAGACCGACGACCGCGCCCGCTTCGCCCAGGAAGCGGCGCTCCAGATCCCCGGCGTGCGCGAGTCGCGCGTCACCATGTCCGAGCCGATCCGCATCAACGGCCAGCAGGGTTTCGAGACCCGGATCGACGGCGTCAGCGGCAAGGACAAGGTTCCGGTGACGGTGGTGCAGTGGATCCGCTTTTCAAGCGGCGGCACCTCGCTGCGCATCATCGCCAGCGCCCCGCGCGACCAATGGCCAAGCGCCTTCACCCGCTTCCGCGCCGTGCGCGACGGCATTCAGCCGAAGGGCTAGCTCCCGTACGCGGGAGCGGTGAGGATCCGCCGACCCAAGCCCAACCCCTCGCCAAGACCGACTGCATTTTCGGGCTTCTGTTCGCACACAAGCGGAACTAGGCTTGGCCTCCATTGGGTTCATTCCTGGAGGGGAGACGAACGATGCTGGATCGGCGACACATCTTGGCGGCGCTTGCGACCACGGCGCTCGCGGGCCTCGCACCAACCGCGCTGTTTGCGGCCGCGTCAATCAAGCCTGACGAAGCCTCCGCGCTGCTCGTGATCGACGTGCAGAATTGCTTCCTGCCCGGCGGCAGCCTCGCGGTGAAGGAAGGCGAGCAGGTGGTGCCCGTCATCAACAAGATCGCAAAAGCGTTTGCGAACGTGGTGATGACGCAGGACTGGCATACGCCCGGGCACATCTCGTTCGCTTCGGTGCATTCCGGCAAGAATCCGTTCGAGACCGTCGATCTTCCCTACGGCAAGCAGGTGCTGTGGCCGGACCATTGCGTGCAGGGCACCGACGGCGCCGCGCTGTCAAAGGATCTTGCGATCCCGCACGCCGAACTGATCATCCGCAAGGGTTTTCACAAGGAGGTGGACAGCTACTCGGCCTTTCTCGAAGCCGACGGCAAGACCTCGACGGGCCTTGCCGGCTATCTCAAGGGCCGCAAGATCAAGCGCGTCTTCGTCGCCGGTCTCGCCACGGATTTCTGCGTCGCCTGGACCGCGCTCGATGCGCGCAAGGCGGGCTTCGAGGTCTATGTGGTGGAGGACGCCTGCCGCGGCATCGACACGCAGGGTTCGCTGGCAAAGGCCTGGGCTGATATGGCCAAGGCCGGCGTGAAGCGGATTCAGTCTGCGGATATCGCGGTGACCGCGTAATAATTTCGCGCAGTCATTCCGGGGCGGCCCGAAGAGCCGAACCCGGAATGAGGCCAAGGTTCAGTTTGCCGCGCTGTTCGGCTCGTTGGTGTTGGCCGCGGGCGCGGCCTTCGCGCCGCCTTTGGCGACACCGACCAGGGCGGGACGCAGCACGCGCTCGCCGATGGTGTAGCCGGCCTGCACGACCTGCACCACGGTGCCCGATGGCACCGACGCATCGGGGACTTCGAACATCGCCTGCTGGAAATTAGGATCGAACTTCTGGCCCTGCGGATCGAACTTCTTGACGCCGTGCTTTTCCAGCGCGTTGAGCAGCGAGCGCTCGGTGAGTTCGACGCCTTCGATCAGCGAGATCAGGCCGGGATCGGCCGCGGCACGCGCCTCGGCCGGTACGGCATCGAGCGCGCGCTGGAGGTTGTCGGCGATGTCCAACACGTCGCGGGCAAAGCCGGTAATGCCGTAGAGACGGGCGTCGGCGACCTCCTTGCTGGTGCGCTTGCGCAAATTCTCCATCTCGGCCAGCGTCCGCAGCATGCGGTCACGCGCCTCGGCCGCTTCCTTCTGCAACGTCTCGACCGAGCCCGGCTCGGGATCGTCGGGCATGATGTAAGGCTTCGACACTACCGGCTCGCCGGTCGGCGCGGTCGTGTCTTCGGGTTGCCGGTCTTGATCGGTCATCGGCTCTAATCTCGAACTCGTTTCCAGGGATTGTTGGCCCGGATATCGTGCCTAAGCGTACGAAAATCAAGCGCCCGTGATCGGGAACGCCGGTCAGCCCCCCAAAAGCCGACTGACGATGCGGGCGGCGTAGTCCACCGTCGGGATCACACGGGCATAATTCAGCCGCGTCGGGCCGATCACGCCGAGAACGCCGACGATATGGCCGGCGGCATCCCGATAGGGCGAGATGATCGTGGAGGAGCCCGACAGCGAAAACAGCTTGTTCTCACTCCCGATGAAAATTCGCACGCCTTCCGCGGTCTCGGCCCGGCCGAGCAGGTCGATCACGCCGCGCTTGGTCTCGAGATCGTCGAACAACAGGCGCACCCGCTCGAGGTCCTCCAGCGCGTGCAGATCTTCCAGCAGATTGGCGTGGCCTCGGACGATGAGCTGGCGGTCCTCGTTCTCGCCTCCGGACCAGCTCGCGATGCCGGCCGCGATCACCTTTTGCGTCAGCTGATCGAGCTCGGCCCGGGCCTCGCCGAGTGCGGTCTCAAGCTCGAGCCGCGCTTCGGCCAGCGTGCGGCCACGAATCCGTGCATTGAGGAAATTGCCGGCTTCGGTCAGCGCCGAGGAGGGAACTCCGGGCGGCAGCGTCAGCACGCGGTTTTCGACCTGGCCATCCTCGCCGACCAGGATCACCAGCGCTTTCTCCGGTTCCAGACGAACGAACTCGATGTGCTTGAGCCGGGCGTTGGATTTTGGCGTCAGCACGACCGCGGCGGCACGGGTCAGGCCCGACAGCCGCATCAAGGCCTGGTCCAGCGCCGCCTCGACCGATTGCGCCTGGCCGACCGACGAAAGCTGACTCTGGATGGATTGCCGTTCGGCCTCGGTGAGGTCGCCGACCTGCATCAGGGCGTCTACGAAGAAGCGCAGTCCGAGTTCCGTCGGTAGCCGGCCGGCGGACGTATGGGGCGCATAGATCAGGCCGAGCTGTTCCAGGTCGGCCATGACGTTGCGGACCGAGGCCGGCGACAGCGGCATCGCGATCAGGCGCGAGATATTGCGCGAGCCCACCGGCTCACCGGTCGCGAGATAGCTTTCGACAATTTGACGAAAGATGTCGCGGGAACGCTCGTTGAGCTGGGCAAGGCCTGCGCGCGGCGCGATCAGATGCATCGGATCGTGATGGGCCACAGACGGTAACTCCTCTCAGATACTCATAATTTGTCCATCCCGGACGCTTCTGACAAGCGTGGCGTTTGCGGGCCCGAAATCAGGGGTGAAAAAACCTTGCCGCCCACCCTCACCCCACCTACAAGCACCGCGAATAGCCTTTCCCGTGAGTTTTTGGAGGACTTCCCATGCGGCCAAGCCGCCGTGCGCCCGACGAATTGCGCCCCGTGACGCTGGAGCGCGGCGTGGTCAAATATGCGGAAGGCTCGTGCCTGGTGAAATTCGGCGATACTCATGTGCTGGTCACCGCCACGCTGGAAGACCGCCTGCCGCCGTGGCTGAAGGGCCAGGGGCGCGGCTGGGTCACCGCCGAATACGGCATGCTGCCGCGCGCGACCTCAGAACGCACCCGCCGCGAGGCCTCCGCCGGCAAGCAGAGCGGCCGTACCGTCGAGATCCAGCGCCTGATCGGCCGCAGCCTCCGTACCATCGTCGATCTCGAAGCGCTCGGCGAGCGGCAGATCACGGTCGATTGCGACGTGCTCCAGGCCGACGGCGGCACCCGCACGGCTGCGATCACCGGCGCTTGGGTCGCACTTGCCGATTGCATCAACTGGATGAAGGCGCGCAACATGATCAAGGCCAATGTGCTGCGCGACAACGTCGCCGCGATCTCCTGCGGCATCTATAATGGCACGCCGGTGCTCGATCTCGACTATGCCGAGGATTCGGAAGCCCAAACCGACGCCAATTTCGTCATGACCGGCGATGGGCGCATCATCGAGGTGCAGGGCACCGCGGAACGCGAGCCGTTCACCGAAACCGAGTTCCTGGCGCTGATGGCGCTGGCCCGCAAGGGCGTCGCGCGTCTGGCGGACTTGCAGAAACTGGCTGTGGCGTAGTCAATAGGCCATGCACCGCCGAATCACGGACAAGCTCGTCATCGCCACCCACAATCCCGGCAAGCTCGCCGAGATGCGGGAGCTGCTTGCGCCGTACGGCATCGAGGCGGTGTCGGCTGGTGAGCTCGGCTTGGCCGAGCCCGAAGAGACCGGCAACGATTTCCGCAGCAACGCCGCGATCAAGGCGATCGCGGCGGCGCAGGCGACCAAGCTTGCCGCTTTCGCCGACGATTCTGGCATCGTGGTCGACGCGCTCGACGGCGCGCCCGGCATTTTCTCCGCGCGCTGGGCCGGGCCGAACAAAGACTTCGCAGCGGCGATGGCGCAGATCGAGCGCCTGCTCCAGGAGCGCGGCGCGACCACGCCCGACAAGCGCAAGGCCCATTTCGTTTCGGCGCTCTGCGTCGCCTGGCCCGACGATCATCGCGAAGAGGTCGAGGCGCGCGTCGACGGCACGCTGGTCTGGCCGCCGCGCGGCACCGCCGGCTTCGGCTACGATCCGATGTTTCTGCCCGATGGCCATAGCCGCACCTTCGGCGAGATGGAGAGCATCGAGAAGCACGGCCTGCCGCCCCTCGGCCTCGGCCTGTCGCATCGCGCCCGCGCCTTCGTAAAACTGGCGGAGATCTGCCTTGAGCCGCGCTAAGGAAGCCTTCGGCGTCTACGTGCATTGGCCGTTCTGCCTGTCGAAATGCCCCTATTGCGACTTCAACAGCCATGTCCGCCACGCCGCGATCGACGAGGCGCGCTTTGCATCCGCCTTCGCCCGCGAGATCGCAACCACGGCTGAGCGCGCACCCGGCCGTGAAGTGACCTCGATCTTCCTCGGCGGCGGCACGCCATCGCTGATGCAGCCCGCAACCGTCGGCGCGGTGCTCGATGCGATCGGCAAGCACTGGCATGTTGCAGGCGACGTCGAAGTGACGCTGGAGGCAAACCCGACCAGCGTCGAAGCCACACGCTTTGCCGGTTATCGCACCGCCGGCGTCAACCGCGTCTCGCTCGGCGTCCAGGCGCTCGACGATGCCTCCTTGAAGGCGCTCGGCCGTATGCACAGTGCGCGCGAGGCCCTCGATGCCGTCGCCATCGCGCGCCGTTCGTTCGACCGTTATTCTTTCGACCTGATCTACGCCCGACCCGACCAGACGCCGGCGATGTGGGCGGACGAGCTGCGTCTCGCGATCGATGAAGCGGCCGAGCATCTGTCGCTCTATCAATTGACGATCGAGGAAGGCACGCCGTTCTTCGGCCTGCACCAGGCCGGCAAATTGAAGACGCCGGACGAAGCCGTCGCGCGCGCGCTCTACGACGTGACGCAGGAGACCTGCGACAAGCTCGGCCTGCCCGCCTACGAGATTTCAAATCACGCGCGGCGCGGCGCCGAGTGCCGGCACAATCTGGTCTATTGGCGCGGCGAGGAATATGCCGGCATCGGTCCCGGCGCGCATGGCCGCCTCGACATCGATGGTATCAGGCACGCCACCGCCACCGAAAAGCGCCCCGAAGCCTGGCTGATGCGGGTCGAGACCAACGGCGACGGCGTCGTCACCGACGAGCTCCTCAACAGCGAGGAGCGCGCCGACGAATTTTTGCTGATGGGATTGCGGCTCGCCGAGGGAATCGACCCTGAGCGCTACAAAGCCCTCTCGGGCCGCCCGCTCGACCCCCGCCGCATTGCGCTGCTGCGCGAGGAAGGCGCGATCACGGTGGACGCCACGGGCCGGCTGCGCGTGACGAGCAGTGGCTTCCCCGTGCTGGATGCGGTGGTTGCGGATCTGGCGGCGTAAGCGCTACGCCCCAAAACTCTTCGGCGAGCCTGCCACCGCAACCCCGCCGCCGGTCGTCACCTTCATCACCGCAAGTCCTCGCTCGTTGGTGCCGTCGGGGCGGAAGCGAAACAGGCCGTCGATGCCGGCAAAGCCTGAGGGGTTGGTCAGCACGTCGGGCGAGAAGCGCGTCGTGCCTTGCGTGCGCGCCAGTGCGGCGACGAGGGCGACTGCGTCATAGGCGAGCGTCGCAGTGCGCACCGGCTCGGCGCCATATTTGGTGCGGTAACGGCCGGAGAAGGCGCGGAAGCCGGCCGGATCCGGCGCGGCATAGAGGCCGCCTTGCAACGCTGCGCTGGCATAGACGCGCGGATTGTCCCACAGGCCGGTGCCGAGCAGCTGGATGTTGCGCAAATTCGCACCCGCCGCAGTCATCGCATCCGCCACTGAAACCACGGCATCGCCGTCGTCGGCAATGAACAGCGCGTCCGCACTGCCGAGCTGCTGCGCCACGGTTCGAGCTGGGGTGGCGCGGTCGGCGCCGTATTTCTCGAACGCGACGATGCGCCCACCACGCCGCGGCACTGCCGCCTTCACGGCGGCTTCGACCACGTTGCCATAGGCGTTGTCGGGCACGAGCACGGCAACGGAGCGCTTTCCGATGCTGGCGGAATATTCGACGATGCGGTTGACGTCGGACTCCGGCAGGAAGCTGAGCAGATAGACGCCGCGTCCGGCGATGCTGGAATCGGTCGAGAATGCCATCACCGAGATGCCGCGCGTGCGCGCGACCTGCGCCACCGCCGGCACCGATTGTGCGAACAGTGGTCCCAGGATGATTTCGGCGCCCTCGTCGACCGCCTGCTGCGCACCAGCTTGCGCGCCTTGCGGGCTGCCATTGTCGTCCTTGATCAGGAGCTGGATGTTCGGGTTTTGGAACTCGGCCAGCGCCATCTCGGCGGCGTTGCGCATGGATTGCGCCGCGAGGCCTGCATTGCCAGCCGCCGACAGCGGCAGGATCACGGCGACCTTGACCCCACCGGTGCCAGCGGTCGTGCCCTGTTGGGGCGGACCAGCCGGCTGCGCCGGTGGCGCGGAGCTGGAGAACTGGCTGAGACTCTGCTGCACGCCGGCGCAGGCCGACAGCAAGGGGGCGCCGAGCAACAGGCCAAGCGCGCTCCGGCGGGTTGCCCCGGGCCATCGGGGCGCCGGACCGGAAGACTTCGAACTAGACGGGCCCACCATCGCAGATTCTCTTCCGACCGGCCGTCGCCCAGCCGGTCACCACATTGCTCCACGACGCAAGCCGCGGATTCAGGCATATTGTCGGCAAACAGTTAACCAAAACAAAAGGATAATCGCCACTTAACGCGACCACCCTCCTATCCTGGCCCACCGCTGGCCGTCACTTACGCAGCATCAAGGGAGGTTTCCGTCGCGAATATGGCGCGAGGGCCTTGCTCCCGCGCAACGTGACCCCGCATCGATCACATTCCCGTCCGTTCCTCGCCCCTCACCTCGGCCCGATCTTTTTCGAAGAGCTGGTTCCCAGCCCTGCGGATCGTGCCTAAGTTGACTTCATTATGCGCGCAAAGCCGGCCCCGATAAATACGCCTGAAGCTCAAGACGCCACCTTGCGCGGCTTCTCCATCGACGCCCATCGGCTTGCGGTGGCGAAGGCCGCGCCGGGCCTGCATCTGGTCGCGACCCCCATCGGCAATCTCGGCGACATCACCCTGCGTGCGCTTCAGACGCTCGCCGGCGTCGACGTCATCGCCTGCGAGGACACCCGCATCACGCGGCGCCTGACCGAGCGTTACGCCATCGCAGCGCAGCTCAAGCAATATCATGAGCACAACGCGGAAGCCGCGCGTCCGAAGATCCTGGAGGCGCTTGCGGCAGGCGGCTCGGTCGCGCTGGTGTCGGATGCCGGGACGCCGCTGATCTCCGATCCCGGCTTCAAGCTGGTGCGCGAGGTCTGCGCCGCCGGCCATGCGGTCTATGCGCTGCCCGGCCCCTCCTCGGTGCTGGCGGCGCTATCGGTCGCAGCGCTGCCGACCGACCGCTTTTTCTTCGAGGGCTTCTTGCCGTCGAAATCGGCGGCGCGCAGGTCGCGCCTTGTTGAGCTGGCTCGCATCGATGCGACACTGGTGATGTTCGAATCCGGCAACCGCGTGCAGGACGCGCTCGCCGATCTCGCCGAGATCATGGGGACGCGCGACGCCGCGATCTGCCGCGAGCTGACCAAACTTCATGAGGAGATCTCGCGCGCAACATTGAGCGAGCTGGCTCGCGAGGCGGATACGCTGGAGACGCGCGGCGAGTTCGTGCTGGTGATCGCCCCACCTGCGGCCGACGCCGAGGTGCTGACGTCGGATGCGCTAGACCAGCTCCTGCGCGAGCAGCTGGCCGCGCGCAGCGTCAAGGATGCCGTGGCACATGCGGTCGCACTCTCGGGCCGCCCGCGGCGCGAGGTCTATGCCCGCGCGCTCGAGCTCGCAAAAGACCTGCGGGGCGGCGATGGCGAAGACTGAGGTCCCGGCGGAACCGAAAGTCGCCTCGCCCGAGCGCATCGCCGCGTTCCGGACCGGCATCTCCGCCGAGAGCCGCGCCGCCGCCTATCTGATGGCCAAGGGCTACCGCATCCTCGCCAAACGTTATCGCACCCCGCATGGCGAAATCGACATCGTGGCGCGCCGCCGCAATTTGATCGCCTTCGTCGAGGTCAAGGCGCGGGCGACGCTGGATGACGCCGCCTTCGCGGTGACGCCGCGCCAGCAGCAGCGCATCATCGACGCCGCGCAAGGCTGGCTCGTGGCGCATCCCGAGCATGCCGAATTCGAATTGCGATTCGACGCCATGCTGATTGCGCCGCGATCACTTCCACGCCATGTGTTGGCGGCATTCGACGCCTCGACCTGAAAGGCAGACCATGAAACTCAACGTCGCCGTCCAGATGGACCCCATCGCCCGCATCAACATCAAGGGCGATTCCACCTTTGCGCTGCTCCTGGAGGCACAGAAGCGCGGCCACGGCCTGTCCTATTACACCCCCGACAAGCTCTCGATGGTCGGCGACGAGATCGTCGCTCCGGTTCAGCTCCTCACCGTGCGCGACGAGCCGGGTGACCATTTCACGCTCGGCGAGCCCAGGCGCGAAGCGCTCAACGGCTTTGACGTGGTGCTGCTCCGCCAGGACCCGCCGTTCGATCTCGCCTACATCACCTCGACGCATTTTTTGGAGCGCATTCATCCGAAGACGCTGGTGGTCAACGATCCCGCCTCGGTACGGAACGCGCCGGAAAAGCTGTTCGTGATGAACTTTCCGCAGCTGATGCCGCCGACCCTGATCTCGCGCGAATTAGATGAGATCAACGCCTTTCGCGACAGGCACGGCGCCGTCGTGATGAAGCCGCTGCACGGCCATGGCGGCGCCGCGGTGTTCCGCGTGATGCCGCAGGACATGAATTTCGGCTCGCTGTTCGACATGTTCTCGGTGACGTTCAAAGAGCCCTGGGTGATCCAGCAGTTCATTCCCGAGGTGAAGCACGGCGACAAGCGCATCATCCTCGTCAACGGCGAGTTCGCCGCCGCCGTAAACCGGGTGCCGGCCGCGGACGACCTCCGCTCCAACATGGTACGCGGCGGCGCGGCGCAGGAGACCGAGCTCACCCCGCGCGAGCGCGAGATCTGCGCCGCCGTCGGCCCGGCGCTGCGCGAGCGCGGCCTCCTGTTCGTCGGCATCGACGTCATCAACGGCAATCTCACCGAGATCAACGTCACCTCGCCGACCGGCATCCGCGCCATCGCGCGGCTCGGCGGGCCCGACGTGGCGGCGAAGATCTGGGACGCGATCGAGCAGAAGCGGGCGAAGTAAGGGCGCTGCGGAAATTTAGAGGACGCGCAATCTCTCCCAGCTCGTCCCGGAAGGACGGACGACATCCTTTGGTGTTGTGCGCGGCCCATCTCGTAGGCAGCCCCGCCGCTGCACGCCCCCACATCACTAACCACCCGTTCACCATGACGCCGCGCCTGTCATGCGAACGAATAGGCTGGCTTGCGTAAATCTACGGGGCCGTTGGCCGGTTGAATAACGCCGCGTTCACCATCAGCCGAAAACCACCACCGTCACTGGCCATCACATCCGGCCTCGCAACACCCCTTATACTTTTCCTCCCTACTCATCGACACGGGGGACCCGCCACGTGCGGTTCGAGTGCCCCGCGTATGAGTAGAAGCGTATGAATACCGCACGCCTTGTCGTTCTCGTCATCGCGCTCGCCGCCGGGGGCGTCGCTGCGTATCTGGCGAGCGGCTATCAGAATGGGCCCGCGCCCGTTCTGCCCGTCACCGAGAAACTGCCGACCGTCGAGGTTCTCGTCGCGAAAACCGACATCGGGCTCGGCCAGGCCGTGAAGCCCGAGGATCTGCAATGGCAGGTCTGGCCGGCGGCGACGGCAAGCAACGCGTTCATTCGCCGCGACAGCAGGCCCGAGGCGCAGACCCAGATCGCCGGCTCGATCGCGCGCGTGCCGTTGATGCAGGGCGAGCCGATCCGCGAGCAGAAGCTGGTCAGGGCCGAAGGCTCCGGCTTCATGGCTGCCATCCTGCCCTCCGGCATGCGGGCCGTGTCCACCGAAATTTCAGCCGAGACCGGCGCCGGCGGCTTCATCCTGCCGAACGACCGCGTCGACATCGTGCTGACCCGCCGCCTGAAGAATCCCGATACCAACGCATCGACCGGCGGCAACGACCTCATCGTGTCCGAGGTCATTCTGACCAACATCCGCGTGCTCGCGATCGACCAGGCGCCGAAGGAAAAGGACGGCCAGACCGCCGTGATCGGCAAGACCGTCACGCTCGAGCTCAAGCCCGACCAGGTCGCCACGCTGTCGGCTGCGCGCCAGGGCGGCACGCTCCAGCTCGCGCTGCGGAGCATCGTCGATGCCAACGCAGTCGACGGGTCGCCCGAGGACCAGGCGGTCAAGCGTCCCGGTGGCGTGAACGTAATTCGTTATGGCGTGCAGGCGCGCCAACTGACGTCACAGAAGTGATGATGGGGACAGTATGAACTACGGGGATGATCGGACGGGCCTGCGCATTCGGGGGAAGCGCGCGCGCTCGGTCTTGGCGGGGACGATGCTGCTGCTGGGGCTGCTCGCAGCCTCCGACCGGCTCAGTGCCGCGGATGCCCCGGTCGGCGATCAAGCACCGATGCAGGCGCCTGATCTCGGTGTGTCCTCGGTCGCGACGATCGCGCCGGCGCGGACGCGCTTTCTGTCGCTCGGCGTCGGCAAGTCCGTCGTCATCGACCTGCCGCGCGAGGTCAAGGACGTGCTGGTGGCCGATCCCAAGATCGCCAATGCCATAATCCGCTCGGCGCAGCGCGCCTATATCATCGGCGGCCAAGTCGGCCAGACCAACGTGGTGTTCTTCACCGCCGACGGCCAGCAGGTCGCCTCCTACGACATCGCGGTGAAGCGCGACCTCAACGGCATGCGCGCCGCGCTGCGCCAGTCGCTGCCGGGCGTGCAGATCGAAGGCATCGGCGACAGCGTGATGCTGACCGGCTCGGTCTCGAGCCCGGTCGAGGCACAGCAGGCGGGCGACGTCGCCGCAAAGCTCGTCGGCGGCTCGGACAAGGTCGTCAACAACATCGTCGTTCGCGGCCGCGACCAGGTGATGCTCAAGGTCGTGGTCGGCGAAGTGCGCCGCGATATCGTCAAGCAGCTGGGCGTGGATCTCAGCGCCAGCCTGAACGCCGGCACCGCGGTGGTGAATTTCAACAATTCCAACCCGTTCTCGGTGTCTGGCGGACCGATCGTCGCGAGCAACGGACTTGGAGTCGCCGGTCTCGCCAAGGGCGTCGCCACCGTCAGCGCCACGATGCGTGCGATGGAAAGCGCCGGCGTCATGCGTACGCTCGCCGAGCCGAGCCTGACCGCGATCTCGGGCGAATCCGCCACCTTCATCGCCGGCGGCGAATTCCCGATTCCGGCCGGCTATTCCTGCGATCCGGTCACCCACGTCTGTACCACCCAGGTCACCTACAAGAAGTTCGGCATCTCCCTGAACTTCACGCCGGTCGTGCTCAGCGAAGGCCGCATCAGCCTGCGCGTCATGACCGAGGTCTCGGAGCTGTCGAATACGAACGCGATCACACTGACGCAGGCGGTGTCCTCGACCTCGAGCAACTCGATCACCATCCCCTCGGTTCAGACCCGCCGAGCCGAAACGACACTGGAAATTCCCTCCGGCGGCTCGATGGCGATGGCCGGCCTGATCCAGCAGCAGACCAAGCAGGCGATCAACGGCCTGCCCGGCGTCGACCAGGTGCCGATCATCGGCGCGCTGTTCCGCAGCCAGGACTTCGTCAACAACGAAACCGAGTTGATGGTGATCGTGACGCCCTATGTGGTGCGCGCCGTCGCCCAGAAGGAATTGTCGCGGCCCGACGACGGTTTCGCGCCGGCCTCCGACGCGCAGACGGCGCTGCTCGGCCGCATGAACCGCCTTTATGGCATCACGCGCCGCGTCGATCCCATCAACGGCACGCCCGGCGATTTCGGCTTCATCATCGATTGACGACGAGCGGACGGCCTGGGGACCGGAGCAGAAACGGGGCAAGAGGGGAATCAAGCGATGACGAGGACGATAGCCGACCGACGCCGCCCTTTGAGCGTCGCGCTGGTGCTGACGGGGCTGTCCGTCATGCTGGGCGCGTGCAACACCACCGGTGAAATCGTCACTCAGACAGTGCCGACCGACTATCGCCAGCGCCACCCGATCGCGGTGCAGGAGGGTAGGCGCTCGATCGTGATCTTCGTCGGCAAGGCGCGCGGCGGCCTCTCGGCCGCGCAGCACGCGGATGTCGCAGGCATTGCCCGGGACTGGATGCGCGAAGGCACCGGCTCCGTCGTCGTCGACGTGCCCGTCGACACCGCGAATTCGCGTGCCGCGGCGGCGACTTATCGAGAAATCCGTTCCGTGCTCGCATCCGGCGACGTGCCCTCGCGCGCCATCCTCCAGCATCCCTATCGTCCCGAAGACCCCGGCCTCCTGCCGACGATCCGGCTGAGCTATTCCAAACTCAGCGCAGTGGCCGGACCCTGCGGGTTGTGGCCGGAAGACGTTGGTCCGAACATCCTCGACCCCGGCTACAATGAGAACCGGCCGTATTTCAATCTGGGCTGCGCCAGCCAGCGCAACCTCGCGGCCATGATCGACAATCCGGCCGACCTCGAGCAGCCGCGCGCCGAGACGCCCGCCTACACCGCACGGCGCGACATCGCCTTCGACCGCTATCGCAAGGGCTCGACGACCGCGACCTCCTATCCCGAGGCCGACAAGGCCAAACTCAGCGACACCGGCAAATGACTGGCATCCACGACGAAGAAGCGGACGATCCGCGGCACCCCGACGAACACATTGCACCGGTTCCTCGCATCTCGGTGCAGGCTTTTTGCGAGACCGAGCAGACGCTCGCCGCGGTGACCGCGGCGGGGGAGGATCGGCGGCTCGCCAAGGCGCATCTCACTGCCAGGGACGGTGGTCTCGCTGCGGCAATCGAAGTCTATGAAACGATGCCGACGCCGAACGTGATCGTGATCGAATCCGACGGCACGCGTGACATCCTGGAGGGGCTCGACGACCTCGCCGGCGTCTGCGACCCCGGCACCCGCGTCGTGGTGATCGGCAATCCCAACGACACCGCGCCCTATCGCGAGCTGGTCCGCCGCGGCGTCAACGACTACGTGGTCGGGCCAGTCGAAACCCTCGACGTCGTCCGCTCGATCTGTAGCCTGTTCTCGGCATCCGAAGCCATCATCACCGGCCGCGTCATCGCGGTGGTCGGCGCCAAGGGCGGCGTCGGCGCGTCCACCGTCGCGCACAATGTGGCCTGGACCATCGCCCGCGACCTCGCGCTCGATTCCGTCGTGATCGATCTCGACCTCGCCTTCGGTACTGCGAGCCTCGACTACAATCAGGATCCGCTGCAGGGCATCGCCAACGCGGTGCTATCGCAGGACCGGCCGGACACGGCGCTGATGGAGCGCCTGCTTGCCAAATGCACCGAGCGCCTCAGCCTGCTGGCCGCCCCCGCGACGCTCGACCGCGTCTACGATTTCGGCGCCGAAGCTTTTGATGCGGTGTTCGACACGCTGCGCATGACCACGCCCTGCATCGTGCTCGACGTACCCCACCAATGGTCGGGCTGGACGCGGCGGGCGCTGGTCAACGCCGACGACATCGTGATCGTGGCCGAGCCCGATCTCGCCAATTTGCGCAACACCAAGAACATGCTGAGCGTGCTCAAGGCGGCGCGCCCGAACGACCGGCCGCCGCTGTATTGTCTCAACCAGGTCGGCATGCACAAGCGCGCGGAGATCGAGGTCAAAGCTTTCGCCAAGACCATGGAGAGCCAGCCGCTCGCGGTGATCCCGTTCGATTCGAAGCTGTTCTCGACCGCCGCCAACAACGGCCAGATGATCGCGGAGGTCTCCAAGAGCCACCGCACCACCCTTCTGTTCCAGAACATGGCCAACCGCCTCGCCGGCCGCGGCGAGGTGAAGAAGCCGAAGCGCTCGCTGCTCGGCCCGCTGCTGAAGAAGCTGAAGGGCAGGTCGGGCCGCGGATCCGCCCCGCATCGCAAGGCGTCGTAGGGGCGGCAAGCGTTTTCGAGCGACGGATCCCGGTTCGCGTCAAGAAAGCGCGCCAAAAACGAGAATCCAAACGGCGCGAGCTATTTGTCCGCCCGCTGCTGCTTCTTCGCCAGCAATTGCCGCAGCGCCGTGACCTTTGCCGCCGCCTGGTCCGGCGGCAGGTCGGCCTTCACGATGGCCTCGGCCTCGGCTTGCTTTCCTTCCAGCCCCAGCACCAGCGCGAGATTGGCGCGCACGCGGGAATCGGCGGGATTGCGCTCATGCGCGCGGCGCATCGTTTCCTCCGCCCGCGGCAGATTATTCTGGAGCATGTAAGACAGGCCGAGATTGGACAAAACCTGCGGCTCGTCGGGCACGATCTTCAAGGCGGTCGCATAATATTGCTGCGCCTCCTCATTGCGGCCGAGCTGATCGAGCGCCGCGCCTTGCGCCGACAGGATGCGCCAGTCCGGATCCTCGGGCGTATGCGCTCGGCCGAGGACGTCGAAGGCCTGCTGGAAATTGCCGTTGTCGGCGAGCGCGCGGCCATAGCCGGCGAGCAATGCCTTGTTGCTGGGATGGCCGAGCACGGCCTGCTCCATCACCGCGACCGCCTGCGCCCGCTGGCCGCTCTCGCGCAGCGCCTTGCCATAGGCGAGCACAACGCCGGGATCACCGGGCTTGGCGCGATAGCGTTCGCGCAAGGTGTCCATGTCCGGCTTGGCGTCGGCCTTCACACTGGCTTCAGATCTAACGCCGAGCGCGCCGGTGACATCCTCGATGCCATTGGTCTGGCAGCCGGCGAGGACAAGCACCATCAACGCGGGAAGCAGGAATTTCGCCGAAGGAGAGGCGGGAGACGGACGCTTGGACATACTCTGATCACTCGGCGACTGATCAGAGATGCTTACCCATTAACGCTAAAGCCCCGTTAAGGAGGCGCGGCCATTAAGGCCTAATCGACGAACTCCGCGCCGAACTCGCAGCCGATGCGCCAGCGCAGGCGGCATTGGCGGGAATAATCGGGCGCGAAGATGATGGTGAATTGCGGCGGCACTTCCAGGAATTCCGCCACCACTTTCACGCCGCCATCCGAGATATCCGTGATCGTGCAGTCGCGCGGCAGCGAGCCCGCGCCAAAGTGGATTTTGGCGAGCCGGCTGCATACCCGACGTTCGCTTCTCCGGCGATTTGCAAGCATTTGAATTCTTCACCCGTTAGACCACGGCCCATCCCGCAAGGGTAGGAGTAGCGGACATTCGTTGGAATGTGCTGAGGAGAGCCGCTCGCATTCGAGGTGTAGTGTCCGCTTCACGTTTACGATCGGGTAGGATTTTCTCGGTCCTAGGGCATGTTCCCGTATTGTTCTTGCGAAAGGCGCTAGGCTCTGCTACCCCTAATTGCGCGAAAGGGCAGGCTGGTTCGAGCATGGTTCAGCGGGTTTCTACCGTCGCCTTTGAGGGGATTGAGGCCCGTGCGGTCGACGTGCAGGTGCAGGTCGCCCCGGGGCTGCCGGCCTTCGCCATCGTCGGCCTGCCGGACAAGGCGGTGTCGGAGGCACGCGAGCGGGTCCGTTCGGCTCTGATCGCCTCGGGGCTGGCGCTGCCGGCGCGGCGGATCATCGTCAATCTGGCCCCGGCCGACCTGCCCAAGGAGGGCAGCCATTACGACCTGCCGATCGCGCTCGGGCTGATGGCGGCGATCGGCGCGATCCCGCCCGATGCACTGACCGGCTTCACAGTTCTCGGCGAGCTCGGCCTCGACGGATCGATCGCGCCGGTCGCAGGTGTCCTGCCCGCCGCGATCGGCGCCAATGCGCGCGAGGAGGGCCTGATCTGCCCGGCAGCCTGCGGCTCGGAGGCGGCCTGGGCGAGCCCGGACATCCAGATCATGGCCGCACAATCACTCATTCAGATCGCCAACCATTTCAAGGGCACGCAGGTGCTGTCGCGGCCCTCACCGAAGGTGCATGAGGCCGCCGCCTCGTCCCTCGACCTGCGCGATATCAAGGGCCAGGAGAGCGCCAAGCGGGCGCTGGAGATCGCAGCCGCGGGCGGACATCACCTGCTGATGATCGGCGCGCCCGGCGCCGGCAAATCGATGCTGGCGGCGCGCCTGCCCTCGATCCTGCCGCCGCTGTCGCCCGGCGAACTGCTCGAAGTCTCGATGATCGCGTCCGTCGCCGGCGAGATCGAGGGCGGCGCGCTGACCGCGCGGCGGCCGTTCCGCTCGCCGCATCATTCCGCCAGCATGGCCGCGCTCACCGGTGGCGGCGTGCGCGCCAAACCCGGCGAGATCTCGCTGGCGCATCAGGGTGTGCTGTTCCTCGACGAGCTGCCGGAGTTCGATCCGCGCGTGCTGGATTCGCTGCGCCAGCCCCTGGAGAACGGCGAGGTCGCGGTGTCGCGCGCCAATCATCGCGTCACCTACCCTGCCCGCTTCATGCTGGTGGCCGCGATGAATCCGTGCCGCTGCGGCAACGCGTTCGAGCCGGGCTATGCCTGCAAGCGCGGCCGCATCGACCGCTGCACCGGCGACTACCAGGCGCGCATCTCCGGTCCGTTGATGGATCGCATCGATCTGCGCATCGAGGTGCCGGCGGTGACCGCGGCCGATTTGATTCTGCCGCCGCCGGCGGAAGGCTCCGCCGAAGTCGCCGCGCGCGTGGCGGCGGCACGCGACATCCAGCTTGCGCGTTATGCGGATGCCGGCCTGCCGAACGTCCGTACCAATGCCGAGGCGCCGGCCTCGGTCCTCGAAGAGATCGCAAAACCGGATGCGCAAGGCGCCAAGCTATTGCGGGACGCGGCGGAGACCATGCGGCTGTCGGCGCGCGGCTATCACCGCGTGCTGCGGGTCGCGCGCACACTGGCCGATCTCGACAACGCGGACAAGATCGGCCGGCTGCACCTCGCCGAAGCGCTATCCTACCGCGCACTCGCGGAGGATGTGCGGCAGATGGCGTGAAGCACACGCGCATCAACCCGGCGGTAACGAGTTTCCTTTACGCTCTGCAAACCATAAGCCCCATGTGTTTCCAACTCGAGTTCCCGAGGGGCGGGCGAGTAGAGTGTCATGTTGCGTTTCAAGATCCTGGCCTCGGTTGTTCCCCTGTTGGCGGCGGCGGTGTTCGCCCGCGGCGAGATCGGATCGGTCTCGCATCCCTGCATTGCCCTGGGCGAGTCCTCGGTCGAGCTCACCTCCCTGTTCTGGACCGCCGGCGTGCATGTCGCCTTCACCGATGATCCCGCGCAGGCCACGGTACGGGTCCAGGTCACCGACAATGCGGACGCTGCGGACTTCGCGGTGGTCGACGACGGCCTCGGCTCGGAATCGGAATCCTGCCAGGGCAATCCGTGGACACGCCTGGTCTCAATCGCCGCGCAGCCCGTCGACGGCGGCCAGGTAATCTATCTCTCCACCGAAGGGCCGGCCGATTACCGCATCTATGTGCGCTCGAAGACGTTCTCGCAGCGCGAGGCCGCGGCGCTGATCGTCGGCGCCCGCGGCGGCCATGGCCGCCTGCAGGCCGCCTCACTCTAAACCGCGGTGAGATCACGATCGCGCTTTAGCTTCTTGTTTGCGCATGACCTTTTTGGAAAATCGCTGCACACTTTTGCGGATCATGCTCTGAAGCGTTAACACCTCGTCAACCCTGTTTGGAGGCGGCGCCAAAGCCTCAAGCTGTTCGCAAGGTCGACGCGACATCGTCGCACACGGCGGGCACGGGGTTTCGGACAAGGGTCGGTGGCGATGGGTCGGACGTTCCGGATCAAGGTGCGCATGCGCCGCTTCAGGCGACAGCATCCCCGTATCGCCTTCGCGCTCCGCTCCTTCATGATCTTCTCGGCGACGTTCGGCGCCGCCTATGGCTTCGTCTCCGGCAGCCGGTCCGAGAATTCCGGCTACGATCCCAACGCCTTTGCGATCGGCGCGAGCTTCCTGTTCGCGCTGGCGTGCCTTGGTCTTGCGACGCTGAGCATGCGGCTGCGCTTCGTCAACAAGCGGCTGCGTTCGCTCGCCGCCCACAACGAGGCGCTGATCGACCGCAATTGGGAGCTCAAGGAAGCCGAAGAGCGCGCCCGCAGCCTGTTCGAGCAGCAGGGCGACCTGATCGTGCTGCGCGACACGAGCGGCCGCATCACCTTTGCCAATGACGCCTATTGCGCGCTGGCCGGACAGGCCCGGAGCGCGCTGGTCGGCACACGCTTCGACTTCGACGTGCTGGAGCAGGGCGACAGCGCGCGCGAGAGCAGCGGCACGCGCGTTCACGACCAGAAAATCGCAACCCCGCTCGGTGCGCGCTGGATCGCCTGGCGCGAGGGCTATGTGCGCCGCGATGCCGGCCAGCCCGCCGAATTGCAGAGCGTCGGGCGCGACGTCACCGACCGCACCGAGACCGAGCGCGCTTTGTCCGACGCGCGCGATCAGGCCGATGCCGCCAACCGCGCGAAGTCGCGTTTCCTCGCGATGGCCTCGCACGAAATCCGCACGCCCCTCAACGGCATCATCGGCATGGGCAGCCTCTTGCTCGACACCACGCTGACGCCGGAGCAGACGACCTACGCCAGGGCGGTGAAAACTTCGGGCGAAGCACTGATGGCGCTGATCGAGGAGCTGCTCGATTATTCCAAGATCGAAGCCGGCAAGCTCGATCTCGAGCAGCGTCCGTTCGCCTTGTCCACGCTGGTCGAGGAGATCACCGAGCTTCTGGCGCCGCGTGCGCAGGCCAAGACTCTCGAGATCGCGTCCTATATCGACGAGCGCCTGCCGCTCGAGGTGGTGGGGGACGCCGCGCGGCTGCGCCAGGTGCTGCTCAACCTCGCCGGCAACGCCATCAAGTTCACCGCGAGCGGCGGCGTCGCGCTGATCGTCGAGCCCGGCATCCGGCCGAACGAGATCAGCTTCCTGGTCCGCGACACCGGCATCGGCATCGCGCCGGAAGCGCAATCGCGCATCTTCCGGGAGTTCGAGCAGGCGGACGAGCGCGTCGCGCGCACCTATGGCGGCACCGGACTCGGCCTGTCCATCAGCGAGCGCATCGTCAAGCGCATGGGCGGCCGGATCACGCTCGAGAGCGAACCGGGCAGGGGGTCGACCTTCGAGGTCGCGGTGCCGCTAGCCCCGTCACAAGCAGGTAGCGGACAGACGGCATTCGCCTGCCCCGAACTCGCCGGCAAGCCGATTCTCCTCGTCGCCGAGGGCATCGAGGCGTCGCTGATCGCACGGCGCCTGGAGCGCTGGGGCGGTCAGACCTGCATGGTGGCGGACGCCGCCGTGGCTCAAGCGCTGCTGCCGGAGCGTTCATGGCACGCCATGCTGGTCGATCGCGCGATCGGTCCCGCCGCTTCCGACCATCTCGGCGAAACCGCGCGGGCGCATGCGATGCAGCGCCTGGTGCTGCTGACCTCGAGCTCGCGCCATGAGGAACTGTCCCCGGCCTTCACCGGATTCCTGGTGAAGCCGCTGCGCGCCGCCTCGCTCGCGACACGCCTTTCGCTGACGCCGGAGGTCGCCTCGCCCGAGCTCGCACCGCAGCCATTGGCCGAATCCAAAACTGCAACGCCGGCGAAAGGGCTGTCGATCCTCGTTGCCGAGGACAACGAGATCAATGCGCTGTTGATGCGCTCGCTGCTGACGAAACTCGGCCACCGCGTCGTCATCGCTATCCACGGCGAGGCGGCGCTGGAATCCTGGCTCGCCGCCTCATCGGCCGGCACGCCCTATGATCTCGTGCTGATGGATATCCAGATGCCGCAGCTCGACGGCATTGAGACGACAAAGCGCATTCGCGCGCATGAGGCGGCCATGGGTCGCCAGCGCATGCCGATCCTGGCGCTCACCGCCAATACGCTGGTCGAGGACCGCTACGCTTGCTTCGAGGCAGGCATGAATGGATTCCTGATCAAGCCGCTCGACCGCGAGAAGCTGGATCAGGCGCTGGCGGGGCTGGCCGCGTCCCGCCACCTGAGTGTCTGATCCAGAATTTCACGAAAACCTCGGCCCGACCGGCAGTCGATAATTGAAATCGGCCTCGTTGCGCGTCACCATCCCCGAGGGGACGTTTTGCAATAGGGGACTTTGCGCATGAACGTGCTTGCCGCCTCGCACTCATTGTCCTTATCGCTGGAATTTCCCGACACACCGCGGCCGATACGCCGGAACTCATCACATCGCTCAAGCAAGGCGGCTACGTGCTGGTGTTTCGGCACACCGCCACCGATGACAGCCAAAAGGACGTCTACCCTTTCAAATTCGACGACATGAGCGCGCAGCGCCAGCTCAGTGAAAAGGGCAGGGACATGGCGCGTCAGATCGGGACAGCGGTCAAGGATCTCGCGATTCCGATCGGCGAGGTCTACACCAGCCGGCTGAACCGCGCGGTCGAGGCGGGCAAGCTGATCTCCGGCCGCGAGGTCAAGCCGGTCGATGCGCTAACGGACAGCAGCAACGCCAGTGCGTCGGGAATGGCCAACCCGACGGGTGCAAATGCAAAGGCGGGCCAAGCCGTGCGTCATCTCGTCGATACGCCGCCGAAGGCCAGCACCAACACGTTCCTGATCACCCATAAGACGAACATCGCCGATGCCTTCGGCAAGGAGGCCGGCGACGTGCAGGAAGGCGAAGCCTTCGTCTACAAGGCCAGCAGCTCCGGCCCCGCCATCTTTGCGGGGCGCATCAGGCTAGCGGACTGGAATACGAAGGTAGGCAAGTGAGCCAACCAGCGGCGGCGTGCCAGCTAGGGTAACGGCCAGGTCGGGAGCCGAGCATGCCCCGTGCCGTCGGGCGGGACTCAGTCCGTCGGCATGCGAAAGAAAACGCGGCGCAGTGAGCTTATCAGGCGGCGCTCGGTCGGCTTTGAAGATGGTGTCCGCTTTTGCCGCGCGCTTGCAATGTGGGCACACGAAAAGATGCGCGATGATCGGCGTCGGCTCGTCCGCCAGCAGTTCGGAGCGAAACCACTTCATCTCGATGTGGCAGTCCGGGCAGATCGGAGCTTCAAGCTGCTCCGCAGCGCTTCTGAGACGATCAACCATAGTGCCTCTCCGCCGTTCTTGAAGGCATAGCGGAATACCGATTTTAGGTCTGCAACAAAAGACACTCAGCCCAACCAGCCAGGGGGGCCATGTTCACCGGCGCGATTACAGCCGCCTGAGCGCCACGCTCTCCACCGTGTGGTCGGCGCCCTTCTTCAGGATCAGCGTCGCGCGGGGCCGGGTCGGCAGGATGTTGTCCTCGAGATTGGCGAGATTGGTGCGCTCCCAGATCGCGATCGCGGTGGCGGTGGCTTCCTCATCCGACAACAGCGCGTAGCGGTTGAAGTAGGATTTCGGGTTGGTGAAGGCGGTGTCGCGCAGCGCCAGGAAGCGCTTGATGTACCATTGCCGCAGCGCCGCCTCGTCGGCGTCGATATAGACCGAGAAATCGAAGAAGTCGGAGACCACAGGCACCGCCTTGCCGTCGCGCGGCAGCTTGCCCGTCTGCAGCACGTTGACGCCTTCGACGATCAGGATGTCGGGCTGGTCGATCTCGGCCCACTGGTTCGGCACGATGTCGTAGGTCAGATGCGAATAGACCGGCGCGCGCACATGACGACGTCCGGACTTGATGTCGGAGAGGAAGCTGAGCAGCAGTGGCAGGTCGTAGCTCTCGGGAAAACCCTTCTTCTGCATGATGCCCTGCCGATCGAGCACCGCGTTGGGGTAGAGAAACCCGTCGGTGGTGATCAGCTCGACCTTCGGGCGCGGCGACCAGCGCGCCAAGAGGGCCTGGAGCACGCGGGCCGTGGTGGATTTGCCCACCGCGACCGAGCCGGCAACGCCGATGATATAGGGCACCTTGCGGTCGCGGATGTTGAGGAATTGCCGCTCGGCGTAATACAGGCGCTGCATCGCATCGACGTAGATCGAGAGCAGGCGCGACAGCGGCAGGTAAATGTCCTCGACCTCCTGGAGGTCGAGGCGGTCGTGCAGCGAGCGCAGCCGGTCGAACTCGCCCGGCTCCAGCGTCATCGGCGTGTCGTCGCGCAGGCGCGCCCATTCTTCGCGCGTATAGACGCGGTACGGATTATACTGCTGCTCGGGTGCGCGGATATCCATGACGCGATCTTTCCACCTCGGCTAGTTGCCGCTCTTGCGCGACGCCTTTTCTTCCAACCCTGACATCGACGTCCGCTTGTCCAGCGCGGCCTCGACCTCCTCCAGCTTTACGCCGCGGGCCTTGAGCAGCACAAGGAAATGGTAGAGCAGATCGGCGCTCTCGGCGATCAGATGCGCGCGATCGTTTTCGACTGCTGCGATTACGGTTTCGACTGCCTCCTCACCGAACTTCTTGGCGCAATGCTCGGCGCCCTTGTCCAGAAGCTTGCGGGTATAGGAGGCCTCGCCACCGGCGGCCGCGCGGGCATCGATGGTCTCGGCCAGATCATGGATCGTGAAACGCGGCATACGGAATACTCGGAAAACGCGATACGGCCGAACGAGCCGTCCCACACGGCTCGTGTAGCACTTTTACGAACGGGAGTCGTCAGGCATCGAGGCGCATGGGCAGCCCGCGCCGTGCCATATGCTCCTTGGCTTCGCGGATGGTGAATTCCCCGAAGTGGAAGATCGAGGCCGCCAGCACGGCGGTGGCGTGCCCGTCGCGGATACCGTCGACGAGATGGTCAAGATTGCCGACGCCGCCCGAGGCAATCACCGGAACGGAGACGCTGTCGGCGATCGCGCGGGTCAGCGGAATGTCAAAGCCCTGCCTGGTGCCGTCGCGATCCATCGAGGTGAGCAGGATCTCGCCGGCGCCGAGCGAGACCACTTCCTGGGCATATTCGATGGCATCGATGCCGGTCGAATTGCGCCCGCCATGGGTGAAGATCTCCCAGCGGTCGCCGCCCGGACGCTTGACGCGCTTGGCATCGATCGCCACCACCACGCATTGCTCGCCGAATTTTTCGGCCGCTTCCTTGACGAACTCCCGCCGTGATACCGCGGCGCTATTGATCGAGACCTTGTCGGCGCCGGCGCGCAGCAGCGTCTTGATGTCGTTGACCTCACGCACGCCGCCGCCGACGGTGACAGGCATGAAGCAGGCTTCTGCCGTGCGCCGGACCACATCAAGCATGATGCCGCGGTTCTCATGGGTCGCAGTGATGTCGAGGAAGGTAAGCTCGTCGGCCCCAGCGGCATCATAGGCGATTGCGGCCTCGACAGGGTCGCCGGCATCGCGCAAATCGACGAAATTCACGCCCTTGACGACCCTTCCGTCCTTGACGTCGAGGCAGGGGATCACGCGCACCTTGAACATTGGATGCCTCCTAGCGCGCGTTACGGATCAAAGCGAGGGCGGCGGCGGGATCAAGCCGGCCATCATAGAGCGCGCGGCCTGCGATCGCGCCGGCGAGCTTCTTGGCGCGCGGCGTCAGCATCGCCTTGACGTCCTCGATCGAAGCAAGGCCGCCGGAGGCGATCACCGGAATCGAAATCGCGTCCGCCAGCGCAATGGTCGCGTCCAGATTCAGGCCCTTGAGCAGACCGTCGCGTGCGATGTCGGTGAAGATGATGGCGGCAACGCCGGCGTCCTCGAACCGCTGCGCGATCTCCAGCACTGTGACCTGCGAGGTCTCGGCCCAGCCTTCGACAGCGACCTTGCCGTCGCGGGCGTCTAACCCGACCGCGACGCGGCTGGGGAATTGCTTCGCCGCCGCCTTCACCAATTCAGGGTCGCGCACCGCGGCGGTGCCGATGATGACGCGGGTGATGCCCTTGCCGAGCCAGGCTTCAACCGTCGCGAGATCGCGAATGCCGCCGCCGAGCTGCACCGGAATCTTGATCGTCTTCAGCATCACCTCGACGGCCTGCGCATTGACCGGCTTGCCGGCAAAGGCGCCGTCGAGATCGACGACGTGGAGATACTCAAAGCCCTGCGCGGCGAAGCTCTGCGCCTGCGCCGCGGGATCGAGATTGAATACGGTGGCGCGCGCCATGTCGCCTTGCTCGAGACGCACGCACTGGCCGTTCTTGAGATCGATCGCGGGGAAGAGAATCATGTTGCACCTGCTCCCGTCCCCATCGTAGGAACGGACCTGTCAGCTATGCACTCCGTCATTGCGAGCGCAGCGAAGCAATCCAGACTGCCGCCGCGCAAAGACGCTGGATTGCTTCGCTTCGCTCGCAATGACGAGGTGAAAGCCGTCGAATTCATCACGGTTTCCATCGCAAAAAGTTCGAGATCAGGGCCAGCCCGAACCGCTGGCTCTTCTCGGGGTGGAATTGCGTGCCGATCGCGGTGTCCTTCGCGACGATCGCGGTGACGGGCCCGCCATAGTCGGCGCGCGCCAGCACGTCCGCCTCGTTGGCGGGGTTGAGGTGATAGGAGTGCACGAAATAGGCGTGCTGGCCCTTGGGGCCAAGCGGCAGCTTGTTCAGCACCGGATGCTCGCGCAGCACCTCGAGCGTGTTCCAGCCCATGTGCGGGATCTTCAGGTTTTCGTCGCGCGGCGTGATCTTCTCGACGTCGCCGCCGATCCAATTCAGCCCCTCCGTCGTGACGTGCTCCTTGCCGCGGCTCGCCATCAATTGCATGCCGACGCAGATGCCGAAGAACGGCCGCGCCTTGACGCGCACCGCTTCGGTGATGGCCTCAACCATGCCGTTGACGGCGTCAAGTCCGCGCCGGCAATCGGCGAAAGCGCCGACGCCCGGCAGCACCAGACGGTCGGCGCTGTAGGCCTGGTCCGGATCGCTGGTAACGAATACCTTTTGCGGGTCCTCCAGGCTGCGCGCGGCACGTTCGAAGGCCTTGGCGGCGGAATGCAGATTGCCCGAACCGTAATCGATGATGGCGACGCTCATCTTGACCCTCCCGGTTCTGGAAACAACCCAATGATGCCGCCCGCCGGCAACGGCGGCGGGTTCGAGAATTGCTGACCCGGCACGCTACGGGTCGGCGGCGGGCCGCCGCGATCGACGGCCCATTGATCGTTGACGATGCCGTGCTGCTTCTGGCTCCAACGTTCGAAGAAGCGATGCTCGGCAGTGTCTTCCTTGTCGGCAATCACGACGTCGAGCTGCCGCCATTTGCCGCGTGAGAGAGTCCAGCGGCGCAGGCTCGAGGCCTCGAAGCCCATCAGCAGCGCGACGATGATATTGGCGAAGAAGATCGAGCTGCGTCCAACACCCAGGCTGGACAGCCCCGCATTGAACGCGGCCACGAAGATCACCCAGCCGATCAGCGCCAGCCACAGCCGATTCCACAGCAGCCAGAGCGGGCCGAAGATCATCGCCCAAAAGTGGAAGCCGTCGCGCACGAAGACGAACTTGTCGGTCGCGCGCAAATCGGCTCCGGCAGGGGAGGGAGCATGAACTGTGTAGACAGGCATGGTGATGCCCCGTTCTCTAAATTCAGTGATACCGCAAGCGGCGCGTGCCGCCGGCCGAAGATGTCAGCCGCCGAGCGAGCCCTTGGTGGACGGGATCTCGCCCACAGCCTTCGGATCGATCGCGACAGCGGTGCGCAGCGCCCGCGCCAGACCCTTGAAGCAGGACTCGGCGATATGGTGGCTGTTATCGCCATATAGGGTCTCGACGTGGAGAGTCACGCCGGCGTTGATGGCGAAGGCCTGGAACCACTCGCGCACCAGCTCGGTGTCGAACTCGCCGATCTTGTCGCGGGGAAAGTGGGCCTTGAACACCAGGAACGGGCGGCCCGAGATGTCGATGACCACGCGCGACAGCGTCTCGTCCATGGGCATGTGCACGCTGGCATAGCGGGTGATACCCGCCATGTTGCCGAGCGCCTGCTTGGCCGCCTGGCCGAGCGCAATGCCGGTGTCTTCGGTGGTATGGTGATGATCAATGTGCAGGTCGCCTACCGCCTTGATCGTGAGGTCGATGCGGGAATGGCGGGCGAGGAGATCGAGCATATGGTCGAAAAAGCCGATGCCGGTCGCGATATTGGCCACGCCGGTGCCATCGAGGTTCACGGTGACCTCGATGTCGGTTTCCTTGGTCTTGCGCTTGATCGTCGCGGTGCGCATTGAAGGCTTTCGCTTTCATTTCAGCATGATCTCGGTCGGAAAAGCGATATCCGCTTTTCCAAATCATGCTGTTCGGGGCCGAAAACGCCGGTCTTTTACCAGCCAAATGACGCCTTCGCTACTGCGGGAACGGCTCGCCGGGCCTCTACTTCTGCCTATGGTGAGCGAATTAGGCCCGGAGCGGCCGTTGTGCGCCGGTTGTCCGCCGGTTGTCCCTTTGGCCCCGACCGCCTAAATCAGGCCGACAACGAGGGTCATTCATGCAGGATTCCCAGAACAGCTCCCCTAGCTGGCACGGCACCACGATTTTGACGGTCCGCAAGGGCGGCAAGGTGGTGGTTGGCGGCGACGGCCAGGTCTCGATCGGCCAGACCGTGATCAAGTCCAACGCCAAGAAGGTCCGCAAGCTCGGCAAGGGCGACGTCATCGGCGGCTTTGCCGGCGCCACCGCCGACGCCTTCACGCTCTTTGAGCGGCTGGAGAGCAAGCTGGAGCAATATCCGGGGCAGCTGACCCGGGCCGCGGTCGAGCTCGCCAAGGACTGGCGCACCGACCGTTACCTGCGGCGGCTGGAGGCCATGATGATCGTGGCCGACAAGGACGTCTCCCTGGTCCTGACCGGCACCGGCGACGTGCTCGAGCCTGAGGCCGGCGTGATGGCGATCGGCTCCGGCGGTAATTATGCACTCGCGGCGGCCCGCGCCCTGCTCGACACCGATAAGGACGCCGAGACCATCGTCCGCCGCTCCCTCGACATCGCTGCCGACATCTGCGTCTACACCAACCGGAATGTGACGATCGAGAGCCTCGCGAGCGGGTAGGCGGAGTGTCATTTGTCCGAAGGCTTGTCCGGATGCTCGGTGCAACCTCTCCCGCTTGCGGGGGAGGTCGGCGCGAAGCGCCGGGTGGGGGCTCTCTCCTCTGGGGGATTGTCCCATTGCGGAAGCACCCTCTCCCCGACCCTCTCCCGCAAGCGGGAGAGGGAGCGCAATGCCACCGCGGCTGCTAGATGACGCCCACCTACGCCTTCCGCTCGATGACAACGGCCGATCTGCCGCTGATCCGGCGGTGGCTGGGCGAAGCGCATGTGCGGGAATGGTGGGGCGATCCGGACGAGCAGCTTGAGCTGGTCAGCGGCGATCTTGACGAGCCGGCGATGGACCAGTTCATCGTGTTGGCCGACGGCAAGCCCTTCGGCTATCTTCAGTGTTACCGGCTGACGGCCTGGAATACGGGCTTTGGGCCGCAACCGGAGGGCACGCGTGGGATCGACCAGTTCATCGGCGAAAGCGACATGATCGCGCGCGGCCATGGCTCGGCCTTCATTCGCCAATTCGTCGACGCGCAGCTGCGCGCCGGTCTGCCGCGGATCGTGACCGATCCTGATCCGCTCAACGCACGCGCGGTACGCGCCTATGCGAAGGCCGGCTTCGTCCGCGACCGCATGGTCGAGACGCCGGACGGACCGGCGCTGTTGATGGTGCGTCAACCGTGACGCTGGCGAACACGCAACGGAGCAAGCTCGCCGTACCCCCGCAAGCCTGGCTCGGCATCGCGCTGTTGCTGGTGGCGTTGCAGGCCTCCATCCTGTTCGCGGCGGGGCGCGTGCCGATCTGCACCTGCGGCTATGTGAAGTTGTGGCATGGCGTGGTGAACAGCTCGGAGAATTCGCAACAGGTCGCCGACTGGTACAGCTTCTCCCACGTCCTGCACGGCTTCCTGTTCTACGGCCTGACCTGGCTGCTGTTCGCGCGGCTGCCCGCGCTGCCTTTGTCATGGCCGGCGCGGCTGATCATCGCCATGCTGATCGAAGGCGCCTGGGAAATCGTCGAGAACTCGCCATTCATCATCGAACGCTACCGTGCCGGTACGATTTCGCTGGACTATTACGGCGACAGCATCGTCAATTCGGTCTCTGACACGCTGTTCATGGTGCTGGGCTTCCTCGCCGCACGCCTGCTGCCGGTGCCGGCAACGGTGGCGATCGGGCTCGCCTTCGAGATCATGCTGGCGCTCCACATTCGCGACAATCTGACGCTGAATATTCTGATGCTGATCCATCCGATCGAGGCCGTGAAGCAATGGCAATCCGGCCCGCCGATCATCTGATGGCTGAAAAAAGCGGCTTGTCCCGGCCTGAATCTGACCCTAGCTAAGGTGCCATGACAGACTTCTCCCCCCGCGAAATCGTTTCTGAACTCGACCGTTTCATCGTCGGCCAGGCCGATGCCAAGCGCGCCGTCTCGATCGCGCTTCGCAACCGCTGGCGGCGACAGCAGCTCGAAGGCTCCTTGCGCGAGGAGGTGCTGCCGAAAAACATCCTGATGATCGGCCCCACCGGCGTCGGCAAGACGGAAATCGCGCGGCGGCTCGCCAAGCTCGCGAATGCACCCTTCCTGAAGGTGGAAGCGACCAAGTTCACCGAAGTCGGCTATGTCGGCCGCGACGTCGAGCAGATCGTGCGCGATCTCGTCGAGGTCGCGATCGTCCAGGTGCGCGAGCGCAAGCGCAAGGACGTGCATGCGCGGGCGCAGCTCGCGGCCGAGGAGCGCGTGCTCGATGCACTGGTCGGCGCCAATGCCTCTTCCGCGACGCGGGAGTCGTTCCGCAAGAAGCTGCGTGCCGGCGAGCTCAATGACAAGGAAATCGAGATCGAGACGCAGTCGTCCGGCGGCGGCATGCCGATGTTCGAGATCCCCGGCATGCCGGGCGCGCAGATGGGCGCGATCTCGATCGGCGACATCTTTGGCAAGCTGGGCGGCCGCAGCAAGACGCGACGGCTGACGGTGGAGGGCTCGCATGAAATTCTCGTCAACGAGGAATCCGACAAGCTCTTGGACACCGAGCAGCTCACGCTGGAGGCGATCAGCGCGGTCGAGAACAACGGCATCGTGTTCCTGGACGAGATCGACAAGATCTGCGCGCGCGACGGCCGCGTCGGCGGCGACGTCTCGCGCGAGGGCGTGCAGCGCGATCTCTTGCCGCTGATCGAGGGCACCTCGGTCTCGACCAAGCACGGCGCGGTCAAGACCGACCACATCCTGTTCATCGCCTCCGGCGCCTTCCATGTCGCAAAGCCGTCCGACCTGTTGCCGGAGTTGCAGGGCCGGTTGCCGATCCGCGTCGAATTGCAGGCGCTGACCCGCGACGACATGCGCCGGATACTGACCGAGCCCGAAGCCTCGCTGATCAAGCAATATGTCGCCTTGATGCTGACCGAAGGCGTGACGCTCGACATCACCGACAGCGCGATCGATGCGCTGGCCGACGTCGCGGTCGCCGTCAATTCCACCGTCGAGAACATCGGCGCGCGGCGGCTCCAGACCGTGATGGAGCGGGTGCTGGACGAGATCTCCTTCACCGCTCCCGACCGCAATGGCGAGACGGTCCGGGTCGACGCCGATTACGTGCAGAAGCACGTCGGCGACCTCGCCAAAAATGCGGATTTGAGCCGGTTCATTTTGTAATTCGGTCGGGGTCGGCTATCTATCCCGCTGTCGTCCTGGCGAGGGCCAGGACCCATTACCCCCGGCGGTCCTTGTTGAAACAGATGGCGACTCCGATTTCGGCTCAAACGACCTTCTGTGGTTTTGGGCCCGGGATCAGCGCTCGCTATGCGCGCTTGTCCGGAGGGACCGCGGAGATTGACGCGCGTCGAGTGCCATATGCGCGCTAGCGTCCTGCAAAACCCCTGGCGTCTGCTGCTCGCGATCAACGCCGCCGTCCTCGTCGGCGTGTTCGTCCACAAGATCCAGCTGCCGCCTTACGTCCCCTATATCCACCTTCTCGTCGACTACCATTTCGGCTTCATCAAGCGCGCGCTGATCGGGGCGATCGTCGCGCTGTTCACGGCGAAGGTACCGGTATGGCTGGTGTTCGCGCTCGGCGGCGCGACGTGGCTGGTAACGCTGGGCCTTTACGCAAGACTGTTCCAGAACACGTTCGGCTTCACCGCGAGGACGCTGCCGTTGTTCGTCTTCACTGCGGGCTCGCCGTTCTTCCTCAAGAACTTCATGCATACGCTCGGCCATTTCGACATCTATGGCTGTGCGCTGGCGATCGTCCTGCTGCTGATGCCGGCGGGCTCATTGCTGTTCGTGGCGACGGCTGCGCTGTTCTCGATCATGCTCGTCCTGATCCACCACATCCATCTCTTGATGTATGTGCCGACGATCATCACCATCGTCGTGATCAGACATTACCTGGCTTGCGGCTGCCGTCGCACCAACGTCGCGTTCGGTGTCGCCGCCTTCGCGGTCGTCTCCGGATTGTTCTTCGCGGCGCAATTTCTGGGAACGATGCCGATCCCGGAGGCGGAATTCGTCACCCATCTCAAGAGCCGGATGGCCGATCCATCCCGCACCGACCTGCTGCAATTCAGCTACATCTGGTATCAGCCGCTGGCGAAGGAGGTTGCCGACACCTGGGGCCGGCTGCCGCACAACATCCTCGGCGTGCCGGTCTTCGCACTTTTGATCTGGCTGCACACGCCGTTATGGCGCTTCTTTGCGAACCTGATCAACGCGCTCGCCAGCGAAACGCATCGCCGTCTCGTGATCGCGGCGCTGATCGGCGTCA
Organism: Bradyrhizobium sp. 154; assembly: GCF_023073875.1. Classification (NCBI taxonomy): domain Bacteria; kingdom Pseudomonadati; phylum Pseudomonadota; class Alphaproteobacteria; order Hyphomicrobiales; family Nitrobacteraceae; genus Bradyrhizobium; species Bradyrhizobium sp. 154. The sequence continues at coordinate 162,144 of NZ_JADPKG010000053.1, forward strand.
GTCTCGCTTATCTCGTGATGTTCGCCATGGTGTTCGACTATTCGCGCTGGATCTCGAACTGGGCGGTCTGCATGTTCCTGATCCTGCATGCGGTGAAGATGCTGCCCGCCGCACGGAAGGCGCCGCCGATTCAGGCGGAGGATCGCAACACCAACATCTTCGGTTTGATCATCACGTTGATCCCGCGCGTCGGAATCATCCGGCCGTTTTAGGAGCTGCGCTCCCGCTCCCGCTGCGAGCGGGAGAGGTTTAGTGCCTCGCCCGCCGAATTCGCACATACAGCGCACCTTCGCCGCCGTGCCCGATATGGGCCTCCTCGAAGCCGACGACGAAGGCGCGGAATTCCGGCAGGCTCAGCCATTCAGGCACCTGGCGACGGAGCACGCCGCTTTCGCCGCCGCTGCGGCCCTTGCCGGTGATGACCAGGACGAAGGTCAGGCCGTCGTGATGGGCGCGGTGCAGGAAGCCGGTCAGCGCACGATGGGCACGCGTCTGGGTCATGCCATGCAGGTCGAGCCGCGCCTCGATCTCGCGTCGTCCGCGCGACAGCTTTGCGCGCTCGCGCTTGCCGAGCGGCGCCAAGGGCGGCACGGACGGTTTTGCCACGCGCGGCGCCGGGACAGCCGCGACCGGCCTTGACGCTGACGCAGGTCTGGCCGCCTCGGCGGCAAGCGAGGATTCAGCGCGCGGCGCGGCGGGCGCCTTCGGCGCCCGAAGCTTCCTCAGCGGCTTCACCTGCTTTGCAACGAGCTCCCACAGCTCGCGCTCCTCCTCGCTCAGGGCGCGGCGACGCGGCACGGGGCGGGGCTCCAGCACGGGCGGACGGGATGATCGCTTCATTGCTGCCGATGCGAGCGATTCTTCACCGGCCGCTGCGGTTCGCGAACGGGCTCGATCGCCGGACGCGGCACCGGTAGCGGGACGGAACCGGCAGTGGCGACCGTTTCGTTTTTGTCGACCGTCGCCTCAGCAGCAGGAGAGGCGGGCTTCGCCGGATCGGGCTGCGGAAACAGCTTTGCGATCTTTTCCGACGGCCGCGGATCCGGCACCGGCAATCGCGCGCCGCGCACACTGGGATCGAGGCTCTTCGGCACCAGCATCACGAATTGCATGGGATGGCGCAACCGCCCGGAGACGCGGCCGGCATCCGCGCCCGCGCCAAAATAAAGGTCGGCGCGCGCAGGTCCAATGATGGCCGAGCCGGTGTCCTGGGCGATCATCAGCCGGTGGAACGGCGTCTTGGCGCGTTCGGACTCGATCGGCAGCTCGCCCTCGATGAAGAACGGCGTGCCGTAGACGTGCAGCGATTTGTCGACCGCGATCGAGCGGCCGGCCGTCAACGGAATCCCTTGCGCGCCCACCGCCTCCTCCTTGTCGGAGAGATTGACCTCGCGGAAGAAGATGTAGGCGCGGTTCTGGCGACGCAATTCCTCGGCCCCATCCGGATTCTGCGCCATCCATTCCCTGATCTTCTGCATCGACATCTCCTCCTTCGGAATGATGCCGCGCTCGATCAGGATGCGACCTACCGCCGTGTAAGGATAGCCGTTATAGGCGTCGTAATTGAGCCGGACCGTGCCGCCGTCGTCGAACTTGATCCGTGCCGAACCCTGGATCTGTGCGAACAAGAGATCGGTCGGGTCCTTGAGCCAGGCGATCTCCAGCCCGCGGCCGGCGATCTTGCCGTCCTCGATCTCGCCGCGGTCGTAATAGGGCACCAGCTTGCGGCGACCGATCTTGCGATAGACCGGGCCCTTGTTGGGCAGGCTGACCGAGTCCTGCTTGTAGCCACGCACGAACAGGTTGGAGGGCCGGCGATAGACCGGAACGTTGTAAACGTCGGTCTGGGTGCGCGATCCCTCGAGCACGGGCTCGTAATAGCCGGTGACGAAGCCGTCGGGCTCACCGAGACGGGAGATGCGCAGCGGCGCAAAATTCTGCTCGAAGAAGGTCTTGGCTCTGGCGTCGTCGGTGAGTTCGAGCGATTTGGCGACCCGGCAGGGCTCACTCAGCGAAGCGCCGAGTGCTTTGGCTTCGGCTTTCGGCTCGGACGCGCCGGTCTGCGTGTTGATCGAACGGCAGCTCGCGCGGAAGGTCTTGTAGGCGGCGAGATGATTATCGTCGCTCCAGCCCTTCACGTCCGCCCAGGCCAGCGGCAGATATTGCGCGCCGGGAATCTCGAACGGCAGCGAAAGCTGCGGATAGGGCAAGGCGCGCGGCGGGGCCGCAGGCAATGTTGGAAGATGACGGTGGTGACTGCGGTAGTGGCGCCGCGCCGCCTCGGCGCCGAGCGAAAACGACGACAGCACGACGACACCTGCGCAAAGCGCCGTCGCGCTGGTCTTCAAGAAGATCTTAATTCGCGCTTCCGGTACCAACCAGCTTCCAGTTCGGATCGCGAGAGGAGGTGTCGCGGGCGAAAGTCCAGATGTCGGTGATGTCGGCGACCGTGTCGGCGCTGCCGTCGACGATGTTGCCGGCCTTGTCGCGGGTGACCGAGATCATCTGCGAGACGAAGCGCACGGTGAGCTGGGCGGTGCGGTCGCGCAGCTCGGCGCCGACGAGCTCGGCCTTGTCGATCGAGACGAAACGCGTCTCGGTCTTCTGCTCGTTCTTCTCGCGCTCCTTGATCGCGGCCTCGAAGCTCTCATAGACTTCCGACGACAACAAATCGCGCAGCGCGCGGCGGTCGCCATTGGCGAAGGCCAGCACGATCATCTCATAGGCGCCACGGGCACCCGAGATGAAATGGCGTGGGTCGAAGGTGGAATCCTTGTCGACGATGGCGTCGAGACCCTGCGCGAGCGGGGTGCCCGGCTCGGCCAGGCCCTTCCAGCGGTCGGTGGGCGGGGTCGGCTCGGCCGTCGGCGCCAGCGGGGCCTGGTCGATCACCTTGCCCGGCATGGTCACGACGTTCTTGTCCTGGGCACCTTGGAGCGCGTTGCGGTCGAACGGCGGCCGTTCGCTGCCGGTGCGCTGCCCCAGCACACTGCGCAGCCGCAGAAAGATGAAGACCGCCAGCGCCAGGAAGATGATGGTGTAGATGTCCACGTCGTATTCGCTTTCTGGTCTTTTCCGAGGGTCTCTTTATCAGAGGTCCTTGCCGGGAAAAATCGATCCGGCCAGTAGACCGTTCCATAGGGGAACGGCAAGTCTACATCACCATTTCAGGTCCGCGCGTCTGGTCCCTGGGATGTAGGCACGAAATCTTGCCCGGCCAATGGCGCCTTTTGGCACAGTGCCGAGTGTAGCGCGTTTTATGCCCAAGGGGAAACCCGATCCTGCCCGGAAATCGCGCTTCTTCAATCGTTTAGGGCGCAATTTCGCGCAAAAGATCGGGGTGAACGTCACAGTTGCGGGCGCGACTCCGATCCCTCACCTGGGGGTCGTTCGTCCTTGTGGAATGAGGCGGCCCTATGTTAGCCAACCGCCGCGAAATTCAGCCCAAATCGGGTAAGGAGAGACTTTCATGACCAACGGTAACGGCACCCCTCCCGAGGCGGCCCAGGCTCCCCAGCTCAACGTGCTGGCGCAATATACCAAGGACCTCTCGTTCGAAAATCCGAACGCGCCGAGCTCGCTCCAGCAGCAGAGCCAGCCGCCGCAGATCAACATCCAGATCAATGTCAGCGCCAACAATCTCAGCGAACATGAGTTCGAGGTGACGTTGTCGGTCGAGGGCAAGGCCGAGGCCGCGAGCAAGGTGATGTTCTCGTTCGAGCTCGCCTATGCCGGCGTGTTCCGGATCGCCAATGTGCCGAAGGAGAATTTGCATCCGCTGGTCATGATCGAGTGCCCGCGCCTGCTGTTCCCGTTCGCCCGCGAGATCATCGCGACCGCGGTCCGCGACGGCGGGTTCCCACCGCTGATGCTAGATCCGGTCGACTTCGTCGGTCTGTATCGTCAGAACATGGAGCGGCAGATGGCCGCTCAGGGCCAAGCCGGTCAGGCCTGACCGGCCGCCACGGCAACTGGAGCGGGCAGGTACTCGTTCCAGATCGCCTTGTCGCCGAGCGTTGCGATGAAGGTGCGATGGGCCTCGCGTTCGGCAGCAGAAACCCGCGGCGCGAGCGGCACCAGGCGCTGTCGCCGCGGCGCTTCGCCACTTGCACTGACGCGAATTTCCTCGGTTTCCGAGGCCAGCAGCAACTGCGACTGCCGCGCCCCGACCAGGTCGACATAGACCTCGGCCAGAAGCTCGGCATCGAGCAACGCACCGTGCTTGGTGCGGTGTGAATTGTCGATCGCGTAACGCGAGCAGAGATCGTCGAGCCGGTTGGACACGCCGGGATGCTTGCGCCGTGCCAGCAGCAGCGTGTCCACCAGCCGCTCGCGCGGGATCGCTGCGCGCTTGATCCGGTCGAGCTCGGCGTTGATGAAGCTAATGTCGAACGAGGCGTTGTGGATCACCAGCGGCGCATCGCCGATGAATTCCAGAAACTCGTCGACGATCTCGTGGAACAGCGGCTTGGTCGCCAGAAATTCGGCCGACAGCCCGTGCACTGCAAAGGCCTCGGCCGGCATGTCCCTTTCAGGGTTCATGTAGCGGTGGAAGGTCTGTCCGGTCGGCATGCGATTGAAGATCTCGACACAGCCGATTTCGACCAGGCGATCGCCGCGGAGCGGATCGAGGCCGGTGGTTTCGGTATCGAGAACGATTTCGCGCATGATCGAGATGGCCGTGTAAAATCGGCGAATCAGGCTCGCCGCTGCGGCATCTTAACGACCTCGGCCAGGATGTGCTTGATTTGCGCCCGCACCGGCTCAAGTCCGTGTGACGTATCCACTACGAAATCGGCGCGCTTGCGCTTTTCGGCGTCGGGCATCTGCTTGGCGATGATGGCATCGAGTTTTGCTTCGTCCATCGTTCCCCGCGCCAGCACCCGCTGGCGCTGAAGTTCCGGCGAGGTCGAGACCACGACCACGGCGTCGACCCGTTTCTCGCCACCCGTCTCGAACAGGAGGGGAATGTCCAGGACCACGACGGGGACCTTGGCCGCTTCCGCATCGGCAAAGAATTTTTGCCGGGAGGCGCCGAGCATCGGATGAACGATCTGCTCGAGCTTCTTGATCGCGGCCGGATCGTGCACCACGCGCGCGGACAGTTTGGACCGGTCGACCTTGCCGTTGATGGTCGTGCCGGGGAAGGCAGCCTCGATCGCGGGAGCCGCTTCGCCCTCATACAAATGATGAACTGCGGCATCGGCGTCGTAGACGGGAACACCAGCCTCCGCGAACAATTTCGCGGTGGTGGATTTGCCCATCCCGATCGAGCCGGTCAATCCCAGGATCCGCATCAGCGCCCAGCCTGTCTGTCGTTCACACCGCAACTAGCCTCTCGCGGCGCAGGAACGCAAGCAGCGGCAGTAGCGGCAGGCCGAGAATGGTGAAATGGTCGCCCTCGATGCGCTCGAACAGATGGATGCCGAGACCCTCGAGCTGGTAGGCGCCAACGCTGGTGGTCACGGCAGCGCCGGCGGCGTCGAGATAGGCCGTAAGCTCCGCTTCCGTCATTTGCCGCATCGTCATGCGGGCCACGGAAACATCCTCGAAAACAATCCTTCCGTTGTGCGCCACCGCCACCCCCGAATTCAGCTCGTGGCTGTTGCCGGAGAGATCGCGCAATTGCGCCATCGCCTGGAGACGGCCAGCGGGCTTGTTGAAGAGGTGCTCGCCAAGAGCCAGCGTCTGGTCGGCGCCTATCACATAGCTTGCGGGATAATGAGCCGAGACCGCCTTGGCTTTCTCACGCGCCAGCAGCAGGGCGATCTCGCGCGGGTTTGAGAGTTTCGACACCGCCTGGATGCCGCGCTCATCGATAGCAGCCGTGGCGGCCACGAATTCGAGTCCAGCATTCGCCAGCAGCATTTTCCGCGCGCTGCTCTGCGAGGCCAGGATCAGCGGAGATGTGCCGCGCCACAGACCCATGGCGACAACTATTCCGAGGGCCGGTTGCGTTGGCGATCGGTGTAGAGCTTCATGATCGCCGCGGCGGTTTCCTCGATCGAGCGCCTTGTGACATCCAGCAGTGGCCAGTCATGCTTGGCGCTGAGCTTGCGTGCGAATGCGACCTCCTCGGCGACCGCTTGCTTATCGGTATAGGTGTCACTGCCGGAATTGGCACCCATGGAGAGCAGGCGGTTCTGGCGCACCTGAATCAGGCGTTCCGGCGTCGCATGCAGGCTCACCACCAGCGGCCGCGTCAGGGTTTCCAATTGCGAGGGCACCGGAATGCCCGGAACCAGCGGCACATTGGCGGTGCGGATGCCGCGATTGGCGAGATAGATCGACGTCGGCGTCTTCGAAGTGCGGGACACACCCACCAGCACCACGTCAGCTTCGTCGAGGCCTTCGACGTGCTGCCCATCGTCGTGGATCATGGTGTAGTTCAGCGCGTCGATGCGCTTGAAATATTCCGCGTTGAGCACGTGCTGGGCGCCGACGCGACCCGTGGTCGCGGCACCGAGATAGGCTTCGAACAGTTGCATCACCGGGCCGATGATCGACAGGCTCGGAACGTTGATCTCCTTGCACTTGTTCTCGAGCCTGAAGACCAGATCCTTCTCCAGCAGCGTGAACAGCACGATGCCCGGCGCCTCCTCGATCTCATCGAGTACGCGATCGAGCTGCTTTTGGCTGCGCACCAGCGGATAGACGTGCTCGACCGGCGTCACGTTGGCGTATTGGGCCGCGACCGCGCGGGCCACGGTGATCAGCGTCTCACCCGTGGAGTCGGAGACGAGGTGCAGATGGAAATAATTGTTCGAGGTCGGCACAAAAACCCTTTGTATGGAGGCGGTGTGATTTGTGGATTTCTGTGGAGCTTAACCCCTCGGAAAGGGTTGCGCGACAGGAGGGGCGGGACAACGGCCAATTTTCTTCACACCGCTGCCCGTCAGGACAAGTTTGCCGGTCCTCCGCGACGGCAACGGGATTGCGCGGACAAGCCTCTTGATAAGCTGCCGACAGGCGGGCGCAAGCCCCTGAACGCGGGTCAATTATTCCGACAGGCCAGACGGGCGCAGGATATGTTGATGGATGTGAACAAGCGCGCGTGAAGCCGCGGACGAAATTGTGTGAGTCCAATCCACGGTCACATAGACTCAAACCTTAAGAATCTAAGATTCTAGATTTGAGGAAGGCGCTACGGACGGATAAGTGTGCAGGGTAAGACCTTAACGAGTTCTTACTATCCCCAGCGTTTGGAATGCTCGGCAGGAATCCGGGACGGCACATGTTTGAAGACCTCTATTTCTGGATCAAGGCGCTGCACGTGATCGCCGTCATCGCCTGGATGGCGGGCATGCTCTATCTGCCACGGCTGTTCGTCTATCATTCGGAGACCGAAATCGGCTCGAAGCAGTCCGAAACGTTCAAGATCATGGAGCGCCGGCTACTCAAGGCGATCATCAACCCCGCCATGATGGTCACTTGGCTGGCCGGGCTTTATCTCGCCTGGTCCGGCCATTGGTTCACTTCCGGGTGGCTGCACGTAAAACTGGCACTGGTCCTGGCAATGTCCGCGGTCCACGGCTTTTTTTCCCGCTGGCTGACGGATTTCGCCCGCGACCGGCGCCCGCGGACCCAGAAATTCTATCGGATTATCAATGAGGTGCCGACAGTCCTGATGATTTTCATCGTGATCATGGTGATCGTGAAGCCGTTCTAGGCAATGCGCGCGACGAATCCCTCGGCGCTTCGGCTTGCGGAGCAGGAAGCGATTTTCTATATTATCGGTATCCCACCCAACGCAGGCGGATGTGGTTGTGTCTGAGCTTTCCAGAGGCCGGACACCGCATCAGGTTTGAAGCCTCACCGGCACTCTCCTTGCCAGACCTGCGGACCTTACCTTCTCACGTCCGCATTTCAGCCTCCTCGCACCCCTTCCAAGGTTACCCCACAGGACCACCCCAATGCGGGAAATTAAACTTCAGGACCTTAAGTCGAAAACCCCGGCCGAGCTGGTCTCGTTCGCGGAAGAGAACGGGGTCGAGAATGCCAGCACCATGCGCAAGCAGGAGCTGCTGTTCGCTATCCTCAAGCAGCTTTCGCTGGCCGAGACCGACATTGTCGGCGAGGGCGTCGTCGAGGTGCTGTCCGACGGCTTTGGCTTCCTCCGCTCGCCCGATGCAAATTATCTGCCGGGTCCGGACGACATCTACGTTTCGCCCTCGCAGATCCGCCGGTTCGGCTTACGCACCGGCGACACACTCGAAGGCCATATCCGCAGCCCGAAAGAGGGCGAGCGCTATTTCGCGCTGCTGAAGGTCAACACGCTCAATTTCGAGGATCCGGAAAAGGCCAAGCACAAGGTCAATTTCGACAACCTCACGCCGCTGTTTCCGAATCAGCGCTTCCGCATGGAGATCGACGATCCCACGCGAAAGGATCTCTCCGCACGCGTGATCGACATCGTCGCGCCCATCGGCAAGGGCCAGCGCGCTTTGATCGTCGCGCCGCCGCGCACCGGTAAAACCGTGCTGATGCAGAACATCGCGCATTCGATCACGCACAATCACCCCGAATGCTATCTGATCGTGCTCCTGATCGACGAGCGCCCGGAAGAAGTCACAGACATGCAGCGTTCGGTGAAGGGCGAGGTGGTGTCCTCGACCTTCGACGAGCCGGCAGTGCGCCACGTCCAGGTCGCCGAGATGGTGATCGAGAAGGCCAAGCGCCTGGTCGAGCATGGCCGCGACGTCGTGATCCTGCTCGATTCGATCACGCGCTTGGGTCGTGCCTACAACACCGTGGTGCCGTCATCCGGCAAGGTGCTGACCGGCGGTGTCGATGCCAACGCGCTCCAGCGCCCGAAGCGCTTCTTCGGCGCCGCCCGGAACATCGAGGAGGGCGGCTCCCTGACTATCATCGCGACGGCACTGGTCGATACCGGCAGCCGCATGGACGAAGTCATCTTCGAAGAGTTCAAGGGCACCGGCAACTCGGAGCTGATCCTGGACCGCAAGGTCTCGGACAAGCGCACCTTCCCGGCGATCGACATCTCGCGCTCCGGCACCCGCAAGGAGGAGCTCATCACCGATCCGCAGGTGCTCAAGAAGATGTACGTGCTCCGCCGCATCCTGAACCCGATGGGCACCATGGACGCGATCGACTTCCTGCTCGACAAGCTGCGCTCGACCAAGAGCAATTCGGAGTTCTTCGACTCGATGAACACCTGAGTGCAGTGCAACGGAAAGTGGAGGGCGCCCTGGGGCGCCCTTTCTTGTGCAGCTTTGCTGCAGTGAACCTGCAGCATGGCAAGAGGCTTGTTACATAGCCCGTTTTTATTTAAGTCATTGATATAGTACGATAATGTTTTCAATTCGGTGAGCCGACCGAGTTGAACGGCTGCGTTCTGCAGCAAAAATGCTGTGCCAATATTGCACTGCAATGCAATCTTCTGCTGCGGGATGTGGCGCAGCAAAATCATGCCGCCTGGCGTTCGAAATGGAGGTTTGCCTTTTCTCCGGCAGCCGGACAAATAGGCCATGCATCCGCAAGACCAGACCATCTTTGCGCTGTCGTCCGGCCGTCCGCCAAGCGCGATTGCGGTGGTGCGGGTCTCCGGGCCACGGGCTGGCTTGGCGCTGACGACGCTGGCGGGTGAGCTGCCGGCGCCGAGGCACGCCAGCCGCAGGTTGCTCCGTGACGCCGTGGGCCAGCCGATCGATGATGCGGTCGTGCTCTGGTTTCCGGGGCCGGCAAGTGCGACCGGCGAGGACGTCGCCGAATTCCACGTCCATGGCGGCCGCGCTGTGCTCTCGGCGCTCCTCGCTGCAATTTCTGCTATCCCGAACACGCGAGCGGCCGAGCCCGGCGAGTTCACGCGACGTGCATTCGAGAACGGCAAGCTCGACCTCACCGAGGCCGAGGGCCTCGACGATCTCATCCACGCCGATACCGACCGCCAGCGGCGTCAAGCGCTGCGCCAGTTGCAGGGCCTGCTCGGCAATCGTGCACGCGATTGGCGCGAACGTATCATCGAAGCTTCGGCCTTGATCGAAGCCGGCATCGATTTCTCGGATGAGGGCGACGTGCCTGCCGAGCTTCTGGCGCCCGCCGTCAAGGCGATCGGAGCGCTGCATCGCGAAATTGCAGAAGTCCTTGCGGCACAGGGCCAAGCTGAACGGCTGCGCGATGGCCTGGTGGTCGCGATCGCAGGCGAGCCGAATGTCGGCAAGTCGACGCTGATCAATCAGCTCGCACGCCGCGAGGTTGCGATCGTCTCGCCGTACGCTGGCACCACACGCGATGTGATCGAGGTGCAGCTCGATCTCGACGGCTACCCCGTCACGCTGATCGACACCGCCGGCATTCGCGAGACCGACGATCCTGTCGAGCAAGAGGGCGTGCGCCGGGCACGGGCCAGGGCCGAAGACGCGGATCTCGTGCTGTGGCTGGTGGAGGGATCGCAGACCATCGATCCGGACGCGACGCGGTTGCTGCGGAAGGCCGGCGGCGGGAATGGTCCGTCTGGCGGCTCGATCTGGATCGTGCGCAACAAGGTCGATCTCGGCGGGGCTGGGGGATCGGGGCCGCGGGACGAGTTCGCGATCTCCGCGAGCCGGGGCGATGGCATCCCTCAGCTGGTCGATGCTCTCGTGAAATTCGCCTCTGAATTCTTCGGGAGCAGCGAGGGTGCATTGGTGACCCGGGCACGCCAACGCGAGCTGTTGCGCCAAGCGGCAGACAGCTTGCGCCGGAGTTTGGAGCTTGTAGAAGAGGGCGAAGAGCTCGCCGCCGAGGAATTGCGTGCCGCGGCCTATGCCTTGGGCCGGGTGCTGGGCCGGGTGAACGTGGAAGACGTGCTCGGCGCCATTTTCCAGAAATTTTGCATCGGAAAGTAGGATTAGTTCTTCATTGTAGAACTAGCCTTTGTTCCACTCTTTGCGTTTCACGTGAAACACATGCTGTGGTTCCTTTGCCTCGTGAAACGTTGGGGCGCCGGCCGTCGTTACGAGCATCACTGCACGATAATCCAGACTGCCCACGAAAGATTCTGGGATGCGTCGCCGCGATATCTTTTGATCATTTCAGTGATTTTGTTTCACCTGAAACGCAGCAGGTTCAATAGCTCGTCTACTGTGCATGGGGTTGTTTTCGCGAAATCGCTTTCCCCTCGAATGCTCCGTTTCACGTGAAACATCTCCGCCTAGTTTCCACTTCCGGCTTTCACACCTCTGAGCTAGAAGTTGGCTCATGCGAACAGAGCGAGAGAACTACGACGTCATCGTCATTGGCGGCGGTCACGCCGGCTGTGAGGCCGCGGCGGCTGCTGCTCGGATGGGTGCAACAACCGCTCTTGTGACGCATCGTTTCTCGACCGTAGGCGCGATGTCCTGCAACCCCGCCATTGGGGGTCTCGGCAAGGGCCATCTGGTCCGCGAAGTCGATGCGCTCGATGGTCTGATGGGCCGGGTCGGCGATGCCGGCGGCATCCAATTTCGTGTCCTCAACCGCCGCAAGGGTCCGGCTGTCCGTGGTCCTCGCGCTCAGGCCGACCGAAGGCTTTATGCGGCCGCGATGCAGGCCGCGGTCCGGGAGACCGAGGGTCTTTCCGTCCTCGAGGGGGAGGCTGAGGAGCTGATCGTGGTGGAAGGCCGGGTCATCGGTCTGCGCCTGGCCGACGGCCGGGAGCTTCGGGCAGGGGCGATAGTCGTCACCACCGGCACCTTCCTGCGCGGTCTGATCCATCTCGGCGAGAAGAATTGGCCCGCCGGTCGCGTCGGCGAGGCACCGGCGATGGGCCTTTCTGGCTCCTTTGAGCGCGCCGGCTTCACCCTCGGGCGGCTGAAAACGGGGACTCCTCCCCGCTTGGACGGCACCACGATCGATTGGTCGGCCGTCGAAATGCAGCCCGGAGACGAACCGCCTGAGCCGTTCTCGGTGATGACGGAACGGATCACGACCCCGCAGATCCAGTGCGGCATCACCCGGACCACCTCGGTGACCCATGAGGTGATCCGCGCCAATGTCCATCGCTCCCCGATGTATTCCGGCCAGATCAAGAGTTCCGGTCCGCGTTATTGTCCGTCGATCGAGGACAAGATCGTCCGCTTCGGCGACCGTGACGGCCATCAGATCTTCCTGGAGCCGGAAGGGCTCGACGATACAACTGTCTATCCCAACGGCATCTCGACCTCGCTCCCTGAGGAGGTCCAGCTCGCGATCCTCGCCAGCATTCCCGGCTTGGAGCGGGTGAAGATGGTCCGTCCGGGGTACGCCATCGAATACGACCACATCGACCCCCGCGAGCTCGATCCGACCCTCCAGACCAAGCGTCTGCGCGGTCTGTTCCTGGCCGGGCAGATCAATGGCACCACCGGATACGAAGAAGCCGCCGGGCAGGGCATCGTGGCAGGCGTCAACGCAGCGCTCTCCGCCAGCGGGGCGGCGCTAACGGTGTTCGACCGGGCGGATGGCTATCTGGGTGTGATGATCGACGATCTCGTCACCCGCGGGATCAGCGAGCCCTATCGGATGTTCACCTCCCGGGCGGAATACCGGCTGACGCTGCGGGCCGACAATGCGGATCAGCGTCTCACCGAGAAGGGCATCGCCTTGGGGTGTGTCGGCAGTGCCCGCATGCAGCATCATCGCGCCAAGATGGATGCGCTGAACGCAGCCCGCGCGCTCTCGAAGTCGCTTGCGATCACTCCGAACGAGGCGATCAAGCACGGACTCTCCCTGAACCGCGATGGCCAGCGCCGGTCCGCCTTCGAACTGATGGCCTATCCGGATATCGGCTGGAGCCAGGTCCGGGCGATCTGGCCGGAACTGTCGGCGATCGACCCCATCATCGCGACCCACCTCGAAACCGACGCCAAATACGACGTCTATCTGGAGCGCCAGAGCGCCGACGTCGAAGCCTTCCGGCGCGACGAGGGTATGGTGCTGTCGGAGGTCGATTATCAGCAGGTCCCCGGTCTCTCCAATGAGGTGCGGACCAAGCTGGAGAAGGCCCGACCGTTCACGGTCGGCCAAGCCGGCCGGATCGATGGGATGACGCCGGCGGCGCTCGGCATTCTCGCGGCCTACCTGCGGCGCGAGGCACGGAAGACCTCGAAGGCGATTGCATAGGCGTTTCACGTGAAACAGCGCGGGCCGGGAGGCGGCAGATCGTCATCAGGAAAACCTGCGGCGGGCGAGGGTGCCGGTCGACGGCCCGAGCCGAGGCTGATCAGACCGAAGATCGACAGCGCCGGCACCAACGATCAATCGCTGAACGCCCTCATCGCTGCTGACAAGATTGCGGCGCTCAAGCTCGCGCCTGTTTCAGATGAAACGGAAGACCGGCTCGATCGCTACATCGCCTTGCTCCGCGAGTGGCAGGCCAAGACCAACCTGGTCGCGCCCTCGACCCTGCCGCACCTCTGGACCCGGCACATCGCCGACTCGCTTCAGCTCGTGGATCTCGCACCGGCGGCAAAACGATGGGCCGACCTCGGGAGCGGCGGTGGCTTCCCGGGCATCGTCCTGGCCTGCGCCATGGCCGGGAGGCCCGATGCTCGCGTCCATCTTGTCGAGCGAATCGCCAAGAAGGCCGCGTTCCTGCGCGAAGCGATCCGTGTCACCACATCTCCGGGAGTCGTACATCTCGCTGAAATCGGGGATAATGTGGATAGAATCACCGGCCCCGTCGATTGCGTCACCGCGCGTGCGCTCGCTCCGCTACATCAACTCATCGGCTTTGCGGAGCCGCTGATACGCCAGGGCGCAAAAGCGTTATTTCTCAAGGGTCAAGATGTAGAGGCTGAATTGACCGAAGCCGCTAAATATTGGAATATTCGGCCTCAGCTTCATCCAAGCCGCACCGGCGACGGCTGGATCGTGGAACTGACGTCTGCCGAACGGCGCGGGTGAGGCGTTCAGGGGCCTGAGTGGGGAATTTACGATGACCGTGATTGACGAGCCGCAGCAAGAACAGACCGCCCAAGAACAGGCAGCGGAGGTGCCGCATGGCCACCCGCGCATCCTGGCGCTGGCAAATCAGAAGGGGGGCGTCGGAAAAACAACCACAGCGATTAACCTCGGCACGGCGCTCGCAGCGATTGGCGAACGCGTCCTGATCGTCGATCTCGATCCGCAGGGCAACGCCTCGACCGGCCTCGGCATCGATCGCCGCAACCGTAGCTGTTCGATCTACGACGTGCTGGTCGGCGAAGCCGCCTTGCGCGAGGCTGTGGTCTCGACCGCGGTGCCGCGGCTGCACATCGCGCCCTCGACCATGGATCTCTCCGGCCTTGAGCTCGAGCTCGGCACCACGCCCGGCCGCGCCTTCAAGCTGCGCGACGCCATCGGTGCGCTCAACAACAATGTCTCTCCGGATGCCGACTACACCTACGTGCTGATCGACTGCCCGCCTTCGCTCAACCTGCTCACGGTCAACGCGATGGCGGCGTCCGATGCGATCCTGGTACCGCTGCAATGCGAATTCTTCGCGCTCGAAGGTCTGTCGCAATTGCTGCAGACCGTGGAGCAGGTGCGCTCGACGCTCAACCCGAATCTGTCGATCCACGGCATCGTGCTGACCATGTTCGACTCGCGTAACAACCTCTCGAACCAGGTCGTCGCCGACGTCCGCCAGTTCATGGGCGAGAAGGTCTACAAGACCATGATCCCGCGCAACGTGCGCATCTCGGAAGCGCCGTCCTACGGCAAGCCGGTGCTGGTCTACGACCTCAAATGCGTCGGCAGCGAAGCGTATTTGCGGCTCGCCACCGAGGTGATCCAGCGCGAGCGCGAGCTGCGGACCACGCATTGACGAGGCCGTAGGGTGGCAAAGGTGTCTTCGCCGGGTCCACCGTCTTCCGCACACACTGGTGGGCACGCTTCGCTTACCCACCCTACGTTTCGAAATTCAGTTCTGGAGTGCGCTCAAGTGAATCCAAGGGAGCTGGCGATGGCCGACGAAGCGCGTTCGCGACTGGGCCGGGGTCTTGCGAGTCTGATTGGTGATGTCGGCGGCGAGGCTCAGCATGTCGATCGCCCGCGCGCGCAGCGCAAGGTGCCGATCGAATTCATCAAAGCCAATCCGCGCAATCCGCGTCGCACCTTTTCGGAGGCCGAGCTCAAGGAGCTCTCCGACTCCATCAAGCAGCACGGTGTGATCCAGCCGATCGTGGTGCGTCCGGTGAAGGGCGCGCAGGATCGCTACGAGATCATCGCCGGCGAGCGGCGCTGGCGCGCTTCGCAAATGGCTGGCCTGCATGAAGTGCCGATCGTCCCGGTCGACATCAGCGACAGCGATGCGCTGGAGTTCGCGATCGTCGAGAACGTGCAGCGCGAAGACCTCAACCCGATGGAAGAGGCGCAGGGCTATCACGCGCTTGCCAACGAGTTCAAACGCAGCCAGGACGATATCGCAAGAGTCGTCGGCAAGAGCCGCAGCCACGTCGCCAACATGATGCGTCTGACGAAGCTGCCGGCCGAGGTGCAGGCCTTGATCGCAACCGGCGAGCTGACGGCTGGCCATGCTCGCGCACTGATCGGCGTGCCCGATCCGCTCGCGGCCGCCAAGCGCATCGTCGAGGAGGGCCTCAACGTCCGTCAGACCGAGGCGCTTGCGCATGAAGAGGGCGTGCCGGGGCGCAAGCCGCAGAAGGCGCGCGCTGGGGCGAAGGAAAAGGACCCCGATACGGTCGATCTGGAAAAGCGCGTCAGCGACGCGCTCGGTCTCAAGGTCACCGTCAATCACCGCGATCCTGGCGGATCCGTGCAGATCAACTATCGCAACCTCGATCAGCTCGACGAGGTGATGAAGCGGCTCGCGAAGGGCGCGCTGTAGCTCGCGTGTCGTTCCGGAGCTGGGTGCGAAACCGGGATCGTGCGCGGCACGTCCAATCTATTTCCCTCACCCTGAGGAGCTGCGAAGCGGCGTCGCGAAGGGCGGGGATCACAGGCGGGCCTGCATCCTTCGAGACGCGCGCAAGAGCGCGCTCCTCAGAGCCTGACCGAAAAAGGGTGAGCGGTTTTGGCCGGCTTGTGATTCCTTCGGATTTGCAAAGATTCGAGGGAGGACACCATGCCGTGGACCAAAACCG